>JAFEEI010000100.1 GCA_018241205.1 Pseudomonadota bacterium
TGCCGCGCCACTGTTTGAGCGCAAGAAACGCATTCTCGACGAGGTGGCGTTGCCGGTACAGGTGTTTGTCATATTCGCTGTCCCTTTCTATTTTTTCATGGCGGGATCACCACCTGCCTGCCCTGAGATCCCGCTTGCTCAACGATGGCATCACTGTCGTAGCCCTTGTCAGCAATCAGGTGCTGGGCCGGGATGCCAGCAATGAGTCCTTGAGCTTGTGTGCAATCTGCACGGGTAGCTGTTGATGCCGGTTTAAAATTGACCATCTGTGCCGGTTGAAAACTGACTAGGCGAATAAGCGCGTAGATTACTACGCAGCTGTGGATAAGTCGACCAGACTGAATTGGTGTTTTCTCCTTTTGTGTTATAGAAAATAGTGGTAATGGATTAAGAATCTACTGTTTTTGCAAATGAAGGATATTTTTCCTTTTCCCGTGCCTGGATTCTTGCTTTTGCAGTTGCACTGCTTTGCTTGAAGCAAAATTATTCGTTGCCAGTTTCAATGATATGACAATGATGAGTCAGTCGATCCAATAATGCGGTTGTCATTTTGGCGTCAATGAATACGCTGTTCCACTCTGCAAATGTCAGATTAGTGGTAATGATGACGCTGGTTCGCTCATAAAGCTTGGAAAGCAAGTGAAACAGTAACGCACCACCGGTCTGGGAAAATGGCAGGTAACCAAGCTCATCCAGGATGACCAAGTCTATCTGCGCGAGGCTGAGCGTCAATCTTCTCTGTTTGCCGTTGTTTTTCTCCTGTTCCAACCTGTTGGCCAGATCGACAGTGGAATAAAAGCGAACCTTTTTGTTGTGATACTGAATGCCGGAGATACCGATTGCAATGGCCAGATGGGTTTTGCCGGTACCGGTGCCGCCGACCAACACTAGATTCCGTGCAGTCTCGGTAAATTCCAGAGTAGCCAGCTGATGAACCAGTTGTTCATCCACCTTGGATTGGCTGAAATCAAATCCTTGTAAATGACGTTGCACAGGGAATCTGGCGGCATTGGTTTGATAGCGGATAGAGCGGACACTTCGCTCGGTCAATTCAGCCTGCAACAATTGTGCAGGATTCCTACTGAAGAATCGAGGCGAGCGGTTGCGCCTGGGGTGCCGTTGTTTTGTAAATCAGCATAGTATGCTGCCATGCCCTATAATTTAAGTGCCTTGAGTTGAGTAATCATGCCAGACATAGGGCGCATCCAGGGTATTCAGGTGATCATATCGCGCGGTGTCGGCCTGCGGCTCTTCATCAAGTTTAAGACTGGTCTCTACTCGTGCGGGTGATTCAGACTGGTTAAGACGTGCCAACACATTGAGTACATGTTCGGCGCTGGTTATACCTGATTCCAGTACCAATTCGACAGCGACCAGAACTGCTTCCAGGCCATGAGATGGTACTAAGCTTAGTACCTTGGCCATGATCCGGTCAGCTTGTTGTCGTTCTCGTCGCCGTAGTGCTGTTTGCAGTTGCACCAAAGGTCCCGGCAATTCAGCAAATGGTACGCCGTTACGCAAAGCATTGGCTTCTTCTCAATGATCGGGATGTAATGTTGCCAGTTGTAGCCGACCTGGTCGCGATCCAGCAGACGGGGATGATGGGCTATCACTGCATTCTCACAAACAATCTCGATGCGGTTTGCATAGAGGTGAACGGCTACCGTCTGATTAGCCAAATGACAGGGAACGGAATAGCGGTTACGTTGCACCGCAATCAGACATGTGCTGGAAATGCGCGCCAATACTTCAATATAACCATCGAACGGTGCTGGCATCGGCATCAAGTACATCTGTTCTTGTTCAAGAGCATCAGCGGCAGTAATGCCGGCATAGTTCGGGTGCTGTACTTCTGACCACAGGGCGCGGCAACGCGCTTCGAGCCAGATATTGAGTTCCTCGAATGAGCTGAATTGCTGCTGTTTGGCTTCATTCCAGATGTGGCGGCGCACATCCTGAACATTCTTCTCGACGATCCCCTTCTCCCAGCCAGAGGCGACATTGCAGAAATCCGGATCGAACAGATAATGCGCGGTCATGGCAAAAAACCGCGTATTTATGATACGCCCACCACCTTTAGAGACTTTGTCCACGGCAGTCTTCATGTTGTCGTAGATACCGCACCTGGATACTCCGCCAAAAGCAGTAAATGCTCTAGTATGCGCATCGAACAGCATCTCGTGACTCTGTGCTGGATAGCCTGACAACATGAATGCACGACTGGCGCATAGTTTTGTATGAGCAGCCAAAACCTTGCGATGAATGCCGCCAATCACCAGATGCTCTTCGCTCCAATCAAACTGAAACGCTTCACCCAGCTCAAACCTGAGCGGCACATAAACCGATTTACCCGTAACACCCTGATTACGCCATCTACGGATAAAATCGCAAACAATGCTATAACCACCTGTATAGCCTTCGTTCAATATCTCTTTGAACAACATCAACGCTGTACGTCGATCTTTCTTCGGGCGGCGTGCATCCGCTTCTAACGCCAATAGCAACCTGGATTCAAATGATGTCAGCTTCCCAGGCTTCTTCGCTCTTTGATATTTTACCGCGCTGTCATTTGGTGCTTTCAACCACTTCTTTATCGTGTTCCGTGACAGACTCGTTCGGCGCTGAATCTCATTAATTGACAGATGTTCACGGTAATACATCCGCCGTATCTTTGCATACATAACCATGGTAATCACCTCTTCTTAACCTCTGCTTAAAAAACAAGCAGAATACGTGGATTACCTGGTCAATTTTCAGCCGGTACAACTAGGCTTTTATGATCAATTTTCGATCGGTGTTAACAGTTCTGACCTATTCCAGCATTTAACTTTGAACTTTACTCCCGCAGGTGACGCGCTTTACCAATTCGGCTTTCAAGATAACAGCAGCGACAATGTCGGAGCTTTGCTTGACAATGTATCAATCTCAGCCGTACCTGAACCCGAAACATACGCTATGTTGCTTGTGGGATTAGGGTTAATTGGATTTTCTGGGCGGCGTAATAAAAAAGCTTAAGTGGCTATAATCTAGTAGATTCAGAACCAAACCCGCCATTGGCGGGTTTTTTATTGTTTGAAATGTGATAATCTGAGCAGACTTCCGGTTAAAAAATGAAATTATGAGTAATGTAACTTCACAACGGAGTTTTAAAATGCATATACTTTTTAATGACTTACTGGCAGTTTTAATTTTTGGATCTGTTTATATAGCGGGCTCAGCGGCTTTCGCTCAATCAAGCTCGCCATTAGGTTTGCCAATCGAAACACAGATTGATACGTCAATACCCGAACGCATTCCAGAAGAGCTCGACAGACGATCTGAAACAACAAATTTCCCAGATAGAGAGGTAAAGCAAAAAGGTAATTCCGTAACTCCGCCCTCCTCAACAAAACCTATTTTAGAAGAAAATCCAGACAATTCTGTAGGACCAAATAGTAAATATAGATACCCGCCATAGTTAATAAACAACTGGTCAAATCGTACCAACTTGTACCCAAATTTCTGAATTATTAGCAGGCTTCAATTTATTTCTTTAATCCGCCCCGGCGGGTTTTTTATTTTGTGGAATTGCACCTAATAATAAAAACCGTATAGAAGCAGGTGTGCTGATGGGTTTTTTTATTACTAAATCAGATTTCTGAGTTATAACAGAATCTGGTGTTTGAGGTATTGAAAAATAGCGGTATATCTGGTTGATTAGTTGTTGCCAAACAATATAGCCAACCGAAGAGGGATACACCGTTATGAGTAAGAGTAACGTTATTGAGTTATCGGATCCAGATTTGTTTACAGATTCTAAGGCATTCAAGCAATTCGCTCGATGATGGATTTGTCACCGGATATGCAAGAAAGAGTGGTGTGCTCAATCGCTGCCGCTATTAAGTATGAGATACCAGCCAATATCTTACTGGCGATAGCTGAAAAAGAGGGTGGTAAACCGGGTCAATGGATACGTAACAGGAACGGTTATAAATAGCGGTGTAAAAATAA
>JAFEEI010000101.1 GCA_018241205.1 Pseudomonadota bacterium
TACACAGTTAATGGGACAGTCTCATCGTTTATTTTCTGTCACTTCACTATTGTAGTTGTTAGCCCAATTAATGACTTTGACCACCACATAATTGTCCCAAGCTTCTTTGTCGGGGTAGCTAGATTTAAATGAATCGCACTGTTGCTCGGAAATCTGCTGAAGTTGCTCGATAATCGATTCATAAAGATTTTGCAGAGAATCGTATCGAATAATACGTAAACGTAAACCCTCGCCAATGCCCAGGGCATCAATAATAACTTGCCACCCCCAGTTATTTTTACCATCGTCTTGATGCAACCAGCTTCTTAATGTTTGTTGCTTGTTTATATTATTTTTCCTGTTTTCTTACTATGACGAAGTGTTGATTGTGATAATAATTTGTAGAAACATGAAACTATAACAACGAAATAAGTCTTCAGATCGGCTATTAAACAAATTTCTGCTGAATCCGATGTCACCTTGACCTGAATGCGTGACAGTATTGCGTTATGTATGCGGGTATTTTTTAATCTGCGAAAATTGAAGCGCTGGCTTTAATTGGTGCGTCAGTATTTGCTTTTGATATAGGAGAAGTTATGCGGAAATTGTTTCTAATGATAACTCTGGTATTTCTGCTGACCGGTACTGCATTGGCAGCTGTCAATATCAATACGGCAACGCAAGCTGAGCTTGAGTCCCTGCAAGGGATTGGCTCCGCTAAGGCAAAAGCGATCATTGAGTATCGTGAAAAAAGCGGTGCTTTTGCTTCCGTTGATGATTTGGCGAAAGTGAGCGGAATCGGTCCGGGAGCACTCAAGCAATTGCGAGATGCGGTTACTGTCGAAGGCGAGAAAAGCGCAGAAGCTCCAGCTAAGCCGGAGTAGTTTGTTGTAGTAGATTGAAAGCCCCCCTCTGAAGTGGTTCAGAGGGGGGCTTTATTTGCGTGATTACATTGTTCCAAAGCGGATGGCAGCTTGTGCGATAATCTGTTCTGTCTGTAAAAAAGTCTGAATTCATGTATAAAACGATTGAGAATTTTGTTGGTAACACGCCTTTAGTAAGACTCAAGCGCCTGCCCGGAAAAACCCAGAATATTGTTCTTGCCAAACTTGAAGGCAATAATCCAGCCGGTTCGGTGAAAGACCGCCCGGCTTTGTCGATGATTTCTCATGCGCAGAAACGTGGCGAAATTAAACCGGGCGATACTCTGATCGAGGCGACCAGCGGCAATACCGGTATCGCGCTGGCGATGGCTGCCGCCATTATGGGTTATCGCATGGTGTTGATCATGCCGGAAAACCTCAGTATCGAGCGGCGCCAATCGATGACCGCTTACGGCGCGGAAATCATTCTGACACCGAAAAGCGGTGGCATGGAGCAAGCGCGCGATCTGGCGGAAAAAATGCGCGCCGAAGGGCGGGGCATCATTCTCGATCAATTTGCCAACCCGGATAATCCGCTGGCGCATTATGAAGGCACGGCACCGGAAATCTGGCGCGATACGCAAGGAAAAATCACGCATTTTGTCAGTAGCATGGGAACCACCGGAACGATCATGGGATGCTCGCGATTCTTTAAAGAACAACAAGCGCTGGTGAAAGTGATCGGGGTGCAGCCGGAAGAAGGTGCGCAAATTCCCGGTATCCGCAAATGGTCGCCAGCGTATTTGCCAAAAATTTTCGATGCCAAACAAGTCGATGAGATGATTTATGTCTCCCAGCCTGAGGCGGAAGACATGACACGCCGTCTGGCGCGCGAGGAAGGGATTTTTGCCGGCATTTCATCCGGCGGCGCACTGGCGGCGGCACTGCGTCTATCCGCTGCGGTTGAAAACGCCGTAATCGTCTTCATTGTATGCGATCGCGGCGATCGTTATTTGTCGACCGGTGTTTTTCCCGCTTAGGGAAAAAAAGCCGGTATGAGGTATCATTGCAGCCTGGTATTCAATTCATAATGCTAAACGATAATTTTTCGCTTCCCGTTCGTGTTTATTTTCAAGATACGGATGCGGGGGGCGTGGTCTATCACTCAACCTACCTGAATTTTATGGAACGGGCGCGCTACGAGTGGCTCAGGGCCTTGGGGTTCAATGTGCATGCATTGAGTGAGGTTCATAAGATATTGTTCATGGTGCGTGCATTGGAGATTGAATATTTAAAACCGGCCGTGCTGGATGATCTGCTGCAGGTGTCGGTCGCGGTTACCGAAACCGGCGGGAGCCGTATCGCATTATTGCAGGAAATCACCTGCAATCATGTCAAGCTAGTCAATGCCACGGTTCAGGTGGTGTGTGTCGGTGCGGAAACGCTCAAACCAACGCGTATTCCTGCACTATTACGTGAGAAAATTAGGAAAGTCGCATGAGCACAACAGTAACACAAGATATGTCGTTTCTTCATCTGATCACCAGCGCCAGCGTATTGGTGCAATTGGTGATGCTGATTTTGATGTTGATTTCGCTTTCATCGTGGTGGTTTATTTTCCGCAAATTATTCGTCATCCGCTATGAGATCAAGAAGACTGATGATTTCGAGGATATTTTTTGGCGTGGTGTCGATTTGAATGCATTGCATCAACGCATTATCAGTTCGCGGTATGAATCAGGCAGCCTGGAACGCATTTTTGCCGCCGGTTTCGGTGAATTCACCAAGCATCCTGCCGGGACCGACCTGGAAGCGGTGATGGAGAGCACGCGCAGAGCCATGCGCGCCACGTATCAGCGCGAAATGGATTATCTGGAATCGCATTTATCGTTTCTGGCTACCGTCGGATCGGTCAGTCCTTACATCGGTCTGTTCGGTACCGTATGGGGCATTATGAATTCCTTCCGCAGTTTATCGAGCGTCACCCAAGCGACCATCGCCCATGTCGCGCCAGGGATTGCCGAAGCGTTGATTGCCACCGCAATGGGATTATTCGCGGCGATTCCAGCCGTGGTCGCCTACAACCGCTACGCCAGTAGGACGGACCAACTGGCGACGCGTTTTGAAAGTTTCATGGAAGAGTTGTCCAATGTGTTGCAACGGCGAGCAGCTGAATAAACGAGATTGAGGGGTTGTTATGGCGCGTCGTGCCAAGCATAGATTGGTGAATGAGATCAATGTAGTACCCTACATTGATGTGATGCTGGTGCTGCTGATCATTTTTATGATCACGGCACCGATGATTAACCATGGCCAGATTGAATTGCCGCAAATCGGTAAATCGCTGGCTGCACCGGTGGCGCCGCTGGAAGTGATCATTAAGGCGGACGGCAGTCTGACACTGCGCGATCGCGCTAAATCAGCCACGGAGCAGAAAGTGGATCGCAATCAGTTGATCGAAGCGATCAAGCAAAAACAGGCACAGAATGCCGATCAACCGGTCGTTATTGCGGCGGATAAGAACGTACGCTACGAAGAAGTCATCAAGGTGATGGATATTCTGCAGCAGAACCAAGTGCAGAAAGTCGGTTTGCTGGCTCAACAAAAATGAACGATTGCTCATGAGTTCGAGCGACCCGCGTAATTTTCCCCATTCCGAACCAAGATCATTACTCGCCGGTGTACTGGCGGTGCTGGTGCACGTGTTGTTTATTGCGTTTTTGATTTTTGGTGTGAGCTGGAAAGATCATCCGCCAGAAGGGATGGTGGTGGATATTTGGACCGAATTACCCAAGCCGATCCAGGCGCCGCCGAAGCAGTCTAAGCCTGTACAAGAGCCTGTAAAGCCCGAACCGGAGCCATCCAAACCGGAGCCGGTCAAACCCGAACCTCCGAAACCCGAGCCACCAAAGCCGGAGCCGGTAAAACCTGCGCCGCCCAAAGCGGCTGTGACGCCGCCGGTCAAGAAACCCGATATCGCGATGAAAGAGAAACCGGAGCCGGTCAAGGAAAAACCGGATTTGGAAGCGCAAAAGAAAAAGGAACAGGAACAGGAAAGAATCAAGGAGCAGGAAAGATTAAAGGAACTGGAAAAGCAAAAAGAACTTGAAAAAAAGAAAGAGCTGGAGAAAAAGAAGGAATTAGAAAAGCAGAAAGAATTGGAGAAACAAAAAGAACTAGAAAAACAAAAAGAATTAGCAAAACAAAAGGAAGTGGAAAAGCAGAAAGCGCTGGAAAAGCAAAAGGAATTACAGAAACAAAAAGAACAAGAGCTGGCGGCACAACGGCAGCGTGAGCAGGAAGCCAAGGCGCAACGCGAAGCGGAAGCACAGCGCGCCGCGCAGCAAGCTGCAGCGAAGAATCAGGTGACGAATGAGATCGGCAAGTACAAGGCGCTGATTCTTGCCAAAATAAGAAGCAGGATCGTGATGCCGCCGGATTTGCCGGGTAATCCGGTGGCGGAATTCAGTGTCACTCTGCTTCCGGGTGGGGATATTCTCGATGTCAAATTAAGTAAAAGCAGCGGACACTCATCTTTTGACAGCGCGGTCGAGCGCGCCATCTTCTTGTCCAAACCGCTGCCATTACCGCCAGATCCCGGGCTGTTTAACGAGTTCCGCAATCTGAATATTAAGGTGCATTATCATGAATGATTGTTATAATCAGCCGGTATTTTTTGTTTTTTGAAAATTTAACCGCTATGTCAATTTATTGGTTCAAGTCTATCCGCAGTGCGTGGATTTTGTTTTTATGTCTGATCAGTGCATATTCGCACGCGCAATTGAATATCGAAATTTTTGGTGGCGGTGCATCGCGTATTCCGATTGCGATTGTTCCTTTTGCCGATGAAAATAAACTGCAGCAAAGCATCACGCCGGTCATCGGCGCCGATTTGCAGCGCACCGGCTTGTTTAAACTGGTCGATCCCGCCGGTTTATCACCACATGCGCCAGTGGAAGTCGTATATGCCGACTGGGCCAATCGCGGCGCGAATGCATTGGTGATCGGGCGCGTAGTCGCGCTATCCAGCGAACAGGTGGAAATACAATTCCGTTTGATGGACGTTGCCAAGAAATCGCAATTGACCGGCCTAGCGATCACGGTTCCCACGACACAATTACGCGCCGCCGCCCATCGCATCGCGGATGTCATTTATGAAGCACTGACCGGGGATGTCGGTGTTTTCAGTACGCGAATCGCCTACGTGCTCAAACGCGGCAACAAATACGCCTTGCAGGTAGCCGATTCCGATGGCTACAACGCCCAGTCGATCATTGAATACACCGAACCGATTATTTCACCGGCATGGTCGCCGGATGGCAACCAATTGGCCTATGTTTCCTTCGAGAATAAAAAACCGGTCGTGTATGTGCAGACATTGTCCACGCGCGAACGCAGAGCGGTTGCCAGTTTCAAAGGCAGCAACAGCGCTCCGGTCTGGTCTCCCGATGGTAAGAAATTGGCCGTGGTGTTGTCCGGACACGGCGGGTCGCAAATTTTTCTGGTGAATGCGGATGGCAGCGGCTTGCAGAGATTGAGCAAAAGCTCCGGAATCGATACCGAACCGAGTTTTTCTCCGGATGGACGGCACATCCTGTTTACTTCCGATCGCGGCGGCAGCCCGCAAATTTATCGCATGCCGGTAACCGATTCGGAGTCCGGTAATGCCGAGCGTCTCACTTTTGAGGGCAGTTACAATGTCAGCCCGGATTATAGCCGCGACGGTAAAAGCTTCACTTTTATCCACCGCAACAATGGCCAATTTAACGTGGCAGTTCAGGAAGTCGGTTCGCGCCAGGTGCAAATACTGACGAATTCCAAATTTGACGAATCTCCCAGCTTTGCGCCGAATGGCAAGATGATCTTGTATGCAACCGAGATTAACGGGCGTGGTATATTATCCGCTGTTTCCAGAGACGGGCAGACGAGACAGCATCTGTCAGTTCAAACGGGCGATATCCGAGAGCCAGCGTGGGGTCCCTTACCGAAATGGAAGTAATTCGCAATTTTTAATCACAAGGAGTTAATAAATGAGAAAGATATTAGGTGTTTCATTGATCGTTCTGCTATCGGCGTGCGCCAGCCAAACCACGCAGCCTGAAGTAGACGATCTCGCCGCAGGCTCAGGCAGCGGTAGCGGCGGCATGAGCAGCAGCGATTTGGGTGGAAGCGGCGCAGGCAGACCCGGCTACTTCAGTCAACTGAATGATCCGAACAGTGTTTTGTCGCAACGTAGTGTTTATTATGACTATGATAGTTATACCGTCAAAGGCGAATACCGCGAACTGGTAATGGCACATGCCCGGTTTTTGCGCGACAACGCCAGCGCTAGCGTAATCCTGCAAGGAAACACCGACGATCGCGGCAGCCGCGAATACAATCTGGCTTTAGGACAACGCCGCGCCGATAGCGTCAAGAACATGATGACGTTAGCCGGTGCTCGCGATGCGCAAATTGAATCCGTCAGTCTGGGGGAAGAGAAACCGCGCGCAATGGGACAGGGCGAATCCGCTTGGAGCCAGAACCGCCGTACTGACATCCTGTACCGGGGCGAATAAACATGCTGATACGCGCTTTCCTTCTGCTGGTATTGCTGAGCAGCAGTGTCAGCCATGCCGCATTGTTTGGCGATGATGAGGCACGCGAACAGGTTGATGTGTTGCGTAAACAGGTTAAAGAAATGGAAGCGCGTATTGCCAAGATGGAGCAGGCGCTGAATAGCCAGGCATTGCTGGAACTCTACAGTAAAGTTGAAACACTGGAACAGGAACTGGGTAAGCTGAACGGACAGATAGAAATGCTGAGTAACGACAATGCGTTGTTGCAAAAGCGGCAGCGCGATTTCTATATCGACTTGGACAACCGGTTACGTGCGATCGAGCAACCGGATAAGCGTGCGCCTTCTTCTCATCCGGCACCGAAAAGTGTTCCTCGCAGCATGGCAGAGCCGCAACCGGAAGAACAACATGCAGCTGTACCATCAGCCAATGTAGAAACCGCGATACAAGAACCATTATCTTCTGCTGGAACGGATTCCGCTGTGAGTGCGGATTTCGTTTCATCAGCGGCCAATGAACCGGCACCGGATGGCGCGACGGAAAATAGCGCTTATAAAGCAGCCTATGATCTATTCAAAAATGGCGAGTATGCTAACGCTATCGCGCAATTTGAAAGCTTTCTGGAGAATTACCCGCAATCCAACTTAGCGCCCGGCGCTGCTTATTGGATTGGCAATGCGCGCTACGCATTGCGTGACTACCAATTGGCGATCGATGCGCAGAAAAGATTGATCAGCAAATACCCGAACAGCAATAAAGTGCCGGATGCTTATCTGAATATCGCTACCAGTCAGCTGGAAATGGGCGATAGCAAGGCCAGCAAGCACACGCTGGAAAATATTCTGGCGAAATATCCGCAAAGCGATGCAGCAAAAAAAGCCAAACAACGCTTGACCAACATCAAGTAAATCTCCGGCTTGAAAAAGCCGATCAACCGCAGTTTCCCGTATCATCCGCAAACACTATAATCAGTATTCCTTCCTTCAGGCGATCGACATGATGCAAGCGCTAGCAACGGCAACCTTGCGTATCAGTGAAATTTTCTTTTCGTTACAAGGCGAGACCAGCCGGGTCGGATTGCCGACCGTTTTCGTGCGTTTGACAGGGTGTCCTTTGCGTTGCGGTTATTGCGACACCGCTTATGCCTTTAGCGGTGGTGAGACGATGACGATCAGTGCGGTTCTGAAACGAGTCGCACGCTATAAAACGCCCTATGTCACGGTCACCGGCGGCGAGCCGTTGGCACAAAAGACATGTCAGGTTTTGCTGACTGCGTTATGCGATGCGAACTATTCGGTATCGCTGGAAACCAGTGGTGCGCTGGATTTATCCAACGTTGATGCGCGGGTATCGAAGATTATGGATATCAAAACGCCCGGCTCGGGTGAAGTTGCTAAGAATAATTGGAACAATCTCGACTACTTGACGCTACACGATGAAATCAAATTTGTGCTGTGCGATGAAGCTGATTATCGCTGGGCGTGCGAACTGATTGAGAGCAAGCAGTTACAGCCGGTATGCCCGATCCTTTTTTCCCCGGTTTACGAAAGCCTTGATCCTGCTCAACTGGCTTCCTGGATATTGCGCGACGAATTGCCGGTCAGGATGCAGATTCAGATGCATAAATTGCTGTGGGGAGAAGGGCCGGGACGATGAAAAAAGCCGTGGTATTGTTGTCCGGCGGATTGGATTCCGCCACCGTGCTGGCGATTGCACGCGATCAAGGCTTTCAGTGCTATGCGTTGAGTGTCGATTACGGGCAACGGCATCGCTCGGAGTTGGACGCGGCAAAAAAGGTTGCGCACTCACTCGGCGCTGACCGGCATCAAATTATCAAACTCGATCTGAGCACATTCGGCGGCTCAGCTTTGACCGACCAAACGATGGATGTACCCACATCCGGCGATAGCGCCGGAATTCCTGCTACTTATGTGCCCGCCCGAAATACCATTATGCTGGCGCTGGCGCTGGCATGGGCGGAAACGCTGCAAAGTCAGGATATTTTTGCCGGTGTGAACGCAGTCGATTATTCCGGTTACCCGGATTGCCGCCCGGAATACATTCAAGCTTTCGAGCAAATGGCAAATCTCGCCACCAAAGCAGCTATTGAAGGAAAAAAACTAACGATTCATACGCCGCTGATGCATTTACCCAAAAAAGAAATCATCCAAACCGGGCTGGCTTTGGATGTGGATTACAGCCTGACGGTTTCTTGCTATCAAGCGGATGAAGCGGGGCAGGCGTGCGGTATTTGTGATTCCTGCCGGATTCGCACAGCGGGATTCGAAGCAGCAGGTGTGGCCGATCCGGCGCGCTATCGATCCTCAATCGAGGCTTGATCGATTACTTTTTCTGCGGTGCGTTTTTATTGCTTTCCTGACGCATTTTGTTTTCCAGTTTTCCCATCTGTTCCGGAGTCAATACCGCTTTCAAGTTGGATCGGGTTTCTTCCTGGATCGATTGCAGTTTTTTTCTTTCTTCAGCAAAGATCGCTTCAACTTTCTTTTTCTCTGTATTAAGAATGGTTTCGACTTTAGTCCGTTGCGTTTCGTTGAGTCCCAGTTCTTTTGTCATGCGGTTGATGGCATCACGGCTGTCGGCAGCCGGATTGTTTTTTTGCGCTTGAGCTGTGGCAATAGTAAGAAATAGAATCAAGACCAGTGCGGCAGGGATTGTTTTTCTTGGCATCATGCACTCCTTGTAAATAAGAAAACGATGCTGGGTTGAAGAGTATTGTGTGGTGAGATGAGAACATGCTTCCCGGCCGCGATCATTTGCAGCCGGGAAGTATATTGAATTACACAAATCCTGTGTCTGGAACTTGATTTTAGAAAAGCCCGGAGATGGAACGCGCCAATCCATTGGTCAATTCCACCGCAGCTTCTTCGTACTGCAAGTTGACCTTGTTGGCCGTACTCACCACGCGGGTGCGGAATTTGTTCATTTCACTGACTTTTGTCGAGGATTGCCTGCGAGCGCCGCCCACGCCCTGTTTTGCATCCTGTTGCCGGTCTTCGCGCACAATGACACCCTCTTCGGCGCGTTCCGCGATTTCGACATCGGTGATCGCCATAAACGTGACATCTTTGACAGCGGCATCAGCGATCGTGCTGGCGACACCGAATGCCGCCGCGCCAGCTAATCCGCCAATACCGGCGCCCGTCCAACCGCCCATCGCCGCGCCAGTGGCTGTTCCCACAGCAGCACCCAAAGCCGCGCTGCCCATGCCGCCATATCCCGCTCTCAGTGCGGCTTCCGCAGCGGTTGGACTGGCTTTGTCGACACTCAGTACATTGGCTTGCAGCCAGTAATGCGCTTCTTTCGGATTGGTGGTGATGCGGTAGCCGCGCCCTTCCAATGCCCGGGCGACTGTTGCCGTGATATCAAAATTGGTTTTGTCGGAGGTGTTGCGAATATTCAGGTAGATGACTTTTTTATCCGGCTCGACAGGATCCAGAAAAATGGAATCGCTCATTTTGGTTTGCACATCCAGATCTTTCTTGGCAATGGATGTATGAACTGCAGCACACCCGCTTAAAATCAAAGAACATAGCATGACTCCTGTTAGTACCCAGGTATTCTTGTTAATGGAGTAACCCATTGCATCTCCCTTTTGATGATTGAATGAAAAATTGAATTGTTGGCGTGATCGAAACGATTTGCCGGTTTTTTCAAAATTACCAGCCGTAATAATACGGCAGATAATTGCCGGCGCCATACAAACCGCCGTAATACGGTCGCGTATAACCGCCGAAATAGCCACCGTAGCCATAATTCTGCCCCAAAACACAGCCTAGGCCGAAACAACCTGGCTGATAATTTGGTGTTTTAGTCGGTGTACCTCTGTCGGTTGCTTCCTTGAGTGCTTTCGTCAGCGTGGCGTCATCAGGCACGATGAAAGGCTTACCCGCGGTTTCCGCATTGAATTGTCTTTGAATGTCGCTGATATCTTGTGCGGCAACTGTGCTATTCATAAGCAATGTTGCGAGAGCTGCATAAAAAACAGTGGTAACTTTTATTGTGCGCATTGCATACCTCCTGATTGCAAATGAGTGAATAATATTATCAAATCGGGAGTTTGCCGTCTTAAGTATTTTTCAATACCGAATCAATGATTTGTTTGAAATGCGGTATGAGTCGGAAGACACGAAAAAGCCAACCATGAACGCTGCTAATGGCTGATTGTGAACTCATATCAGATATCCGCTTTGGGATGTCATTTTGAACTTGGATTGATACTGATGATAACTGCCTATTCAGCGGTACTGATTGGGCAGTTATCTATTTATTGACTGCTTTAGTTTAGAACGCTATATCTCTAAAATTTCCAATGATTAAACCAGTTTCTGGATAAAAATATGGCTTGAAAGCAGAAATTGATGTGGCCGCAGGATTAATATTATTATAAATAAACTTTATTTCGACTGGCACACCTTGAATTATATTGAAAACTAAACGGTCAGAGCCTGATTTATCGAGTGCAGTCACAGTTGATGAATTGTATTCATTGCCTAGATTGTCGAATAATTTACTTGAATCACCGCCATAATGGTAACTGGTTGAACCCTCTACTTCGACTGTTTGATCTTTATTGATACTGGTAACTTTAGTCTTACAAGTGATTTGATTTTTTCCAGACAAAGCGCATCCCATGAAGTCAACTTTTACGCCATTTAGTGTTGTAGTATCAAGCGCTGTTTCTGAGAAAGAAGTGTCTTTCAAAGTGGCGTCCAGAATCGTGAAAGTCCCATTGGCTAGATTCAGTTGCAGCGTCACGCTATCATAAACGGTTGATCCATCGACTGAAACTTCGCGCATGACAAGATTGCCGGTTTTGCTGGTAAAGTTGACGATAGCGAAGCAGGTACTGCTGCTCAACAGTAGCGTTAAAATCAAAGCTATTTTCTTCATTTATTTTTATTCCCTGAATGAGTGTGATAAATGTTGCCGGGACAATCCGGCTATCGATTCCGTGCCTGTGGCATCGTCATATCAGCTGAAATAAAATGGATTTCCGTTGAAAAAAGATTCCTTTTATTCTTAGCAGATGAAAAAGCCGCGAGCATTGTAAGGGAAAGTTGTAACAAAATGAATACCTTGATAAGGCAAGTACCGATATATTTTTGCTTGCGCAATGCTGCCAAATATCGTAACGCTTATACGGTAACGGATTTCCGCTCAATACATATCCCCAGCTTCTTTACTCCTCGGATAATCCCCAGTTTCGCGACACTGACCTTGACCCACGGCGAGTGAAATTCGCTCAGGATGGTTTGCGCGATATGCTCGGCCAGCGCTTCCAGCAGCGAGAAATGCTTGTTCGTCAGAATGTCGTTGATGTGCTCGACGATTAACGCGTAATCGAGCGCGTCTTCGATCTTGTCCGTTTGGCAGGCGCGACTGGTTGGCAGTGCGATTTCCAGGTCGATTTGGATAGTTTGCGGAACGATGCGCTCCCACGGATAAACGCCGATCAGCGTTTTGGCTTTGAGGTCGTGCAGAAAAATGATATCCATGAATGATTAAGCGCTAAAATGTGCGGATTGTTCGGGTATGGCCGGAAGCTTAACGGAAGTGGGCGATACCGGATTCTAGTCTATTTTTTCCAAGTGGTGCGAATCTGATGACGTTATTGCTGTTTGCCGCGCTGGCTTATTTTCTGGGTTCCGTGTCGTTTGCGCTGATTTCCAGTTGGATTTTTAAGCTACCCGATCCGCGCTCGTACGGTTCGAAAAATCCCGGCGCGACCAATGTGCTGCGCAGCGGCAAAAAGGCTGCGGCGGTGCTGACTTTGCTCGGTGACGCCGGAAAAGGCTGGCTGGCGGTGTTTCTGGCGCAAACTTACGCATCGCAGTGGGGAGTGGGCGATGAAGCGGTTGCCGTAGCGGCGCTGGCGGTGTTTATCGGTCATATATTTCCGGTATTTTTACGCTTCCAAGGCGGCAAAGGTGTGGCGACCGCAGTCGGCGTGTTGCTCGGTTTGAATCTGTGGCTGGGGTTGCTGGCGATGGCGACTTGGTTGCTGGCCGCGCTCGTTTGGCGCATTTCGTCATTGTCGGCGCTGGTCGCGGCGGTATTAGCGCCGCTTTACAGCATTGGCCTGCTCGGTTTCGAAGTCAATACATTGGCCGTTTCGGCGATGTCGTTGCTGCTGATCTGGCGTCACCAGTCGAACATCGTCAATCTGCTGGCGGGTAAGGAAGGGCGGATCGGCGAAAAAAAATCGCCCGATGTTTAATCGGCTTCAGGCGTTTCCAGCATTTCCAGATTCCAGCGCGCATTAACGGTGAAGCTGCTTGCCGGTTGCTGGGCGGGTTCCGGCATGGCTTGCAGCCGCAGGGCACCGGCAAACGCGATCATGGCGCCGTTGTCGGTG
>JAFEEI010000102.1 GCA_018241205.1 Pseudomonadota bacterium
AAGATCTGGTCGGTATTGTCGGTCCGAACGGTTGCGGCAAATCAAACATCATCGACGCGGTCCGCTGGGTTCTCGGAGAATCGAAGGCCTCCGCGCTGCGGGGCGATTCGATGCAGGATGTTATTTTTTCCGGATCGGATAACCGCAAAGCAGTCGGGCGTGCCAGCGTAGAAATCGTTTTTGACAATCACTTAAAAAAAATAACCGGGCAGTGGTCCAGTTACGCCGAGATTGCCATTAAACGCGTGCTTCGGCGCGATGGCGTTTCTAGTTATTACATCAACAATTTGCAAGTACGGCGGCGCGATATCGCCGATCTTTTCCTGGGAACAGGCGTCGGCGGACGTGGTTATGCCATTATCGAACAAGGCATGATTTCCCGGATCATCGAAGCCAAACCGCATGAATTGAGAAGTTTCTTGGAAGAAGCCGCGGGAATTTCCCAATATCGCGAAAGAAGACAGGAAACTTCCGCGCGGCTTGCGGAATCACGGAAAAATCTCATCCGCCTGGAAGATATCCGTCAGGAATTGGCGACGCAATTGCAACATTTGGAGATTCAAGCAAAAACCGCGCAGCAATTTAATCACTTGCAAGAGAATCTGCATCATGCGCAATCCCAATTATGGCTGCTGCGCAGAGCCGAAGCCATGAAGCAACATGAGCTGGCGAACCAAGAAATTCTGATCCGCGAAAACGAGCTGAAAATCTCACTTGCTACCTTGCAGCATGTGGAAAAAGACTATGAAGAGGCTCGCACAAAAGAATATGCCGTTAATGACCAACTGCTTCAAGTACAAGGGCAACTCTATACCGCCGATGCCGGAATTGGGCATTTGGAACAAGAAATCAGTCATCTAAAAAACACGCAGGAGCGTTTACAGCAACAAATTCAACAAATCGAGAATCACCAACAAAAAAACCAGCAGTTAAAAGAAATTAAACTGGAAAACCTGACACATTGGCGCCAGGAAAAAACACAAGCTGACTCGGCGCAACAAGATAGCATCCAGAAACACCATGAAGAGAATAATAAGCTTCCGGCAATTGAAGCCAATTTTCTTGCATGCCAGGAAAAATTAAACCAATCCCGGCGCGATTTACTGATCATCGAACAAGCCAGCCGGCTTGAAGATAATCATTTGTTGCATGCCCAAAAAAATATTCAACAGCTCGAAGCGCGCTCTGCACGTTTAATGCAAGAACAAAAAGAATTTGCAGTTATCGATCCGGCTCAAATGGTCGAATTGCAACATAAGACGAGCCAGACCGAACATACTCTGCAAGAAACGCAGCAAAAACAGCAAGCTCTCGAAAACCAATTATCGTCAGCAACCTCCTCCAGGCAACAAACTGCAAACAAGCTGCAAGAGCTGCGGCATGCATTGTCCCAGACAACGGCACGCTACGCCGCGTTGCAAAATCTGCAGCAAAAATTGGAAACCAATCAACATTTAAATACCTGGCTGCGCGCACGCCAATTGGATGCGCTACCGCGATTGTGGCAGAAAATCCAAATCCGGCCGGAATGGGAAAATGCCTTGGAAGCGATTCTGCGCGAACGGCTCAACAGCATCGAACTGGCGCAACTGGATAGTATCTACGATTGGATTGACGAAGCGCCGCTGGGAAAATGGGCCATTTTTGAAGACCCCGGATCGACAATTCCCAACGATCAGCCAGCCTCCAAGGCGGATCGTATTACCTGTGAAAAATTACTAACCCATATCACGGTTGATCAACCTGGGATTCAATCGGTGCTCAGCCATTGGTTAAACCATGTCTACATCGTGCAAGATATCGCTGAAGGTCTCAATAATAGAGCGCTGTTGAATTCCGGCGGCATGTTCGTCACCCGCGAGGGACACATCATAACTTCGGCCAGTATCACTTTTTATGCGCCAGACTCGCAATTGCACGGTGTTCTGTCAAGGCAGCAGGAACTTCTTCAACTGCAGAAAGAAGCCAGTCAGCTTGAATCTTCAGTGCTGGCACAACGTGATTTACTGGAAAAAGCCGAGCAAGAGTGCACCGGACTAAAGCACGCCATCCGCATCGTCAGCGAAAACAGTAAGCAACTGCAGCAGCAACGGCATGCACTGCAATTGGAAACGGTAAAACTGTCACAAGCCCACGAACGAGCAACGCAGCGCAGCGCCCAGATCAGTGCCGAACTGGCCGAAATCCGGCAAGCTTTGGATCATGAAAAATCCTCGCAGGCATCCGCAAATACAAACTTAGCGGAGAATCAGCAGAAAATTTCCGCAGTCAAACAACAAACCCAACACATGCAGTCCGCTTGGGAAGCCGCCGATCAACTTCTTGCCAAGCAGCGGCAAAATATACAGCAAGCAGCTAAGGCCATGCAGGAAGCCGCTTTTCATGCTCAAACCTGTCAGCATAAAATCATCGAAATTGAATTGAGTATTCAATCGATAGACGAAGAACTGCAAAATTTGACACAAAACCATACCCATTTACTCAGTGAAATAAACGGCTTAAATGCCGCACCGGTGATTGAACGGCTGGAAACCGCCCGGACGCAACGCAAATCGATTGAACAAATAGCACTGCAAGCACGGCAAGCTGTTGCTGACACTGCGCACAACTTGCGGGAAATAGAAGGCACCCGGCTGGCAGCAGAACAACAATCGCATTCCTTGCGCGAAGCAATCAACCAAGCCAGGCTCAAAGAGCAAGCAGCCAGCATGACCATTGCGCAGTTCGATGCATTGATCCAGGAAGCGAATGTCGAGGTGGAAACGCTACTGCGCCATCCGGCAAAAAAGAGCGCCAGCGCATTGCAATCGGAGATACAAAAACTAAATGCGGAAATTAACTCGCTTGGATCCGTCAATCTTGCGGCATTACAAGAGCTTGAAGCAGCGCACGCCAGGGAATCCGGTTTGCTGACGCAATTACAAGACTTAAATGCTGCAATTGCGACGCTGGAAAACGCTATTCAACAAATAGACCGGGAAACGGAAATACGTTTGCAAGAAACATTCGCGCAGGTGAATATCCATTTGAGCGAGATTTTTCCGGTCATATTCGCTGGCGGAAATGCTAGGCTCGAATTTTACGGCGATAACATCTCCGATGCCGGTTTGTTACTGACGGCGCAGCCGCCCGGGAAGAAAAACAGCTCCATTCAACTGCTCTCCGGCGGGGAAAAAGCGCTAACCGCTTTGGCGTTAATTTTTTCGCTTTTCCGGCTCAATCCGGCACCTTTCTGTTTGCTCGATGAAGTCGATGCGCCACTCGATGACAGCAACACCAACCGTTTCTGCGAGCTTGTGAAAAGTATGGCGAAACACACCCAATTTCTATTCATCAGTCATAATAAAATTACGATGGAAATGGCGCAGCGATTAATTGGAGTTACAATGCAGGAACAAGGAGTATCAAGAATAGTGGCCGTCGACCTCGCGGCTGCTATTACAATGGGAAAGCGTGAGAAACAGTCCGTGATTTGATGACTGTGACTAACTAAATAAAACTGACATAATTTGATTTCCGCGGCGTGTGCACTGGCAATTTCGCGAAATAGCAAGGAGATAATATGGAGATATTGAGTATGAGTGACTTGCAGATAAGCTTGATCATCATCGGCATCATCGTTATTGCTGGTGTCGTTGTCTTCAACTGGGTGCAACAATTGCGCTACCGGCGCAAAGTTCAAGCTGCGTTTGATCATAAACACGATGATATTCTGCTGGACGATCCAATCTCCGAAGAACCTTTTCAGCGCATTGAACCAAAATTCAATAAAGCAGCAGCGGAAATGCCGTTTGACACTTTTACCGCAGCCGAAATGCCGGTTAACGAACCGAAAAGAGCACCGGCAACCCCTCCTATTCAGACCGCCGTCAATATCCCCGCAAGCAGTGTTTCAACATCATCGGCTGCTTCGCCATTATTGGATTACGACAGCAATACCAATTACATCGTCAATATCCGGTCTGAATCCATTATTCCCAATACCCACATTGCCAAATTGCTGCAACGAAAATTTGATTTCGGCAAGCCGGTTTACTGGCTTGGTCAACAGGATAAAAATGAACCATGGGAAGAAATTACTAACGAATCCAATGTGGATAGCGATGGCTACAGTCATTTAAAAGGCTGCTTGCAGCTTGCCGATCGAGCGGGCGCCATCAGTGAAGTCAATTTGTCCAAATTCCGCGACTTGGTGCTCGATTTCGCTTCGCAAACTCACGCTACTGCGGAGTGCCCCGATATTGTCAGCACTCATGAGAAAGCGGTCATACTCGATAAATTCTGTGCCGAAGTGGACGTCATGATTGGCATCAACATCATCAGCAAAGACAATGGCGCTTTTGTCGGTACCAAAATTCGTGCATTAGCGGAAGCTTCCGGATTTAAATTGGAGCCAGAAGGAGTGTTCAAATATCGCGATGATAGTAATAACGTATTATTCACGCTGAGCAACTACGAATCGTCCCCATTCTTGCCCGAAAATATGAAATCTTTGACAACACATGGTGTAACTTTCTTACTCGACGTGCCAAGAGTTGCACATGGTGAAAGGGTATTCGATCAAATGACGCACTTGGCAAAGATTTTTTCCAATACGCTAGGAGGAATCATGGTCGACGATAATCGCGTTCCGCTCAGCGATAGCGGAATTCAAAGAAGCAAACAACAACTTATCGAAATACAAACCTCGATGAAAAAAAATCATATTAATGCTGGCAGTTCTAGTGCTCTACGATTGTTTGTATAAATAAATTTTAAAAAAAATTAAAGTTACCTAGTTGAGCATCCGTAATCGCTATCAAAGCCACAGACCATTCTAATAAATGACATTTACAATAAGTGGTTAGCAGACATTGTTAAGCAAAAATTGTAAGATGATAGCTATAATAATCAAAAATTGATTTGGAAAATAAAAGCTTCGTTGATTCAAAAAGAAACTATCAAAAGATCATCAAATAACTACTTTACAAAGAGATAGCAATGAATAATTCCTCGGATATAAAACAATCGTTTAAACCCGTTGAAATTAAGCTTGAATCGGGAAAAGATTATTATTGGTGCACGTGCGGCCGCAGTAAATCACAGCCTTTTTGTGATGGTTCACACAAAAATACAGAATTTATACCTAAAAAATTTAGTGTGAACGAGAATAAAACAGCTTGGTTATGCACGTGTAAAAAAACTGGAAATGCGCCCTTTTGCGACGGCACTCACCTGAAACTGTAAATACCTCGCTGCATCATCCAATCTCATCAAATAACAATAATTATTATTTCAGTAGAAGATACTGGGGCACGAATAGAAGAATTAAAGACTTGGTTACCGATTAACCTTTTGATAGACTTTATGAATTATTGCCCCATGGAAACAGAACTAAAATCGCTAGAAGAAAAAGTTTTTCTACTTTTACGCTTGTATCAGGATACGAATACTGAAAATAAAAAGCTGCGCAAAGAGCTTGCAGACTCACATGCCTGTTGCGAAAAGTTGAATGAGAAAATACATGTTGCTGCTGACCGGCTTGAATCTCTTCTGCTGAACACCCCCGATCATGAATAACGAGTCGCTAAATATCAGCATCATGGGACGGGACTTTAGTATTGCCTATCCAGACGATGAGCGCGAAGAAATTCTGCTCGCTGCAACTTATCTTGATAAAAAAATTCAGGAAATTAGAGTAGAAGGAAAAGTTTTTGATTCTGAACGTATTGCATTAATTGCGGGATTACGGATTGCACATGAATTACTGATATTGCGCGATGAAACCGGCTTTGACATCAATGAATTTCGGCGTAGAATTGTTTCATTAAAAAAGAAAGTTGACGAAGCACTCGCTTATGAAGAGAATTAGCAGTGTTGTGTTAAAAGTAAGATTAATCCCTGCGGTGTTTGTTAAGACTTATATTCTTTGAACCAATTGTTGGAAAATGGTTGTGGATTTAAGTGATACTGTTGTGCGCGCCTTCTAGGATGTGCCTGATGTATCCATGAAACAACCGCCTTGGACCTTATGGTTCAAGATGATGGTCTAACGGCATATGTGGGGAGCTATTGCAGGGCAAGAATTGTTACAATACATTTCTTGCCCTTTTTAGTTTTTCTTCCTTTTTTCTCATACTCGTATATTTTCTGCATGTACTCAGAAAATTCAATTTTATTCTCTCCCAAAAAAACTTTTCTATTCGATATTGGCCGTGTTTTATTAGATTTTGATTTTGAATCATCGCTTATACGATTAATCCCAAAAGGGATCGATAAACCGGATGAGCGAATTAAACAAGTTCTACAATACAAAGATGCATTGGAATGCGGACAAACAAGCCCTGTTTACTTTGCCGACTTGGCGCTGAGAGTCTTGGAAAGTGAGGCTACAACGGAGCAGTTTTATCAAGCTTGGCGTCAAATTTTTACTGTAAATGAACTGATGTGGCATTGTGTTCGTAAACTTGCCAACAACAATCACTCTCTCATTCTGATCTCGAATATCAATGCAATTCATTGCCCCTGGATATTTACAACCTACCCCGAATTTTCTTATTTTGAGCACAAAATATTGTCATTTGAGGTCGGTACCCTGAAACCGGAGCCTGCTATCTATCAATACGCAATTAACCAGTATCAGCTCAATCCGGCCGAAACAATTTATATCGATGATCAGCTGCAAAACATCGCTACCGGTCAAGAATTTGGATTTCAATGCTGGCAATATAATTTGAATCAGCATGAAGCTTTCGAAGCATGGCTTACAGAAATTCTTACCACCGGCCAATAATAATTACTTACTTCCATCAAAAGCGCATCGATTGACAAGCTCATCGGACTTGATGAGCCCATTTCTTAGCTTATGTAATTACAATGCGGATAGTCTGGCCTTCATTCATGCCCCTGACAAGCAGGGCATTAGCGATTGTAATTGCTTTCAACCGGACGGGGAGCGACAAGTTTTGCATCGCTGGCGGGTAATGAGATTCTGTCCAAGGCATTGCCTCTAAACTTTGAGTCTCACATAAAGAATAAAGCCATAGTTGTAAAACACACAGAGTACAAACCAAACGCTACGAATGGTTTGTACTCATTAATTTTATAATCCGGTAAAAATTATCTAGCGGGAGGTCAATGCTGATTGGAATAAATTAGCGGTTGCTTGTCCACTTGTTTTACTCACATAGTTTGTGATTATAGGAATAAATTGCCCAACCATATCGGAAGAAAGATTCAATTGTTTAAATGATGCCGCAAGCGCGGCTGCATTACCTAGTGTGCTATTACCACCCGCCAAGGAAGATAAATTTGACATGGATGGTGCCGCACCAAGCATAGTGTTCATCCCAGGGACGGACCGGGATAATGTTGAGAATGCTTGTGGATTCATACTGCTTTGTGCCATTTGAAATATTGCTCCAGCGCCCCCTAAAGCTTGTTGCTGCGATACTCCAAGCCGATGACTCAAGATATCCACCAAGCCGATTTGAGCAACCCCTTCTGGGTTAGCGGCGGCTGTACCCGCATTAAGAATTTGCTTACTGCTTTGCGCCGCTCCTTCGACTGTTGATAACCCCTGATTAACCGCAGCCATCGGGTTACTACCCCCTGTATTAGTTGCACAACCAGTGATTGCCGTCAAAATTACTAAAGTACTTAGTTGAAAATAATTGCTATTTTTCATGATAACTCCTTATTGAATACATACACGGTATCGATAACAATTTTCATGATACAGGATGTGCATACTTATTCAATATTTGATAAACACATGATAACTGCCAACCATAACGATGAATTTAGGGCCTGTTAACACTATATGATAAATGTGGTGATGGAAATCACCGAAACTCAATATCAACAGATTGAACACTGCATGCCACGCCAGCGCGGCAATGTCAGTCATTCCAATCTGCAAATTCTCAATGCTATTCTGTATGTTACCGAACATGGCT
>JAFEEI010000103.1 GCA_018241205.1 Pseudomonadota bacterium
CTTCGCCAATGCGTGGCCGTTACCGGTCATGCTAAAAGACGACACGACAAACATAATCGAACAGTAAAACGACAGACAAAATGCCAACCCTTCGCAAAATTAAAAGAGCTGCAAGCCGACACACAAGCCAACGCTTTTGCAGCACATTTAATTTTGCCCAACCGCACCCAAAGCCCACCCACCACCCGACCAGTGGACGGTTGACAGTTTGACGGCAACTTTTGACAATAACAGGGTTTTAAAAATTAACTTTACGACCTATTTTAATGAATTGAATTTGAATTAACATACATGGCAAAAAGAATAAATAAAGCGACAAAGGCTACTACTCAAAAACCCATTGAGCAATATGAACATAAAGACAAGCAACGGGTAAACAACCCACCTGTTGGACTGGTAGATGCACACACCGACAACGGTGGTTATAAAAAGAAAACCTACCAATACGACCCACACCTTGACCCACAACTGCAATGGGCTGGAAAAGCCGAACACACCAGTTTTGATGTGCCGACTGTGAGTTTGCATGTGCACGAACGCATTGACCCAAGACGCATTATTGAAACCGTAAAAAAGGAAGAAGAGGCACCCACGCAAATGAGTTTGTTTGAAGAACAAAAGAAACCCTTGCGTGAAGCCATTGAATTTTACAACCACAAAGAGAATTGGAGTAACCGACTGATTGCAGGTGACAGTTTATTGGTAATGAACAGCCTTTTAGAAAAAGAAGGCATGGGTGGTAAAGTGCAGATGGTATATTTTGACCCGCCCTATGGAATTAGATATGGCAGCAATTTTCAGCCTTTCGTTAATAAGAGAGATGTAAAAGAGAAAGATGATGATTTAACAACAGAACCTGAAATGATTAAAGCATTTCGTGACACATGGGAATTGGGTATTCATTCTTACTTAACATACTTGCGAGACAGACTAAAACTTGCAAATGACTTACTTTCAGAAACAGGTTCTTGTTTTATACAAATTGGTGAGGACAATTTACATTATGTAAGAAATATTATGGATGAAGTTTTTGGTTATAAAAACTTCATGTCCATGATTACTGTAAGAGTTAAAGGGATGCCTTTTGGTGCAAAGCACCTTGAAAATATGTATGACCATATTGTGTGGTATGCAAAAGACATTTCAAAAGTAAAATATAGACAACTGTTTTCTGCAAGAGAAATAACCGGAGAGTATTCTTTCGTAGAGGAAAAGAATGGTAATAGAAGAAAACTAAATGATGAAGAAAAAGAGAACATAAAAAATGTTCCCAAAGACGCAAGATTGTTTTGCCGTTTAGATACATATTCTAGCGGCTACACACCTACTTGTATTTACGATGTAGAGTTTGAAGGTAAAATTTACAAACCCGAAACTGGCAAAAGTTGGAAAACAACTAAGCAAGGAATGGAATTGCTAATTGCCAAAAAGAGAATCATGAATTTGGGTTCTAAACTTTACTTTATTAATTACTTCGATGATTATCCTGTAAGTCTTCTTACAAACCATTGGAATGATACATCTGGAGGATTTTCTGAAGCCAAAAAATATGTTGTAGAGACTAATCCAAAAGTAATTGCACGGTGCATGACAATGTGCACCGACCCAGGTGATTTAGTTTTTGACCCTACTTGTGGTAGTGGAACAACTGCATTTGTTTCTGAAAACTTAGGCAGAAGATGGATGACCTGTGATACATCAAGAGTAGCTCTAACCTTGGCTAAGCAAAGGTTAATGAAAGCAAATTTTAATTTTTATGAGTTGGCTCATCCAAATGAGGGTGTAGGCAGTGGCTTTGTGTATAGTCGAGTTCCACATATTACTCTTGGAGACTTAGCTAATGATAATCCACCGGGTGAAGAAGTATTGTATGACCAACCAACTGTGAATAATAAAAAAGCAAGAGTTACTGGTCCTTTCACATTTGAAGCAGTTCCTTCTCCGGTTGCAAAATCTTTTGAAGAAATTGAAGCTGACTCTAATGTTGAAGCAGATATTTCAATTTCAAGAAGTGGTGAAACCTTGCGTCAAGATGAATGGAGAAATGAATTGCTTCGTTCCGGTGTAAGAGCCAAAGGCGGAAAACTGATTGAATTTACAAGAGTTGAACCATTAAGCGGAACAAGATTTCTGCAAGCAGAAGCAGAAACAAAAGAAGACAACCCGAAACGGGTTGTGGTTTGCTTTGGCCCAGAACATGCTCCGCTTGAGCAACGAATGGTTGAGTTGGCTTTGGAAGAAGCACGAACGCTAAAACCAAAACCTGAAATTATTTTGTTCTGTGCTTTTCACTTCGATTCGGAAGCACGAAAAGATATTGAAGAAACCAACTGGCCGGGCATTACGCTTTTAGAAGCGCAAATGAATGCTGACCTACTGACTGATGATTTGAAAAAGAAACGCAGCAGCAACGAAAGTTTTTGGTTGATTGGTCAGCCCGATGTGCAAATCAAAGAAATCAAATCGGGTGATGACAAAGGCAAATACATAGTGGAAGTAAACGGCTTTGATTATTACAATCCAAAAACAGGAACGGTGGACAGTGGTGGCAAAGGCGATATTGCCATGTGGATGCTTGACCACGATTATGATGGAAGAAGTTTATTCCCATCACAAGTATTTTTCCCAATGGCAGGAGCCAAAGAAGGTTGGGCAACTTTAGCCAAAAACCTGAAAGCCGAAATTGACGAAGAAAAAATTGAAGCATTTGGCGGAACGGTTTCACTTCCGTTCACCGCAGGAAAAAATGTTGCAGTAAAAATCATTGATGCAAGAGGAATTGAATCATTAAAAATTATCAGACTGTAATTCGATATGAAGAATATAAACAAGCTGATAATTAATTCCCCTTACGTTGAGCCGCAACAGTATTGGGAATATATCAGAGACACAAGAGAATTTGTTTTACAAGCAGGTCGCAGACCCGCAGGTTATGTAGTAGCTTCCGAAAGTTCAAAATCGTTTGACGACCCTGGAACATTTATAGAAATTGATTTAGTAAATACTATTCGCCCAAGGATAAAAAAATGGCGTGAAGCAGGTTATCCCGGAGTTACCGGAATAACTAAGCGACTTTTACAACATTGGCAAGACCCCGAAGAACGCAAAGACCGCAGGTTTTTCTTTTGTCAGTTAGAAGCCATTGAAACCTTGATTTGGCTTACCGAAGCACCCGAAGCAGACAAAACAGGCATTGACATTCCGAGTGATGGCGGAGAGTTTAGCCGTTGGTGCAATAAAATGGCAACGGGTTCGGGCAAAACCATTGTAATGAGTCAACTTATTGCATGGAATGTATTGAATAAAGTAGCCAACGGAAAAGACACCCGATTTTCAAAAAATGTATTGATAGTTGCTCCGGGTTTAACGGTTCGCAATCGTCTTTCTGTTCTCAATCCAACCGACCCCGAAAACTATTACGAAGAATTCAATATAGTGCCTTCGGGTTTAATGGATTCTTTGCGACAAGGGAAAATAAAAATCATCAACTGGCACGGTTTGGCTTGGCAAACGGAAGAAAAGATTGCCAAGAAAAAATCGGTTGACAAACGTGGAGCCAAAAGTGATGAAGCTTATGTGAAGGAAGTTTTGGGCGATATGGCAAACGCTTCAAATATTATCGTGATAAATGATGAAGCCCATCATGCCTGGCGTGTTCCAGCCGAAAGTAAAATCAAAGGCGTTAAGAAAGAAGATATTGAAGAAAGCACTGTTTGGGTGGGTGGTTTAGACCGTATCAACAGAGCAAGAGGGATTTTACGTTGTTTCGATTTATCAGCAACACCATTTGCACCAAGCGGGAAAAAAGCAAGTGAAGAAGCCTTGTTTCCATGGATAGTTTCAGACTTTGGTTTGAATGATGCCATTGAAGCAGGTTTGGTAAAAACACCAAGAGTTGTAGTTCGTGACGATGGAAACGTAGATAAAGATTTGCGATCACGTTTGTATCACATTTATATGGACGAAACAGTGAAAGACGACATCAACCAAAAAGTTGATGAATCAACACCACTCCCCGACCTTATCAGAAATGCTTATTTGCTTTTAGGCAAAGACTGGCAAGCGACCAAAGATGATTGGGTAAAGGCAGGATATAAAATTCCGCCTGTGATGATTACGGTTGCCAATACAACTTTCACATCAGGAAGAATAAAATACTCATTCGACAAAGACGCTTTCAATCTTTCGGTTGCAGGTTTAGGTGATTTATGCAATCCTGAAAAGACATTACAGATTGACAGCAGCATATTACAAAAGGCAGAGGCCGAAACCGAAGAAGTAGAACTTGCAGAAGTGGAAGAAACCGAAGACGATTCGGAAGATGCACCAAAAGAAAAGAAGCTAACCAAAAAACAACAAGCCGAACTTTTAAGAAGAACAGTTGACACTGTTGGAAAAATTGGAGAACCCGGAGAACAGATTCAAAATGTAATTTCTGTTGGGATGTTAAGCGAGGGCTGGGATGCAAAAACAGTGACTCACATTATGGGTTTACGAGCATTCAGCAGTCAATTACTTTGCGAACAAGTTGTTGGTAGAGGTTTGCGGAGAACTTCGTATGATGTAGCAGAAGATGGCTTATTTGAAGCCGAGTATGTAAACATTTTTGGTGTCCCGTTTACTTTCCTTCCACACGAAGGTGGAACTGATGGTCCACCACCGCCACCACCAAAACCAAAAACAGAGATAAAACCAGTTAAAGAAAAAGCAGAGCATGAAATCACTTTCCCGAATGTGGTGAGGATTGACCATATCTACAAGCCGATATTGACCTTAGATATTGTAAATGTAAAAACGCTTGAACTTGACCCTTACGAATCCATAACGGAAGCGGAACTGGCTGCCATCATTGCAGGTAAACCAAATCCGGCAGCGCTTTCAGAAATTGACCTAAAAGAAATTGGTGAACGATTCAGACTTCAATCCATCATTTTCAAAATAGCTT
Source organism: Pseudomonadota bacterium (assembly GCA_018241205.1). Classification (GTDB taxonomy): domain Bacteria; phylum Pseudomonadota; class Gammaproteobacteria; order Burkholderiales; family Nitrosomonadaceae; genus Nitrosomonas. The sequence continues at coordinate 4,946 of JAFEEI010000103.1, forward strand.
CGACTATTTATAATTCAGAGAAAAAACCTGATTGGAAAGGAAGCAAAGAAACATTCCTGATTCAACTGATTAACATTATTGAGAAGTTTATCTACTCAAACAAAATCGTAATCAAAAATCCCTTATTCAATCAAGACGAAGCAAGGAAACGAATTTTGATAATGCTAAACATGAACAAAGTTATTCAGCATATTTGGAATGAAATACGAGCCGTAAATACAGAAGCATTAACACCAATATTTGACAAGGAAAATCCAATCCGTTCAACTTCGGACATTAGAACATGGTGGACAAGTAAGCCCAACGAAGCATTTGACAAAACACATATCAACTTTGTTGTGGTTGACAGCAAATGGGAATACTTGGAAGCAAAGACCATCAATGAATCCAATGTTGTAAAATCATTCGTTAAAAACGACCATTTGAATTTTGTAGTTTTTTACAATTATCAAGGAGTAGTAAGACGCTTTTTTCCTGACTTCCTTATCAAACTAACCACAGGCGAGAACCTGATTGTAGAAACCAAAGGACAAGACAACGAGCAGGACAAAACCAAACGAGCCTACTTGGACGAATGGTGCAGAGCCATCAATCAGCATGGCGGTTTTGGAAAATGGAGTTGGGCAGTTTCATTTGACCCGAACGACCTTGACCAGATTTTGCAAAATTCAGCACTAAGTTTTAGTGGACACATTTTTGCCGACACAGACGATTTTTCAAAAGCAGAAAAGCTGTTTGAAACAACGAAAGCATTATTTGAAACATTCGGCTTTGAAATTTCCGATGAGGGAAAAATCAAACAAGGTTCTTGGTTTAAAGAGAAAGTAGTTTACAAAATCAGAAATGTTTTCAGAAGTAAAGAAGCAAAGGAATTATTCGACAAGACAAAAAGAGCAATTGAGTTAGCAACACTTGACAAAGTGCAATCAGAAGTAAATAGAAATAACATGGGTGCAGTTGCAGATTTTGTAAATGCAACAAAAGAATTCGCAAATGCTTCTGTTATCATGGACACTTTGGTAATTCTTAAAGTGACAATAAACGGTGAGCCACAACTTAAAGTTTTTAAATTGACAACTGAACAGTTAATTGAAATCAATAGAATCCCTGGAATACAAAATAATCCGATTGAGTTATTGAACCTATTAAGTAACAATGGAGGACAGAAGAAACTGAATTAGCCCACGCATTTGGTGGCACATTTGCAAAACCGCTCAAACCCACGCTAAAGCCAAGTTTTGCAAAAGAGCCACCAAGCAAACGCACAAAGACACTGCAACATGGACAGACAACAACACGACAGAAAAGAAGCACGAACCGGTAACATGGGTTTGGCGTCATGCGGGGTGAAGTGCTTAAATTCAAGTTCAGTTTTTCAAATCAACTTTAGTGCTGGGTTGACAGTTTTGTGCCCTGAAATCCCGCACGAACGCCAAGCCCAAAAACGTTACAGGCAATGCAAAGGAGCATATTCATAAATCAACAAGCTAACTTATTGTAAGTTCTTGCTGACAGTAAATTAAAAAAGATATACGAATTAGACTAAACATGTAACGACTAAAATTTTAATGAAAGGGCTATATACAATTGGATTACTCATATTGTCAAACGTATTTATGACAATTGCTTGGTATGGACATCTCAAGTTCAAAGAAATGAATTGGTTCAACAATTTGGGCTTGCCCATAATAGTACTCATAAGTTGGGGGATTGCTTTGTTTGAATATTCCTTTCAAGTACCTGCAAACAGAATTGGGTTCAATGAAAATGGCGGACCGTTTAATTTATGGCAACTTAAGGTGATACAAGAAGTCATAACCTTAATTGTTTTTTCAATTTTCACAATAACCGTTTTTAAGAATGAAACTTTCAGAATAAATCACCTCATTGGCTTTTGCTTTCTTATTCTTGCGGTTTATTTTATTTTTAAAAAATAACAAGAATGAGAATTTGGTCTATCCATCCAAAGTATTTAGACACAAAAGGACTTGTGGCATTATGGAGAGAAACACTTCTTGCGAAACACGTTTTGGAAGGGAAGACAAAAGGCTATCGAAATCATCCTCAACTTGACCGTTTCAAACACACAGACAAGCCTATTGAGAGCATTAACGAATACCTAGCTACAGTTTATAACGAAGCATTGACAAGAAATTACAACTTTGACAAAGAAAAAATTAATTGGAATTTTGAACCTTCCATTTTGCAAGTGACAACGGGACAAATGGAATTTGAGAAAAAACATTTACTAACCAAACTCAATATTCGAGACAAGGAAAAATATGAGCAGCTGAAAAATTTAAAAATAATTGAGCAACACCCTATGTTCAAAATAATTCAAGGTGAAATTGAGCAATGGGAAATAGTATAAATACGCCTATAAAATGACACGAAGAGACATAATAAACAAATGCACTGCCTGTAACAAGGTATTGCCAAAATGACGGCAGAAGTGCTAGTATGAAACATTTGTAAAAGGTTCAACCATTGTGCTACTTTTGAACTTCAGTGCTAATAATCCGCCACTTCGGCAATACCAAAACCGTAGTAGCGCAAGCTGCTGTCGTTACCTCCATCAGCCGAAATACCTACGTTCTTACGAACTCCCGTTATTTCTCTTGCGCTACTACGCCCGGGGCGAAAAATGACTTTGTAAAGCAGCCAGCGCACTACAATGGCATTTGCGCAAATAACAGGTCATTTTTTTGCTCCCGTACCTTTTTACAAAAGTTACTTCGCAAATGCCCCGGGCGTTATAGGCAACCCCAAACGAGCGACAGTACTACTATTGAGCTGACGGACTAAAAACCGAACAACCAAGCCCACCCACCACCCAACAGGATTTTACAGACACAAAACAAAATCTAAAAAGTATTTGTCAGGAAAGAAATTTAATGTAGTTTTGTTACTCATAGTCAACAACAAAAAATGATTAAGAAAGCGATATTGAACGACCTTGTTTCTACCCAAGACCTTACAAGCCTTGAGCAGCATTTGGTATTTCAGTATTTGACCAACAAGAAGCTTGACTTTGTCCAAAGTCCTTTACTTACAAACTATTTCAAAGGTTTTGAACGGAATACAAAATTGTTTTTTGACGTTTCAGTTTTGGAAATTGAAACGATAAAGGACCTTGAAAATCATTTGGAACTTATCATTCCGCAAACTGACAGAAAACTGAACGGAGCATTTTTTACACCTGACTACATCATTGATTTCATAATTAACAACGTTAAGCCACAAGTAAACGATAGAAATCTTGACCCGAGCTGCGGTTGCGGTGCGTTTCTAATTGGCTTGACAGAATATTATAAAACGAATTTTTCAAAGTCGGTGAAATCGATTGTAAAAGAAAACATTTACGGTTCTGATATTCTTGCTTACAACATTCATCGCACAAAACTTTTGCTGATTATTTATGCTTTACAGCACAATGAAATTTTAGAAGAAACAGACTTTAATTTATTCAACCAAGACAGTTTAAAAGCGGATTGGAATTTGAGTTTTGACACAGTTGTCGGTAATCCACCTTATGTAAAATTCCAAGACTTATCAGACGAAAACAGAGAGTATTTGGTAAAGAATTGGACAACCGTTGAAGGCGGAACTTTCAATCTTTATTTTGCATTTTTTGAATTGGGCTACAAGTTGCTGAAACCAACAGGACGTTTGGGCTACATCACACCAAACAACTATTTTACTTCATTGGCAGGCGAAGCAATGCGTAGATTTTTCCAACAGAAAAAATGCGTTACAAGAATTATTGATTTCACTCACAAAAAAGTTTTTGACGCTCAAACTTACACGGCTTTGACTTTTTTGAACAAACAGGAAAACGAAGCCATTACTTTTGACAGAATTAAAGACGGCTATGCACCGCAAGACTTTTTGCCGATTGCAAACGGTTCACTAAATTATCTGAAAGACCTAAATGTAAAAAAATGGCGTTTACTCAAAACAGACGAACAAAAAAACATCAAAACCATTGAAACAATCGGAACACCAATCAATAAACTGTTTGACATTTGCGTAGGCATTGCAACACTTAAAGATGAAGTGTTTTTTATTGACGGCTATAAAGAAAAAAACGGTTGCTATATCAAGACAACCGATAAAGGAATTTTTGAAATTGAAAAAGAAATAACAAAACCTGTTTACAAAATTTCCGACTTCAAAACACAAGAAGAAGCCGGGCAAAATACAAGAAGAATAATTTGCCCTTATACAATAAAAGGCAACACCGCAACGCCAATTCCCGAAACCGAATTTAAAAAGCGTTTCCCGAAATGCTACGCATACTTGCTTTCCGAAAAAGAAATATTGTTGAGCAGAGATAAAGGCAAAGTGAAATTTGAACCGTTTTATGTTTGGGGTAGAACACAAGGTTTGACGAAGACAGGAAAGAAACTTTTAAATCCGACATTTAGCCAAACACCAAGATTTTTATTGATAACCGAAGATGAAGCCTATTTTACTAATGGTTACGGCACTTTTTTTAAAGAACAGGAAACAAATACTTTGTTTGCTGACGGCGTAAACCCGATTTCAAAAGTTGAAAATATTGACGTAGTACAAAAAATTTTCAACTCTATTGTAATGCATTATTACGTCAGCAAAACAAGCGTAGCTATTGAAGGCGGTTATCCTTGCTATCAAAAAAACTTCATTGAAAAATTTACAATTCCCGAATTTTCGGAAAGTGAATTAGAAACACTTCGTTCATTAAATTGTTTACAGGAAATTGACGAATTTTTAATTGATAAGTATAAATTAGAAATTTATTTACCAAACCTTGCGGAATAAATTTTCAATAAATCAGGAACAAATCTATCCCACGCCAATTCGCTAAAATCTACTATTGAATCTTCGGGAATTAAGCCGTCTTGTTTTAGTTCTTTGGTGCTGTTATATATTTTAGCCGGGGTTTTGCTGAAATCTACAATCAGCAAGCAAACCTTTTCATACTGATAAAAGTTCTTTTCAGTTCCCTTTCGGTTATTGATTGCTTGAAATGATTTCAGGTATTTCAAAACAGTTGCCTGATTAGGTTTCTTAAAAACTATTTTATTTTCCTTGATGTCTTTATCATTGTATTCAGGAACGGCAATCATATAAACTTCGCCCAAGACCATTTTTGGGCATCTGTCGTGTAAGTTTATTGCTTCCGATGTTGTTCTTTCATAGAGAGTATCAAAATTCTTTTGAATGCTGCTTATTTGGCTTCGTACATTAATAGATAAAGTTCTTTCTGTAAATTTTTCACCAAATTCATCAACAACATCTTCCAACAAACCTTCTTTCAATATTTCTTTGGCTTTGTCAAGAGTAGGAACAATACATACATCTTGATTTTTTTGTTTTCTTGAACCTGCTAATTTTAATTCGGGGGTGCGACTGTTTAAGGGCGGGAAAATTAAATCCTCATTAATTCCTGATTTTACTAATCCAGATTTTACAGCTTCGTGTAAATTCAAAATAGGTTTTGATGACCTTATCATCGCCTCTTTTCCTTTTACACCATTTTCAATAATTGAATTGTTGATTAAAGACTGAAAATTATTTACTGCTTTTTGTATGTTTATTAAACTCATTTTCGTTGAAAAATTCTTTGACTGTTACATTTAGAGCAATAGCAATTTTTTCAATATTGACTATTGACACATTTCTTTGACCGTTTTCAATACTTGCGATATAACTTCTATCCAAATCGGAAGCATAAGCCAAATCCTTTTGGGACATTTCGGCTTGTTCCCTTAGTTCTTTTATACGTTGACCTATTTTCAGTTTTATATCCACGACTGCAAAAGTCAACGTTTGTTGACTATAAATCAAAGACTATAAGTAACACTCAAAAATTTTATTAAGACTTATAGTGGACAACTTTCGGGGTGACGACAAAGGGGTATGCCTATAACAAGGGGTTTGGCAAAATACGGGCTGACCTGCTAACAATGAGCTTTTGTAATTCTATTGAGCCACAGTTCCCGCTGCAAGTTCTCTGTTCGGCTTTTGTACTTATCTTCATCTTTTATTACTTTTATCATCTGACGTTCCGGCTGACGAATCACTATTGCCCTTACTTCGCCAAGCCCTACCGTTATGTGCCATTTTTGAATG
>JAFEEI010000104.1 GCA_018241205.1 Pseudomonadota bacterium
ACGCTATTACTATGATTCACATGACCAGTTGAAGGCTCATCTACATACTTTTGTGATGGCATATAACTTCGCTAGACGATTAAAAACCCTCAAGGGCCTCACGCCTTATAAATACATTTGCAAAATAGGGACAAAAGAGCCAGAACGATTTAACGTTGACCCATTCCAGCATACCGTGGTAATGGCTGGTCAATTTTAAACCGGTATCAACACCCACGATAAAATTATTACCGCGAGAACACCATAGAATCGTGGGAACAATCATATAATCTATTGTATTTAATAATTTATATTTTCATTACATCTACTTTTGTTCCCACGTCACTTTACATGACTACATCGTAGGAACAAAAGTGGAAACAATTATATGTAGATTCTTGCGGAAGACCAAGGAAGTCGGCGGAGTATAATTCCATTATTTACCTGTAAATATAATAGCCTAATGGAATTCTACGGAAGAGTACGGAAGTAACACTATTTTCCAATGCAAAAATGCGAAAAAATCTCTCCCAGCAAGTCATCGGCAGTAAATTGCCCAGTGATTGACGACAGAACGTTTTGCGCCAGTTTGAGTTCTTCCGCTAGAAGTTCCAATTGATATTCGCCTTGAGTAAAACTTTGCGCATTATCCAGATACCGCTTGGCTTCCTTCAATGCTTCCAGATGACGTTGCCTGGCCATAAAAGCACCTTCACCTGCCTGATTGAAGCGCCAACCGGCAATTTCTAATATTTTCTTGCGTAATAACCCAATACCTGCGCCGGTTTTGGCTGAAAGATAAATCGCACCATTCCCTTCTTGTTCTTCGATTCTGGGATTTTCATTCACCAGATCAATTTTATTGAATATTGTGATGTGGGGTTTGCCGGCAGGAATGGCATTTTGCACTGAATCTTCCGCAATACACGACTGGCGGCTGCTGTCCATTAACCGGAGCACCAGGGTGGCGTTTTTGATCGCTGCGAGCGTGCGTTCAATGCCCTTTTTTTCTACCACGTCGTCGGTCTCTCTGAGTCCCGCTGTGTCGATGACATGAACCAGCATACCGGCAATGGAAATCGTGCGCTGAATCGTGTCCCGCGTGGTTCCGGGAATCTCCGTGACGATGGCGGCCTCTTCTTGCGCCAATTGGTTCAATAAGCTGGATTTACCCACATTGGGTGCGCCCATCAAAACAATACGAATACCTTCCTGTAGCAGATTGCCTTGCTGCGCTGCCAGAAATATCTGCTCAAGCAAAACTTGGATATGCTCCAATTTTTCGATAATTTGCAAAGTTTGCAGGTTATCGGTTTCTTCTTCAGGGAAATCAAGTGTGGCTTCAATGAGCATGCGCAGCCTGATCAATAAGCTTACGAGTTCTTCGATCCAGGATGAAAAATGGCCTTGCAATGAATTGATGGCACAACGCGCGGCTTCATGGGTACTGGCTTCGATAACGGCGGCAACACTTTCCGCCTGAATCAAATCAATTTTATCATTGAGATAAGCCCGCAACGTAAACTCCCCCGGTTGCGCCAAACGGGCACCGGCTGCAAGGCAGCGGCTAAGCAATAAATCCATAACCGCAGGTCCGCCATGTCCTTGTAACTCCAGAACATCCTCGCCTGTGTACGAATGGGGAGCAGGAAAGTAAAGCGCGATACCTTGATCGATGATTTGTCCGTCAGTATCGAGAAATTGGCTGAGACTAGCATATCGCGGTTTGGGAAGTTTACCCAAAATCGCTTCTGCCAGCTTGGCCAGATGCTTGCCGGAAATTCGAATCACACCAATTCCACCCCGGCCGGGTGGTGTTGCAATTGCTGCGATGATGTCAGAGCTTGCTATTGATCATCTCCATGACTGCTTTAGGCTGAGAAGGTCACTAGCGGTTATTGAGAATACACAATAACCGCCTACGGTTTTTATTTTTTCTTTGTTCTCTTGCCAGCAGGAACACCTTTTCCTTTTATTGGCGCTTTACCTTTCGCAGCAACCGCCACCTGGTTCGGTTGTTGTTTTTTCTCAGCTTGTTGATTGCTTTCAGCGGAAACCATTTCTGCCTGAGCCGCTGTTTCTTCTGCATCAGGCAAAATGTCTAGTTGCGAACTCTCCTTAGCTGGTTCAGGTTTGTTCTTACTTTTCCTTCTGTTATTTTTATCTTTGTTGGCGTCTTCTTCAGCTTTATTCTCATACATACGTGTTATTTGCCATTGCTGCGCAATGGAGAGAATGTTGTTGCACAGCGAGTACAGCACGAGACCTGCCGGGAAGAAGAAAAAGAAAACACTAAATGCAATCGGCATAATCTGCATGACTTTCGCCTGGATCGGATCCGCCGGTGTCGGGCTGAGTTTCGATTGAATCCACATCGATATACCCATAATTACTGGCAGTACATAATATGGATCGGGCACTGACATGTCAGTTATCCATAAAGCAAGTGGCGAGTAACGCAATTCAACCGCTGCCAGCAATGTCCAGAACAACGCAATGAATACTGGAATTTGCACCAGAATCGGTAAGCATCCTCCCATCGGGTTGATTTTCTCTTCTTTGTAAAACTCCATCATGGCTTGGTGCATACGCTGGCGATCACCCGCATACTGCTCACGTATACGCTGCAATTTAGGTGTCACCACCCGCATTTTCGCCATGGAGCGATAGCCCGCAGCCGATAATGGGAAGAACAACAGCTTGACCGTCAATGTCAGCAGAATAATGGCCGCTCCCCAGTTATCTGTCCAAGAATGATAGAAAGAAAGCAACCAAAACAGCGGCTTGGCAAGAACTGTCAACCACCCATAATCGACCGTCAGATCGAGACCCGGCGCCAGTTCTGCAAGTTTATTCTGTTCTTGCGGACCGGCATAAAAAGGCATCGTAATATTCTTCTCTTGCCCCGGCTCAATCGCACCGACCGGTGCAATGACACCGGCAGCGTATTGGTTGGGTGCCAGACGCTTGGCAAAATATTCACGCGGCGTATTTTTTGGAGGCAACCAAGCCGTCAGAAAATAGTGCTCGAGCATGGCTATCCAGCCATTATCCGCGTTAGTCGGATATTCCGCTTTATTTTTATCCAGGTCAGAAAATTTTATTTTCAGAAACTTTTCTTCATCCGTATACATCGCCGGGCCAGTATAGGAATGAACCATTGTATTAGCATCCGTGGGATCGTTTCCATCCCGCAACATCTGAAAATAAGAGAATGGATTAATCGTTGTGTCACCGCGATTCACGATCTCAAATTCAACATCGATGACATAACTGCCACGATGAAAAGTATAAATCTTGGCTGCTTGCACGCCATTGACCTCTGGCGCGAGAAGACGCACTACAACCTTGTTTTGGCCCGGTTCCAGTTCATAGTTATAATTCTTGGAATCTACGGTATATTTTGTTTTATGATTAGGCAGGCCATCACCGATCAATCCGGATTGTGCAACCTGGAATCGCGCGGCTTTATCCAGTAATAATTCGTATGGTTTACTCACATCCTCCCGGGATGGATGTGCAATCAAACCGAGTTGCCGGATATCACCGCCTGCTGTATCGATTTCTGCTATAACCAGATCTGTTTTGACATGGATTTTCTCACCCATAGCAAACAGATTGGGCGTTATCGACGGACTGACGCCTTCGATTTCTGAAGCAGTTCCAGCTCCACTGGCAGAAGCAGTTAACTCATCACCGGGTACCGGCAATGGATCATGACGCTTATTCGCTGAATCCGCAGTTGCTCCAGACATCACTTGCGAAGCAGGTGGATATAATTCTTTTTGCCATGCATCCCACAAAAATAATAGCGACGTGGAAAAGATGATGATCAGTATGAGTTTTCTTGTTTCCATTATTTATCTAATCAAATTAATTTTTCGGCAAAACCGTTTGATCACTGTGTACGCCCATCAGTAATTTGGTTATTGGCTTAATTTCCATTTATGGCAACGCGGCTTTGCCGAATTTTTTATGTACTATGCATACAGTAAGCCACATGGCTAATTACAGTTGCATTGATGAGCATCAAGGAACAGGCTCATAACCGCCTTTACTCCAGGGATTGCAGCGCAGTATGCGCCAAACACTCAACCACGTTCCACGCAATAAACCATATTTTGCATATGCCTCACAGGCATATTGCGAGCAAGTCGGACTAAAGCGGCACGATGGCGCAAAAAGAGGGCTGATACAATATTGGTAGATTTTTATTAACACAACAATTAACCGTGACATTGCTGTAGTTGAAGCATCAGTAATTGTGTTTCAGTAGCCAGTTTTTTCAGTTCACTTCTCGGAACGGGCCGCCGCAATCGTATCACCCAATCCATTTTTATTGTTTGATCGTTAAACCGATTCCTGCGAAATACATCCCGCAAAATACGCTTAATTTTATTGCGCTTAACTGCAAATCGCTCAATTCTTTTTGAAACAATCAATCCCAGCCGCGCATATTCAAATTCATTCGGTTTCATATAAATCTGAATTAAATCACCGCTGGTTCGACATTTAAAATTGATTACTGCTGTAAACTCCGTTGCCTTATGTAACCTGCAGTTTCTGGGCAATGAGTAGGTTTCAACGAATCTAAAAATAAAAATATCCGATCAGGTTTAGACGCTTAATCGAGCACGACCTTTTGCGCGGCGTGCACGAATCACCGCCGCTCCACCGCGTGTTCTCATGCGCACTAAAAATCCATGTGTACGTTTTCTTCTTGTTACTGAAGGTTGATAAGTACGTTTCATTCTCTCTCTCTAGCTTATTTAGTCAATAGAACCGCGTATTAAAACTTGTTATGGGGTTTTATGTCAATATTTTTCTAATTTCATTTGCAAATAAACACTTTATTTACTTTAAATATTACTTCTTCAGCACCACGCAGCGGGAGGTTTGCGTTACCGATCGCTTTGTTTTGCTAAAATTTTGCTAAAATCCGGTTGATTGATATATCGATCGAATCATTAACTGCACATATTGTTTGAAGTAAAGACAATCATATGAATATACCCTGCCCGCTCGATAACATCCGCATTGTGCTAAGCCATACGAGCCACCCCGGCAATATTGGCGCAGTTGCACGAGCCATGAAAACGATGGGGTTGCAAGCATTGTATCTGATCAATCCGAAATCCTTCCCAGACCCGGAAGCAGAAGCGCGAGCCGCTAATGCTAGCGATATTCTGCTGCAAGCTAAGGTGCGCAGCGAACTTAGCGAGGTGCTGGCGGATACCGTCCTGACCGCCGCGATTACTGCACGGCCGCGCGATCTTTCGCATACAAGTTTCGACGCACGCCAAGGTGCGATGGAATTAGTGCAACTGGCCCAGCAACAACCGGTAGCCTTATTGTTCGGTCCGGAAAACTCCGGCCTGACAACAGCGGAAGTCAATAAATGCCAAATTATTATCCATATTCCCGCAAATCCGTACTATTCATCGCTAAATTTAGCCAGTGCAGTACAGATCATGACGTATGAATTGCGCATGGCACTTACCGCGAATACCCCTCTACCTCCTGCCAAGGAAGAGTTGGCAAATCTCAGCGAGCTGGAATTATTGTATGCGCACCTTGAACAATTGATGATCGCCAGCGATTTTCTCGATCCGAAAAAACCCAAGCTACTGATGCAACGCATTCGCCGCCTGTTTGCTCGGACACGTCTAGAAAAAGAAGAAATACAGATTTTACGCGGCGTTCTGTCTGCACTTGGCAAGCGCTGGTAACGGCGAGTACTTTTGTGTCCCCAGCTAATTTTCCTTGATCAGTGTACCGATCCCTTGATCGGTCAAAATTTCCAGCAACAATGCATGCTCCACTCGTCCGTCTATGATGTGACAGGATTTAACACCCCTTTTGACCGCATCAAGCGCCGATCCGATCTTGGGCAGCATACCGCCGGATATGGTGCCATCGGCAAATAATTCATCCACTCTTTGCGCAGTCAAGCCAGTCAGCAAATCACCGCTCTTATTCATAACTCCCGGAATGTTGGATAGCAAAATCAGCTTCTCCGCTTTCAGGATTTCTGCCAATTTACCGGCAACCAGGTCAGCGTTGATATTATAAGACTCTCCGTCAACACCCACGCCGATTGGCGCGATTACCGGGATAAAATCCTGCGTATCAAGTAGCGCGATAAGCGCCGGATCGATCGATTCGATTTCGCCGACTTGGCCGATATTGATCCATTTTCCCGCGATTTCACGGTCCGCCATGAGCATTTTTTTTGCACGGATGAAGGCCCCATCTTTACCAGTCAAACCTACAGCCTTGCCGCCGTGGCGATTGATCAGGTTCACGATATCTTTATTCACCGACCCGCCCAGCACCATTTCCACCACATTCATAGTCTCGGCATCCGTCACACGCATGCCTTGAATGAATTCCCCTTGCTTACCGACGCGTTTAAGCATTTCATCGATCTGCGGACCGCCACCGTGAACAACCACCGGATTCATGCCGACAAGCTTCAGCAGCACCACATCGCGCGCAAACCCATGTTTCAGGTTTTCTTCAACCATCGCATTGCCACCATATTTAATGACAATGGTTTTGCCATGAAAACGCTGAATATACGGAAGTGCCTCAGCCAGAATCTTGGCTTTGTCTCTTGCAACGATAGGTGAAGTCGACATGGTTCTTTTAATCACTTTTTAAACAATTTCTAAAATGGCCTGGATGATGCAAAAATACCTCATTTAATATTTCATTCACGAGCAACCTGCAAAAATTTTTCATCGCCAATCAATTTAAACAAGCTCAATTCCCACCATCGCCGCCCTTCCATATCTTTATATTGCGCGGTAATACACTTGGGTAATTTTTTTTTAACCGGCTTTACCGGAATAAATTCGGATAAATCCCTGATCCCCAGCAAACTGTTGACAATAAAGCCGCCATATAGCTTATTCCCCGGCATCACCAGCAGAATGCGAGACTTCAAATTAAACGGCACCGGATTGCCCCCCAAGTAAACCCCGAGATCTGTTATCCCGTAAAGATTTCCGCGTACATTAGCCACTCCCAGAAACCACGGCTGTGTCAATGGAACATGCGCTAATTTGGGTATCTGTATTACTTCACTAACTTCCGTCATTGGAATCAGAAATCGATCCTCACCCACTGCAATCCCAAGCACGGCAAATGATGCTTCATCGCTATTCGTATTCGCCATTTTTTCTGCCGGTGCAGATTGGGATTTTTCAGCGTTTGTCATCTCCGTAGCACACACCTTTTATCGTTAGTTACTATGAGGGAATTGATTATTCGTTGTCCGGCTATTTTACTGTATTATCGATCATTAAAATTTGAATTCTACGGAGTAGAAAAATGAATTATCACAAACGCTGCTGGTTATGCCTTCTCACATTTTTACCATTTCTAACGGGATGTGTTCCCATGTTTGCCATCGGTACTGCGGCTGGAACAGGCGCATATATCTCTGAGGATAGAAGAACCAGCGGTATGTTCATCGAAGATGAGGGAATCGAACTCAAGAGTTCGCGACGCATTAATCAGCAATTCGGCGATAATGTGCACATCAACATCACCAGTTATAACCGCATGGTGTTATTGACCGGTGAAGCTCCATCAGAAACAATCAAAACAGACATCGGCAAGCTCGTAATGGGTGTAGATAATGTACGCAGAATTTTCAATGAAATTGCCATTGGCATAAACACTTCGTTGGCTTCGCGCAGCAACGACACGCTGCTGACTTCCAAAGTGAAAGCACGTTTTCTTGCTGAACGGAAATTTCAAATCAATCACGTCAAAATTGTTACTGAAAACGAAGTAGTATATTTGCTTGGTGTAGTGACTCGGCAAGAAGCTGATAACGCCGCACAAATTGCCAGCTCAACCTCCGGTGTGAAGAAAGTAGTGAAAGTATTTGAATATTTGAATTAACACCTTGTTACTGACACACATGCTGCCGGAAAAACTGCGCACTGAATTACACAAAATGTTCCCGCCGGATCGCTTTTATACCGATCCGGTGGATTGCTATGCTTACGCTTATGACAACAGCCGCAAGATTTTCCCGCCTGATGCTGTGTTATTCCCGCTTACAGCTGAAGATGTTAAACACGCAGTTGTTCTATGTAATTACCATCGAGTGCCGCTTATTCCGCGTGGGCGCGGCACCGGAACTGCTGGTGGCAGCTTACCTGAAGTAGGTGGCATTGCCTTATCGATGGAACGCATGGAAAATATCATTTCGATTGATCGTGCTAATCGCGTAATTGTGGCTGAACCAGGTGTATTAAATCAAGCCGTGCAAGATGCCGCCAAACCTCACGGTTTTTTCTGGCCCCCAGATCCCTCCAGTGCTATGTTTTCAACTATTGGCGGAAATATCGCTACTGGTGCGGGCGGCCCGCACGCCGTCAAATATGGTACAACAAGGGAGCATGTGTTAGGTTTGAAAGCAATCACTGGTGCTGGTGATTGCATTACCACTGGATGCTATACAACTAAAGGTGTTGTCGGCTATGACCTTACCCGTCTGCTGATTGGTTCGGAAGGTACACTCGCTGTTATTACGGAAGCGACACTAAAACTTACCGCATTGCCCAGTGCCATAGCCGGTATTACGGCACATTTTCAAGATTTAATGGGTTGTACCGCAGCCATCGTTAAGATTATGGCTTTGCCGCAATTGCCAAGTGCACTGGAATTTTTGGATGCCGGTTCACTCAATCTGATACGAAATCGTTTCCCTGACATGCTACCAACAGATACTCAGGCGATGTTGATGATTGAAGTTGATGGTTCTCGTAACGATATCACTGATGCCGTTTCGGCAATCCTAGCAGCATGTCAAACCGATAGCTTAATTCATGCCGGTCAAGCCGAAAACACTGCTTCATTATGGCAGGCACGCAAAGCGCTATCACCGTTGCTGCGCGAAATTGCACCGAAGAAAATTAATGAAGATGTTGTCGTACCAGTCGATGCATTGCCACAATTTCTCGAAGGTTTGACGCAACTCAGTGCACGCTATCAACTGCCTAATGTCAATTTCGGTCACGCTGGTAATGGCAACATTCATGTAAATCTGTTAATCAATCCAGATGATACTAGCGAAGTGGCGCGAGCAGAGTGCTGTCTGGATGAAATATTCGATCTCGTCATCAAATTGCGCGGAACACTCTCTGGAGAGCACGGTGTCGGCAGTGAGAAGCGAGCTTTTGTGAGCAAGGAGATTGATCGAGTAACTTTGGATTTAATGCGAAATATCAAACGACTGTTTGATCCTAACGATATTCTCAATCCTGGCAAATTGTTTCCAAAGTAGGAAGATTTGATAAGAAATCTTTGCAAAACCCTATCTTTTAAAATTTTTAATTAGCTAAAACAATGAGCTAAAAATACACCAAAGGGGTTTTGCAAAGGTTTCGATACTTTAACTACACGCCGTGCTTGTGATATTTACTTTTTGACTGGCAATAATCAAATATCACAAGCAGAGCGAGCTTATCTAGCCTCTAAAGAAAGAAATAATGGTCCACTAACAACGCCACAAACAACAAAGCCAGATAAAGTATTGAATAACGGAATGCTTCTCGAGCTAACTGATCACTGTAATTACGATAGATTTCAATAGCATAATACATAAAAATACCATTAAGTATCGTAGAACTCACCAGATAAATCAATCCGCTCATTTGCGTGACATAGGGCAATATTGTAATTACACATAAAATAACGGTATACAACAATACTTGCAATTTTGTGTACTGATCACCATGTGTTACCGGTAGCATCGGCATGCCGATTGAGGCGTATTCTTTTTTTCTGTAAAGCGCTAGCGCCCAAAAATGCGGCGGAGTCCAAGCGAAAATAATCAAAAAAAGCAATAGTGCATCGCTCGCAATTTCACCCGTCACGGCTGTCCAGCCGAGCACTGGCGGCATAGCGCCTGAAGCTCCCCCAATTACAATATTTTGAGGTGTCAATGGTTTCAGAATTACCGTATAAATAATTGCGTACCCCACAAAGGTGCCTAAAGTTAACCACATGGTTAATTCATTTACCCATTCATACAATATAAAGAGTCCGATTCCCCCTACGATTAATAGAAAAAAGAGAGTTTCTGGAACACTCACTTTTCCTTGTGGTAATGGACGACCTTTAGTTCGAGCCATCACTGCATCCATTTTTTGTTCAACTAAACAATTTAATGCGGCCGCTGCTCCAGCCACTAATGCAATACCCGTTGTGCCCAAGAGTAAAATATCTAAAGGCACAGCACCAGGAACCGCCATGAACATCCCAATGACTGCAGTAAAAACAATGAGTGATACCACACGCGGCTTAGTCAGCCGATAAAACTGATTGATTCGTAATGCTGTCGCCTGTAATGTCATACTGATGGCCATCTGATTAACCTCCTTGCAAATCGAGTATTCTGATCTATGATTTATTCAGCTTTCCACTATAAGAAAGCCTGCATGTTTAATGTTCTATTTGTGATACATG
>JAFEEI010000105.1 GCA_018241205.1 Pseudomonadota bacterium
TCAATTTTCGACCGGTGTCAACAGATAAAGATTTTTCCTTGTCATGAATCTTATAGCGCAGCCGCCAATATTTGCGGCCGTCTTCATAAACCCAAAGATAAAGCCCTTGGCCATCGTGCAGCTTGCGTATCTTGCCACCTTCAGCGGTTGCATTCTTGCAAGCCAAGTCAGTCAGTGCCTCTTTTATAGCCATAATGTGGTAACTCAGAATGTGGTAAAAAAAGTTACCACACTTTTTGCCACATTTTTTTACTGGCTTCTAGCGGATTATTCTGGATTGATACGGAATGGAATCTTTAGTAAGGTGGCGTTGTCACTAGGCTTCGTGGATTGCTTTGGACTTGCATGGAAGAGCATGTGGCGGAGGCGGTGAGATTCGAACTCACGGTAGAGTCACCCCTACGGCAGTTTTCAAGACTGCTGCCTTAAACCGCTCGGCCACACCTCCTTGACTTCAGGTGCGCATCATACCTTTTAGCTCTCTTTTTGGCTAGCTAATATGTGCTTATTTGCTGCTTCAATAATCAATCAATGGAAGTAAGCTAGTTTATTCTTTATGATAGCCATTTCGAATTTGTTTTACTTGGTAAGTGTAATTTTATGAATTGATTTTGAATTTTAGTTATTCAATTCACATCGACATACATTTTAATCTGACTAATCCAACCTGCATGTGGGAATAAACGCATTTTGAAGAGCGGCAAAAGTTTGTGGTCAGATCCTGAAGTAGCCAATCTTGAGCGGGTACGCATTAGTACCAATCAAGATGTGGTGGGGCGTATGCGCTGGGGGGGCATGTTTTATGTTCTTTGTTGCGGCGCCATCATTTTGACATCGCCCGTGTTGCGTACACAACCGACTGTTGTTATCTTCTTTGTGGCGTTTCTTACCTTAGCAATCATACGGTTAATAATTTATAAGCGAGCCGTCAATTCGCAGTTAAGCAACCAATTACAGCTCGAGCACGCCATTGCGGCAGTCTATATTGCAACTTCTTTCATTTGGGGCGTTTTCCTGAGCTGGATTTTCTTATCGATTAGTGCAATCGATAACGGTGCAATCCTGGCAGTGATTTCTACAGTTGGCTTTATTGCAGGCGGTATTGCGGCCACTTCGCCGCGTATCCGTCTCATGCTGGTTTTTGCGCTATTGGTTTATTTACCGAGTCTGATCAGTCTTGTGTTATTCATTCCCGATGATAGTGGCTGGGTTATGTTGATTATTGGACTCGCTTATTTTGTATTTTCCATGCACAACGGCAAGCTGCAACATGAGAATTACTGGATTGCGCGGCAGCAAGCCGTGCAGTTGGAAGAGCAAGCAGCAGATTTGGAGCAAGCGCGGCAGCAGGCAGAAAATGCCAATAAAGCGAAATCGGCATTCCTGGCGGCAATGAGTCATGAAATTCGCACGCCGATGAATGGTGTGCTTGGTATCACTGAGATACTCGCGTCGACACCGTTGAATTCCGAGCAATCCAATTATTTGAATGTTATTCGCAATTCCGGACGGACTTTGCTGCGGATTATCGACGACATACTTGATTTCGCCAAAATAGAAGCGCACAAGCTGCATGTCGTCAATCGCGCATTCGATTTATCCGGCTTGATTGATGAAGTGCATTCGCTGTTTCGCACCAAGGCAAAGGAAACCGCGCTAAATTTTATCGTGCGCTTCGATTGCAGCTTACCGCACAAACTGATTGGCGATCCTGACCGGATCAAGCAGATTTTATTTAATTTGCTTGGCAATGCTTTTAAGTTTACCCAGCAGGGAGAAATCAAGTTGTCGGTGAATTGCACTGAGATTCCCGATCACAGCGGCATTGAACTGGAATTGATCGTAACGGATACCGGCATCGGGATTTCCACTGAGAATCAGGCGCGCTTATTTCAGGAGTTTTCACAAGTTGGCGAATCAACGCAGCATATTCGCGGTACCGGCTTGGGTTTAGTCATTACCCGTAATTTGCTGGCGCTGATGGACGGCTCGATTACGGTTTTCAGCGAAATCGGCAGAGGATCCACGTTCTGTACGCGTATTCCGCTGCAATACGAAATGATCGATGCGGCAGCGAAACCAATTGAATTGGCTCAAATACAACCGCATACTCACGTAAACCGTCGTCCTCGCATTCTGGTGGTCGAAGACAATGACGTCAATCAGTTAGTCAGTAAGGCGATGCTGGAACGTTTACAGTGTGAGGTTACGATGGCCGGTAACGGTGCGGAGGCAGTCGACGCATTTACTTCACATGCTTTTGATCTGATTTTGATGGACTGCAACATGCCGGTCATGGATGGATTCGAGGCGACCCGGCAAATACGCGCGCTCGAGCAGCAAAAAAATTTAACACCCGTGCCCATCGTGGCATTGACAGCGCACGCACTGGATCATATCAAGCAGGAGTGTTTTGCCGCCGGGATGGACGGACATCTCAGCAAACCCTTTGATGTTACGCAATTGGATAAGGTACTGCGGCAATTTTCTTCCATCCGTCTGACTTGAACACCGAACACCGCGAGAATTCTTTCTGGATCGTAACAGAATTGAGGCTGGCAGTGCGATAATACACATAGCTTAAACCAAGGCGGATAAGCCGGTAGCGCCCAATAACTCATATTTTTACGCAATAAATGACAATCTGGAAACCCAATGTGACGGTTGCGGCCGTTATTGAACAAAATGGCAAGTTTTTGCTAGTCGAAGAAGAACCGGAAGCAGGTTCCGGTTTGTTTATCAATCAACCGGCCGGGCATCTGGATCCGGGCGAATCGATTATTCAGGGTGCGATAAGGGAAACGCTGGAGGAGACTGCATATACTTTTGTGCCGGAATTTCTGGTGGGGATTTATCACTGGTATTCGCAGCGCGTCGATACCACGTATATCCGCTTTGCATTCGGCGGACGCGTGACGCACCACGATCCCGAGCGTGTACTGGATACCGGTATCGTGCGGGCAGCCTGGTTTAGCTTGGATGAAGTGAATCAAATGAAGAATCGTCACCGCAGTCCGCTGGTTATGCGGTGTATTCGCGATCATTTGGCTGGGAAACGTTATCCGTTAGAATTGCTGACGCACTATGAGTCGTGACGAAATGAAGAAATGCCGGGTAGTGGTCGGTATGTCGGGCGGCGTCGATTCGTCCGTGGCGGCTTACTTGCTGAAACAGCAGGGACATGAGGTGACCGGTTTGTTCATGAAAAATTGGGAAGATGACGATACCGATGAATACTGTTCCTCTCGCCAGGATTTTCTCGATGCAGTATCGGTTGCGGATGTGATCGATATTCCCATTGAAGTAGTGAATTTCTCCGCTGAGTACAAAGATCGTGTTTTTTCCCATTTTTTGGCTGAATACCAAGCGGGACGAACGCCGAACCCTGACGTGCTCTGCAACGCCGAAATCAAGTTCAAAGCTTTTCTTGATCATGCGCATAAACTGGGCGCGGACTATATCGCAACAGGGCATTACGCTCAGGTGCGCGAAGTGGGTGGCGTGTTTCAGTTGCTGAAGGGGGAAGATGGCACCAAAGATCAAAGTTATTTTTTGTATCGTCTGAATCAAACGCAGCTCGCCAATACCTTATTTCCGGTCGGTCATCTTTATAAACGCGAGGTGCGCCAGATTGCTCACGAATTAAAGCTGCCGAACTGCGCCAAAAAAGACAGTACCGGAATCTGCTTCATTGGCGAACGTCCTTTCCGGGAGTTTCTCAACCGCTACTTGCCGCACAAACCGGGAGAAATTCAAACACCGGATGGCAAAGTAGTCGGTCATCACGTGGGGTTGATGTATTACACCATCGGACAGCGGCAAGGGTTGGGCATCGGCGGTACACGCGACGGCGGCGATGAGCCGTGGTTCGTATCCGCCAAGGATAGGGCACGGAATGTATTGATTGCCGTGCAAGGCCATGATCATTCCGATCTGCTCCGCCCATCACTAAAAGCCGCCGATCTGACATGGGTCAGCGGGAAACAGCCGCATTGCAATTGGGTTTACGCCGCCAAAACGCGCTACCGCCAAGCGGACGCGCCTTGCACCATCTCGCAATTAACCCGGAATCATTGCCAAATAGATTTTGCGCAGGATCAATGGGCGGTGACGCCGGGCCAATCCGTGGTGATTTATGAAAGCAAAGTATGCTTGGGCGGGGGAATTATTGTGGAGTAGTCTGCAGAGACAGCATGCTTATCTCGCCGCTGCCAATCATTGGTGAAAATAGGTGCATTGTTTTATGTAATAAATTGATTGCATTTTAGGTGGTTATCGGACTCTTTAACATTTTGTTGATCTGAATCAATAAATTTAAACGCGACTCGACGGAAAATGTTACTTCCACTGTTAATCATTGTTGGAGGTTAAAAATGAGTATGCTAGAACTTGAAGATGTGTCAACATTTAAAAAATTGGGCATCAATTTGGCAGTCATAGGTGCAGTAGCGGCGGCTTTAATTTTAGTATCAATGTACTACTCGTAAGTAAGCCACGTAGGCACTTTAAAATTTCTGACTTTGAGTGCTTCAATAAATCACCTCGCCCTACAAGGGCGAGGGCATCAACAGTATAAGCAAGATCAAGCTTATCTATCCTATCGTTATATTGATACTTCCTGCAGATTAGTGTGTGCTTTCATTGTAAAGTACCATTGATTACCACGTTTTGTCTGCATTACCCCGGGATCGCATTTGCCGTTCGATTCTCGGATTACTTGTTCATGGTTTTCGCTGCATTGCTTTCAACAGCTGTTGCAAATAAGGATAGTACTGCACTTCAAGCGAGTGCCGCGGCCGGGCGATGAATTGGCGCGTCCAGTATGCGCCCTCGGCTACAGCTTGTTCGCGCCAATCATCGGGTAACCGGGTTTCACCAGTCAATAATTGTGCGATCAAGCGGGATTGCACCTCGGCCAACGTCCAGATGCAGCCTTGCGGTTGTATCAAGCCGATGAAGAACAAACTGGGGTGATCGGGGTGAAAGATGCGCAAATAAAGCGGGACATGAGCGGCATCTTGCCAGTCGATAAAACCTGTCGGAAAAAAAGGAAAACTGATTTTATAACCGGTTGCGGCGATGATGACATCGTACGACACCGATGAGCCATCGGTAAAAACTACGGTTTGACTGGAAATATCCTGAATGCCGGGACGGGGATGTATCTTGCCGTGCCGGATCTTATCGAAGATTTCCGAGTTGATGGTCGGATGCGCTTGTGCCGGTGCAAAATCCGGTTCGGGCAGCATGTAGTCGCGGTAACGCCCGATCTGGATGCGCAGCGAAATTTTTTGCAGCCAGTCTTTTATGGTCTGCGGTAACCATTGCATCGAGGCGGCAAAAGTGTCGGTCGGTTTTCCCATGATGAGTTTGGGAATAATGTACTGCGGTGTGCGCAGACTGAGATCGACACGCGCTGCAACGCGGCTCGCTTCCACCGCGCAATCGCAACCGGAGTTTCCAGCACCCACGACCAGTACGTTTTTGTTTTCCATCCCTTGATTGGTTTTAAATTCGTGCGCGTGTAGGTATTGACCATTAAACCGGTCTTTCCAATCTGGATGGCGCGGGACGGAAAGGTGTCCGTTGGCGACGATCAGATAATCGAATTCCACCTGATTGTTATCGCTGAGCGTTAGCCGCCAGCGTTCGTTGGCAATTTTCTCTGCCCGCAGCACGGCAGTGTTGAAGCGGATATATTTTTTCAGGTGAAAATGCTGCGCATACGCCTGGAAATAAGCGAGTATCTGGTTGTGGCTGGGGTAATCGGGATAGTCATCGGGCATCGGAAAGTCGCTGAACTGGGATAACCGCTTGCTGGCAATAGTATGGGTTGTTTTGCTGATACTGCTGTGACCGGGTGCCGCGGTATATACCCAGTTGCCGCCGATCTGGCCGCCTTGCTCGTAGCAGACGATGTTGTGCAACTCCGCTTCCGCCAGTTGTTTGATCGCGGTGAGGCCGGAACAACCGGCGCCAATAATGGCAATACGCATTGTTGTAGGATTATTCAGGTAAGTAACTTGTCTTCATTCTGCAGCATCCGGAATGCGCTTGATGCAATCAAGCCATACCGTTGCTTCGCTGTCGCTGGGTGCACGATAGTCGCCGCGCGGCGACAGCGAACCGCCCGATCCCACCTTAGGCGAATTCGGGATACAACTGCGTTTGAATTGGCTGATTTGGAAAAAACGATAAGCGAACACTTGCAGCCAGTGCTTGATTTCGCCGATCGAATATTGATTGCGCTTGTTCTCGGGGATGCCGGGCCAGCGGCCGAGTGTCCGGTCATGCCAGCTGCAATACGCCAGAAACGCTATTTTGGTGGGTAAATAGCCGAAACGGGTGGTGTAGTACAGGTTGAAATCCTGCAACTCGTAAGGGCCGATCACAGCTTCGGTGCGTTGCGCAGGTTGGCTGCCATCGGTTGCACCGGGGATCAGCTCCGGACTGATTTCCGTGTTCAGGATTGCGCGCAGAATCTGACTTGCGTCACCGCCAAGCTGCTGCGTATCGGCTACCCAGCGGATAAGAAACTGAATCAGCGTTTTCGGGACGCTGGCGTTGATGGCGTAATGCGACATCTGGTCGCCGACACCGTATGTGCACCAGCCCAAAGCCAGCTCGCTCAGATCGCCGGTACCCAGCACCAGGGCATGATGATGGTTGGCGAAACGGAAAAGATGATTGCTGCGCTCACCCGCTTGCACATTTTCGAATGTCACGTCGTACAGCGGTTCGCCGTGGATGAAGGGGTGATCGAGATCGCGCAGCATTTGCTCGCAACTGGGGCGGATGTCGATTTCATGCGCGGTGCATCCGGCAGCTTGCATCAGGGCTTTGGCGTTGGCCAGAGTGCGCGCGCTGGTAGCGAACCCCGGCAGAGTATAGGCCAAAATCTGCTGGCGCGGCAAACGGAGCGCATCCATTGCCCGGGCCGCGACGATCAGGGCGTGCGTCGAATCCAATCCGCCCGAGATGCCGATGACGATGTTCTGAATGCCGGTATGTTTCAGGCGTTTGACCAGTCCCTGCGTTTGAATGTGGAAAATTTCGCTGCACTGATCGTCGCGGATGGCGGAATCGGATGAAACATAGGGGAAACGGCCGTATTGCCGTTGGCATAACAAGCGTCGGCTATCGGGAAAATGGACCGGAAAGGAAATTTCACGAAATGACCGGATTTCTTCGCGAAAGTGCTGCACGCTTTGACCGAAGCTGTTTTGCCGCATGCGTTCCTGCGTTAAGCGATCCAGATCGAGATCGGCAAGCACCAGCTGTGAACCGTCATGAAACCGTTCGGATTCGGCAAGCAGGGTGCCATTCTCATAAATCATCGCATGCCCGTCCCAGGCGAGATCCGTGGTCGATTCGCCCGTACCGGCGGCACTGTATAGATAAGCAGCAAGGCAGCGTGCCGATTGATTGGCGGTCAGCGTGCGGCGGTATTCCTGTTTGCCGATGGTGATGTTGGAAGCGGAAAGATTCAGTAGCAACGTGGCGCCCGCCAGCGCGGCCTGCGACGACGGCGGAATCGGCGTCCAGAGATCTTCGCAGATTTCCACGAAGAAACTCAGCTGCGGCTTGTTCTGCACCCGGAATAGCAGCTTTCTGCCGAAGGGAATTTCATCCTGACCGCATAAAGCAATGCTATTGCGGTGCGACGCAGTGGCAGGTGCGAATTGCCGCAATTCATAGAATTCCCGGTAATTGGGCAGGAACGTCTTGGGAACGACACCGAGAATGCGCTCGCGATAAACAACCGCCGCGCAGTTGAAGAGCAGGTGATCAACTTGCAGCGGAAGCCCCACAACCGTGATCAGATCGAGTGATTCGGAAGCCGCGAGTACCTGCTGAAGCGCGTTCAACGCGCCATCCAATAGCGTCTGCTGATGAAATAAATCATCGCAGGAATACGCTGTTAAACCCAATTCCGGAAACAACGCGAGACAAGCTTTTTGCCCAACCGCTTGCTGCATCAAGGCGATGGTGGCAGCCACGTTGAATTTCGGGTCGGCAACGCGAACATCGGGAACGCAGACGGCGGCACGGACAAAGCCGTGGTTATATAAATTGAAAAATTCTGCGCTGGTTTGCATTCACACTATCCGATGAAAACAGCCTGAAGGAAAATTAATCCCGGCAGGAAACTCCAGAGCCGTTCATAGAGCAGTTAATTGAAATAAGCGCAGAGTATTTCATAGGGAGTGGCATTATTCAAACTTTTTCCGGTTCCACAGTATTGTAGAAGCCAATTTTGAAGGACAGGAAAAAGTCGTGACTTGGCTTATTCCACGCTTTCTTCCCGATACTCGATCGAAAACCGGTAACCGGTGCCGCGCACGGTTTGCACCAGATTTTCTTTCTCCACCGCTTCAAGAATCTTGCGTAGTCTACGGATATGTACATCGATGGTGCGATCTTCGATAAAAACATGATCGCCCCACACGCGATCGAGCAATTGCGCGCGCGTATGCACACGCTCCTTATATGCCATCAGGAAATGCAGCAAACGGAATTCGGTCGGGCCGAGTGAGATTTCTGTCAATCTGGAAGGCTCATCAGCCGCAGCGACATGCACGCGGTGCGTCACCGGATCGAGTCTCAAGCCGCCGACTTCGATGATTTCATCGGACATTTCCGGCATCCGTCGGCGCAGCACCGCTTTGATGCGAGCGAGCAACTCCCGAGGTGAAAACGGTTTGGTGACATAATCATCCGCCCCAGCCTCCAATCCGGCAATTTTGTCGCTTTCCTGAATGCGGGCGGTCAGCATGATGATCGGAATGGCCTTGGTGCGTTCCTCGCGTCTCAGTTTCCGGGCGAACTCCAATCCGCTGATGTCGGGCAACATCCAATCGAGCAATACTAGATCGGGCAAAGCGTTATTGATCATTTTCCTGGCTTGCTCAGCATCGTCCGCACACAGCACGATATGCCCCGCCTTCTTGAGATTCAGCGCGATCAGCTCCTGAATTGCATGTTCGTCTTCAACAACGAGTATGGTAACAGCCATCAACCACTCCAATTAATTTCGTGTAGTTAGAAATGCTGCAATCATATAAACAATACATTACATTTTTATGACAGAACGGTGAGGGGAGTGTTATTTGTTGCGGATGTCGAAGCGATGCGAGCAAAGTGCATGATTCGGGTGGCTTTGAGAAAAAAAACGGATCGGTAGCATTAATTACTACCGTTTGATTGGTTCTTTTGTTGCCAATATTCACCAAGAGATGCTAGTAATCAACAGTTTTTGTATGTTTTTTTAAAATTCACTTGTCAAAATGATTTTGTTTAGGATTTGATATTTTATTAGGAATATGCATAATTCTGTATGCATTATGACGCATGAATAAGATAAAAATAGAAAATTAATCGATGTAAGCAAAGCAAATTTGAAAATGGTCATGAACCTTATCGCAGTTGGATCGATAGTTTAAAAGATACAAGAGCCAACAGCGAATCAGAACTCGCATTCGGCGGCTGGGAGAAGGACTCTATGGTGATTGTAATTCGGTAGGAGAAGGTGTCTCGGAACTACGAATGTTTTTTGATCCCAGATACCGGGTTTATTTCGGAGAAGATGCCGATCATATCGTTGTCTCATTATGTGGCGGCGATAAGGACAGTCAGAGTCGAGACATCAAAAATGCTAATAAATATTGGAAGGATTATAAAAATAATGGCTAATAAGCGTACTTACAAAACATTGGACGAAAGTGAGGAAGCCTACTACCGCAGTCATCCGGACGAGATTGACGGATACCTCACCACGGCTTTCGAGGAATACGCGAAGGATGGATGTACTGCCGCTTTGCTCGCTCAATTACGTATGATCGCCCGTGTCAAAGGTGTTTCAGCATTAGCGCAGGAAACGGGAATTACGCGAAACGGTATACAAAAAGCGCTATCGGAAAACGGTAATCCCAAATTTGAAAGCATTAATGCCATTATGCATGCGATGGGGTATCGCCTGACACCGCAAAAACTGGATGCTCGTGCAGAATAGTATTTTTTAGATCAAATTTAACGGGTGGTACGGTTGTATTGGTTTTGATGATGGCTTCTCGCTCATTCATTGATTTCTACTGGAATACAAAGTGATTATTCATAATAATCATGATCATGTAATATCGTTTGTTCGATTGTTGGACAAAAATCGGATATATTAATTGTGAGTATTTCATAGGAGCTTACGGAATGTTTGGTGGTTTGCTCGAAGAGTACTTCTCCGACCTGGAAGTTGATAACTGCTTTTCTCTCAGTAAGCCTTGTCTGAATGGAGCCAGTTACTCAATTGCTATTCGAGCATTCCTCACACTTTCGGTACTCTATATTGCTTGTCGTACATGCCTTGCCAGCAAGAATGGTCGGTTACTGCTTGAGAAGAACCTCAGGAGGGCGATATGACGCGATGCCCAATTCATCATTTGAGCAGATCTGTGCGAAAAGTCACCCAGGTTACTCAATTCAAAAGTTAGTCAACTATAAACCTCCGATGAATTCTTGATTCTAATGATCAACCTGTTTGATCTATTCACCAAAAAAACAGTACCTGCAAAAATTACTCTAAGTTTACGAATCGGATGATTGATTTTCATTGGGCGAATGCCTGGCTGCTGTCTCAATCAACCACATTCGGCGAAAACCGGATCGACACGATGCGCAGCAGGATCAGCATGGTGATGGCGGCGATGTGCAGGCCGACTTCGATCGATGTGTATTCCTTATACCAAAGGCCGATCAGTTCGCCGATCAGCACTACCAGCGCCACATCCAGAATGAACGTGACCTTGACGCGCCCGACCGATAGGTAGGATTGCAAAATACGGATCAGTTCCAGAATCGCCAGGATCAGCACGATGTCGACGATGATGTGCTCGGCGATTTGCGCCCAGCCGTTCTTCAGAATTTCCGGTAAATTGAGCAATAAACTCAGCACGCCCGCGGCAATCCACACATACAGCGCCAGCATCAAAACACCCACGATGAATTGAATCGTGCGCGCATGCCAGTCGCTATCGGTCAATAAAAAAGGGCTTTTTTCTTTGGCAATCGATTGATTGATCATCTGATTCCTCCTCTCGTTCAGTCGCATGGACCACCATCTTAGCGGGGTAACGTAAAAGTTTTATGACAGCCGGACACTTCCTAATTCCCTCGCCGGACCCGGCAACAGCGCTGTGTGAAATGACATCGAATTGTCGTGAGGATGACATATTCGGCTTGTAGTATGCGCTGCGTTGTTAACGAGGATTTTATGCATATTCATTTTTC
>JAFEEI010000106.1 GCA_018241205.1 Pseudomonadota bacterium
TTATTTGATTTCTTTTACCCTTTTGACTTACTTGCCGGCAGAGTTCTTGGTTACCGGTTATGTCATTTTTATCGCTTGGGCTTTAGCCGTTTGTTTTTATATCGCATTGCAGTTGCTTGAAGGGAATAAGCCTAAAGCCGCTTTGATTACCTTATTGTGGCTGAGCGCTTCTTATCCGCTGGTCAATTTATCGTTCAGCTTTTGGTACGAAGGTTATGACGATGGCGGCGAGCTGGCTGCGTATGCCAATGATGCACGCTCAGATGTCAATCAGGAATATGTTTACTATAACCAGCACCGGCTGTTGAACAATGCGCTGGATCCGGTCAAACCCGGCATCACGGGGGTTAACGATTTGTTCTTTGTCGGTTTTGGCGCCGATTCCACGCAAGATGTTTTTATGCGGGAAATTGACCATGTGCAACGTGTCATGACCGAGCGTCTGGGTGTAGCGGAACGCTCCGTCACTTTAGTCAATAACTTGAAAACGCTCGATACGACACCACTGGCATCGTCCACAAACCTCAGGATTGCACTGCAGCATATCGGCGGCAAAATGAATCGTGACGAAGATGTGGTATTTCTTTATCTAACCAGTCACGGTTCGATGAGTCATGAGCTTGCTGTAGAAATGTGGCCGCTCGATCTCAATTACATACGCTCGGAAGATATCCAAACATACTTGGATGATGCCGGTATCCGCTGGCGCATTATCCTGATTTCAGCTTGCTATTCCGGCGGTTTTATCAAGGCATTGCAAAACGAACATACTCTGATTTTTACTGCTGCTGCGCCGGACAAGGCATCTTTTGGTTGCGTCAACGAAAATGAATATACTTATTTTGGCGAAGCGCTGTTCAAAAACATGGAAGACAAGCCCTATCAGTTCGTCGAGCACTTTGTTCAGGCGATGGAAAAAATCCGGCAGCGTGAGCTGCACGAAAATCTGATACCGTCGGAGCCGCAATTATTTATTGGCAAGCTGATGAAGGAAAAATTGAAACTTTTGGAACGGGATATTGCAAAAGCGGCGATTCCCCGGGATTGACCGGAAGCCACCGGGGAAATCGTTTGCTTTTACTTATAACTTATATCCGCGGTGAAGCGCTACGATACCCGCCGTCATGTTGAAATATTCGACACGCTCAAAGCCTACTTGCTCCATCAATTCCTTTAATTCATTCTGGGAAGGATGCATGCGGATGGATTCGGCCAAATAACGGTAGCTATCCGCATCATCTGCGAAGACTTTTCCCATAGTGGGAAGTAATTTGAATGAGTATGCATCATAGGCCGGTTGCAGCGGTTTCCAGACTTTTGAAAACTCCAGCACAATGACAGTTCCTCCCGGTTTAATGACGCGCAGCATTTCCTTGAGAGCGGCATCCTTGCGCGTCATATTTCTCAGGCCGAATGCGACGCTTACGCAGTTAAAATAATTATCGGGGAAAGGCAATTTTTCCGCATCACACTGCGCGACGGGTGTCGGCGTGCCTTCGTCGATCATGCGGTCACGACCGATCGACAGCATGGAATTGTTGATGTCGGTCAGCCAAACCTCGCCGGATTTGCCGACTTTCTGTAAAAAAAGCGCGGTCAGATCTCCGGTGCCGCCAGCGATATCCAAAACCTTGTCACCGCGTTTAACACCGCTGACTTCGATGGCAAAACGCTTCCATAAACGGTGCAGGCCTACCGACATCAAGTCGTTCATCAAGTTATAACGCTCCGCTACCGAATGAAACACTTCCGCGACTTTGCCGGCTTTTTCTTCTTCTGCAACGGTGTTAAAGCCAAAATGTGTGGTTTTTGTCATGACGGGAATTGGGTTCTCAGGTTGGTTGACGATAGTAAAAAAATTATTTGCAGGAATGACCGGTGTTGCCGGAGCGGATAACGGGTTCTCTGCTGGCGCCGGCTTCATCCATGCGCTGCAGATAGCGCTGCCACATTGTATCCTGATGGAGACCGAAGTTATACAACAGATCCCATGAATAAAGCCCGGTGTTATGGCCGTCAGTAAAATTAAGCTGTATGGCATAATTACCAACAGGTTCGATTTTGGTGATGTTGACCATTTTCTTGCCGGTTTGCAACACTTCTTGTCCAGGACCATGGCCGCTGACTTCGGCGGACGGCGAGTAAACGCGCAGAAACTCGCAGGGAAATTGAAAAGCTTTGCCGTCGGAGAAAGTAATGTCGAGTATCCTTGATTTTGTGTGCAGCTTAATTTCGGTAGGGTAAGGTGTATCTTTGGTTAAACCGGCCATAGTGTATCCAATGTTCACGGACTAAAAATTCATTGACCGCATTGTAGCAAACTGCAGGGGAAAATTGACCGTTCCAGGAGCGTATATGACTGCAACAATACTGATTGTGGAAGATGAAGCGGCTATACAGGAGTTGATCACCTATAATCTGCGCCAAGCCGGTTATGAAACGGTTTGTGCGGATAATGCCGAGAAAGCGATGGCGGTTATCAAAGCCGCATTACCCGATTTGATTTTGCTGGATTGGATGTTGCCCGGAATGAGTGGCATTGAATTTGCGCGCGTTTTGCGGCGCGATGACCGCACCCGGCTGATTCCAATCATTATGCTGACAGCGCGCACGCAAGAGTTGGACAAGGTGACGGGGCTGGAAATGGGGGCGGATGATTACATCACCAAGCCTTTCTCGCCGCGTGAATTGATTGCCCGCATCAACGCCGTGCTGCGCAGGCTGATTCCGGAGGCTTCGGACGAGGTAGTCGAAATTGACGATTTGCGGCTTGAACCGGTTAATCATCGTGTGACGGCCGGGAATAAGGAAATTGAATTGGGACCAACGGAATATCGTTTGCTGCATTTTATGATGACGCATACCGAGCGGGTTTATTCGCGCAACCAATTACTCGACCGGGTTTGGGGCGATCATGTGTTTGTCGAAGAACGCACCGTCGATGTGCATATCCGGCGATTACGCAAGGCATTGCAGCCAGCAGGTAAAGATGAATGGATACAAACTGTGCGAGGCACAGGTTACCGGTTTTCTGCGCTAGCTGCGCCGCAGGTTAAAGATTCCGGTGCGGAAGTTTAAGCCATTCTCCGGCTTTCTTCCGCGCAATCACTTTTTCCAGGGTTTATTCAGTGTCTGATATTTGGCAACGATCTTCTAATATTCTGTTCATCATCTTTATTACCGCAGTGTTGTGGATGATTCTTGGCAGCGTAAATGCATTGATCTTTTTTGGCGTAGCGATGCTTTGGATGGTATTTCATCATATCCGCCATATCGTCGCGCTGGAACGCTGGTTACAGTTGTCCGATCATTCTCCTGCCAGTATTCCGGCCGGATCCGGTGCCTGGGACGATGTATTCGCTCATTTGGCACGCTACGTGCGCCAGCATAGTCAAAGCCGGGAATTGTTAAGCTTGGCACTGGAACGGATGCGTAGCGTTACTTCAGCGATGCCGGATGGCATCGTTATTCTGGATGAGCATGACCGGATTGAGTGGTGTAATCCGGTGGCCGAGCAACATTTGGGAATCGATCTTACGTTGGATGCCGGGCAGCAGATTACCTATCTGGTGAGACAAATACCGTTCGTCGCGTATTTGGCTGCACGGCAATTCAGCAATCCTCTGATTCTGAAACAAACGCGCCAGCAAGGCATGATCGTTTCGTTGCAACTGGTGCCGTACGGTTATAACCAGAAGCTTCTGATCAGCCGGGATATTACCCGGTTTGAAAAAATAGAAACCATGCGGCGCGACTTTATCGCCAATGTTTCGCACGAATTGCGCACGCCGCTGACAGTCATCGGCGGATTTCTTGAAACCTTATCGGCCGATGAAAACGTGAATACTGGCTTCAATAAGCGCGCTCTGGCATTGATGACGGAGCAGGCGACTCGTATGCAGCGCTTGGTTGAAGATCTGCTGATTTTGTCGCGTTTGGAAAATGAGCAAAATAAAGCGAGCGAAAAGCCGGTGGACGTAGTCAACCTGCTACGCGATGTTTTACAGGATGCGGAGTCACTCAGCTCGGGCCGTCATCAAATAAAATTGAATATCGCAACACAAGACCGGCTGCTGGGAAATGAGGAAGAATTGCGCAGTGCATTTGGAAACTTGATCAGCAACGCCATCCGCTACACCCCGGATAGCGGTGAAATCTCGATCAATTGGGAGAAGCGCGGCGAACAGGGCGTATTCTTCGTGCAAGATAGCGGCATCGGCATAGAACCGGAGCACATCCCGCGTTTAACCGAGCGTTTTTATCGCATCGATAGCAGCCGCTCGCGGGAAACCGGTGGAACCGGATTGGGGCTGGCGATCGTCAAGCATGTACTGAACCGGCACGAAGCGCGCCTCGAAATTACCAGTCAGATAGGAAGAGGCAGCCGGTTTACCATCTGGTTTCCTGCCAAGCGGTTACTAGCGGTGGACTAGTAGCTGTATCGTATTCACCCGCCAGAGTCCAGCGGATGAGCTTCTGGTTACGGTTTCTTTACAGCTGATTACCCGGCTGCCGCTATCGGATTACAGTCGTACCCCAGTTATGATTGATCTTGGCTTTGTTTAGAGTGGAATTTGCTTGATCGGCAGCCATTCTTTTGTGTAAATCGGCCTTCTTCAAGAATTGGCGTAAAATTTTCTCGTATTCGCGAATATTGGCGGACGAATGCGATTTAATATCTTGCCCTTGCCGGCCAAAGTAGTAGGGATGCATTTCGTATTGTTCAAGTAAAGCTTTATTTTGCTGGAGCTTTACTTTTGTCTCATCGGCTAGGTTTTCGTAATACTGTGCCAGTGCGGCATGATCGTTTTCATCGATACCCTCGACAGCGATTGCGGGCGTGGCAAGAAAACTAACGACGGCTAAAAATATTGCGGGGATTGATTTTGATATTTGCATGATCAGTACCCTCCAAGGATGAACGTGCGATACCATCGTATCGCACGCGGGGGGTATGCGCATATTGGGGAAAACTTGGTTTTTATCTAATGATTTCGACTAGATATGGCTTGAGCAATTGAATTACATTATCAGGGGTTTGATTAGGGAGTGAACATGTTCGCATCGATCGTTAATGTTTTTTACTTTTCCGCTGATTATTTCTTAAGCCACCGGATGTTTGCCGCTTAGACCACATCAACACGGCGATTCCCGCCACAATCATCGGGATCGATAACCACTGGCCCATGGTAATTCCGAGTGTCATCACGCCCATGAAACCATCTTCCGGTTCGCGGAAGAATTCCGCGAATGAGCGCAACACGCCATAGCCAATCATGAACATACCGGTGACTGCGCCGGTTGCGCGCGGTTTGGACGAATAAATCCAGATAAAGATAAACAGCAGCACACCTTCGAGCGCAAATTGATACAACTGGGAAGGATGGCGCGGGAATTCATCGACATACGGAAAAACCATGCCCCACGGTACATCGGTGTGCCGTCCCCAGAGTTCACCGTTGATGAAATTGCCGATGCGGCCGGCGGCCAATCCCGGCGGGATCAATGGAGTAACGAAGTCGGTGACGGCGAGCCAGGAGAGTTTGTATTTGCGCGCTAGTAGCATCATGGCAGCGAAAACGCCGAGAAAACCGCCGTGAAACGACATGCCGCCTTCCCAGATGGCAAAAATGTGCAACGGGTGCTCCAGGTAGTAACCGAATTGATAGAACAGCACATGTCCCAGCCGTCCGCCCAAAATCACGCCGAGCATGCCGTAGAACAGCGCATCGTCGAGCATTTCATAAGTGAAAGCCGAATGCGGATTGTGTTTGATGCGATACCGTCCGAGCAGAACGAAGAACGTGAAACCCAGCAAATACATCAATCCGTACCAATGAATGGAAAGCGGTCCGATGGTGATGGCGACGGGATCAATTTGCGGGTGAACGAACATAGTTTCGGCCTTATTTACGGTAAAATAGCGGGCATTATACCAAGTGCGTTGCGTACGCCTGGTCATAAAATTGTATTTTTATCTTATTCAGGAGCAAGCATGCCAGACAATAAACGGAGCCAGATTATCACCCAAGGGACACAACACGCACCCAGCCGCGCCATGTTGCGCGCGGTCGGCTTCAGCGATGGGGATTTTAACAAGCCGATTATCGGCGTGGCTAACGGTTATTCGACGATTACGCCGTGCAATAAAGGTCTCAACGATCTGTCATTGAAAGCCGAATCGGCGCTCAGGAAGGCGGGAGCGATGCCGCAGATGTTCGGCACCATCACGGTATCGGACGGTATTTCGATGGGCACCGAAGGCATGAAATATTCGCTGGTGTCACGTGAAGTGATCGCCGACTCGATTGAAACCTGCGTGCAGGGCGGAAGCATGGACGGTGTGATCGCCATCGGCGGTTGCGATAAAAATATGCCGGGTGCGATGATCGCGATTGCGCGTATGAATGTGCCGGCGATTTTTGTCTACGGTGGTACGATCAAGCCGGGGCACTATAAAAATCAGGATCTGACGGTAGTCAGCGTATTCGAGGCGGTAGGGCAGCACAGCGCGCATAAGATCGACGATGAGGAATTGCTGCAGATCGAACGGCATGCGTGCCCCGGTGCTGGTTCGTGCGGCGGTATGTATACCGCCAACACCATGTCATCCGCGTTCGAAGCGATGGGTATGAGTCTGCCATATTCTTCCACGATGTCCGCGGAAGATGACGAGAAGTCGATCAGCGCCGGGCAATCCGCCGAAGCGTTGGTGCATGCCATCAAAAAACAGATTCTGCCGCGCGACATCATCACACGCCAATCGATTGAAAATGCCGTTGCCGTGATCATGGCGGTGGGCGGTTCGACCAATGCGATCCTGCATTTTCTGGCGATTGCGCATGCCGCTGAAATCGAATGGAACATAGACGATTTCGAGCGGATGCGTGCTAAAGTGCCGGTATTGTGCGACCTGAAACCATCCGGATGTTACGTGGCCGCCGATTTGCATCAAGCCGGCGGTATTCCGCAAGTGATGAAAATGCTGCTGAATCATGGGTTGCTGCACGGCGATTGCATCACCATCAGCGGACAAACCATTGCGGAAGTACTGAAAGATATTCCCGATACACCGCGCGCCGGTCAACATGTGATCCGGCAATGGGATCATCCGATGTACGCCCAAGGTCATCTGGCGATTCTGAAGGGCAATTTGTCGACCGAAGGGTGCGTGGCGAAAATTTCCGGTATCAAGAACCCGAAAATTACCGGACCTGCGCGCGTGTTTGAATCGGAAGAAACCTGCATGACGGCGATTCTGGCGCGCAAAATCCAGCCGGGAGATGTCGTGGTGATCCGTTACGAAGGGCCGAAGGGCGGTCCGGGCATGCGGGAAATGTTGTCGCCGACCGCCGCGCTGATCGGCGAAGGGTTGGGTGACTCCGTCGGCTTGATCACCGACGGCCGTTTTTCCGGCGGCACTTACGGCATGGTGGTCGGGCATGTGGCGCCAGAAGCCTTTGTCGGCGGCACCATTGCATTGGTGCAGGAAGGCGATTCGATTACCATCGACGCCGAACAACGGCTGCTGCAATTGAATGTGCCGGACAATGTGCTGGCGCAACGCCGTGCTACCTGGCAACCGCCGCAACCGCGATATACGCGCGGGGTACTGGCGAAATATGCGCAACTGGTTTCCAGTGCGAGCATGGGTGCGATAACGGATTAGCTTCAGCAAAGCCGGTTCCGGATTGATCATCGCTTGAATCGGCAGCGCTGACCTGGGAAAGTCTGATCTGACTTCTCCGGTTTATTGGAACTAAATAATTTACCCCTAAGTCTCAGCAACGCAGTATCATCAGAGTCAGCAGCAAGGCTGGTAAGCATTGGGGCATGGATGGCGACAATTGCATGCCGGTTTCACAAGCTTACAGGAATTGCTGCAAGTCTGTTAAGTTCGGGTTAGAATATCAACCCTTTTATAATTTTTATAAGGAAGAGATATGAAAAAAGTTTTAATTGGAGCAGTTGCTGCGTCTGCCATTTTATTAGCTGGTGTTGCTCAAGCTAACGCTGATTTGGCAAAAAGCAGTGGATGTTTGAATTGCCATAATGTAGACACCAAACTGGTTGGCCCGGCTCTGAAAGATGTTGCTGGTAAATACGCAGGTCAAGCTGATGCTTCTGCATACCTGACAGATAAAATATTAAAAGGAAGTAACGGTGTTTGGGGCCCGATCCCAATGCCGCCAAATGCTAACGTTAGCCCGGAAAATGCTAAAGCGTTAGCTGACTTTATTCTGACCCTGAAGTAATTCTTTCTGAATTCAGGAAAGCCGACGCCTAATAACGTCGGCTTTTTATTTGCATCAAAACAAAATTTGCAACAAATCCGAATTTGCCGGAGGCGTGATGAGAACTCGTATTAAATGGAAAGGGAATGTCAGCTTTCTGGCAGAATCTGGCAGTGGTCATTCGGTTTTGATGGACGGCGCGCCGGATGCCGGTGGACAGAATCTTGGGCCGAGGCCAATGGAAATGTTGCTGATGGGATTGGGTGGTTGCACTTCATTCGACGTGGTGCTGATTCTGAGAAAAAGCCGTCAGGATATCACCGATTGCGTCGTTGAAATCGAGGCCGAGCGCGCGCCGGTGGATCCGAAAGTATTCACCGATATTCATTTGCACTTCGTTATTACCGGGCACAATCTGAATCCGCAAACGGTTGAGCGCGCTATTAATTTGTCCGCAGAAAAATATTGCTCGGCTTCCATCATGCTGAAGCAGACAGTAAATATAACGCACGATTTTGAGATCGTTGCTGCTTGATAATTTTTGTGCGCCGTTTGCTTGCACCGGCAACTAATAGAATCATATAGAAGTTCCAGGTTGACAAAAAATTCATGGATTTTTTTATACGCATAGCGCATATGTCAAGGAACTTACTTCTTCTTGCGAGTCTTTAAGGATACTGCTTAATGACTCCTCGCCGGTTAATAAATCGATATTTGCGATGCTGTAACCTGTTTGATTTGAGGGCAGAATGAACGGAGATTTGACGGGAGCCAATTGATCGGCGAATAGCAAGGTGTCGCCAAGGGTAGCGGGAGGAAATGCCAGGTAGCCTCGCCATAAATAAACGATACTATCGATAACCGCTTCAGGAATCGATAGCGCTTTGAGAATAGCGGTGCCGATTTTGATTTCACACTCGAGTTCCGATTCATCCTCCAGATCTGCATCGTTGCCCCAGGAACTGGCCATGCTTTCATCGGCCAAACCAGGGTAATACTTTTCGCGCGCCAACAGGTAGAACCAGCTGATCTCATGAATGATGCCTGCAAACATTGCGGTATCTGGATCCTGCTTTGTAATGCGGCGGGCGATAACTTGCGCCAGTGCCGCCACATGAGCAGAATGCTGCCATAACTGCATTACCATTTCGCTGCGTACTTGTGCTCCGGCAAGCTGTTGCACCACGACAGCCGTGGCCAAATTGCGTACCGTTCGTACACCGATTAAAGTCACGGCGGAGCGCACATCGGTGATTCTTTTTTCCGCACGGTTGAACACCACGGAATTGGCGATAGCGACAACTTTGGCCGATAAAAGGGGTTCCAATTGAATGAACTTGATCACCATCTCAAGATTGCAATCGGGATCATTCAAAGCACGATTAATTCTGATCGCTGCATGGGTCGAAGTAGGAAAAATTAATCTTCCCTGCTCTACTTCGGCAGCCAACGCGCTAAGTATTGCGCTTTTCTCCATAAATTCCTCTTTTTATTTCTGAATCAAGGTGGATCGACGATCCTCAGCTTACTCCAAACATTTGGAAAGTAATATCGGAAGAAAACGTAATGAATTGAAGCTATTTCTGATCTCGCTCAGGGAAGTTTCTGAAGAAGTTGGCGAACGGCTGGTTAGTCGAAGTTAAATCAGGTGGAAAAGCGTTGTTTACGGGTAGGTAATGAGCTTTTGAACCTGATTCCAATGTGGTATGTTGGATAAAATAGCTTTTCCGGATTCTCTTCTTAAAGTAAACCGGATTCGTGTGCTTGCTGATCGGCGTGATAACTGGAGCGTACCATCGGGCCGCAGGCGGCGTGGCTGAAACCCATTTCCAGCGCGGCTTGTTCAAACACTTTAAAGCCTTCAGGAGTGACGTAACGCATAACCGGCAGGTGACCGATGCTGGGTTGTAAATATTGACCGATGGTGAGCATTTCCACATCGTGCTCGCGCAGGTCGCGCAATACTTGCAGGATTTCTTCGTCGGTTTCGCCCAGTCCCAGCATCAAACCCGATTTAGTTGGAATGTGTGGAAACTGCGCCTTGAAGTCTTTCAGCAGTTTCAAGGAATTCGCATAATCCGCGCCCGGCCGGCATTGTTTGTACAATCTGGGTACGGTTTCAAGGTTATGGTTCAAAACATCCGGCGGGCAGGCGGCAAGTTTTTCCAAAGCCACTTCGAGACGGCCGCGGAAATCCGGCACCAAGGTTTCGATTTTGGTATGCGGTGAATGCGTGCGTATTTCACGGATGCAATCGGCAAAATGCTGTGCGCCGCCATCGCGTAAATCGTCACGATCGACGCTGGTGATGACCACGTAGCGCAGTTTCATGGCACCGATCGATTGTGCTAGGTGCAACGGTTCATCGGCATCCGGCGGTTTTGGCCGACCGTGCGCGACATCGCAGAAAGGGCAGCGGCGTGTGCATAAATCGCCCAGAATCATGAAAGTGGCGGTGCCTTTACCGAAGCATTCACCGATGTTGGGGCAGGAGGCTTCTTCGCATACGGTGTGCAGTTTATGTTCGCGCAGCAGACGTTTGACTTCGTAATAACTTTCACTGTTGGATGAGCGGACACGAATCCATGAAGGTTTGCGCAGCAGATCGTCACGCGATTGCGGTGCTATTTTGACGGGGTTGCGCGCTGTTTTATCAGCGCCTTTTTGGCGGCTATCGATAGTCATAGTGTTTAGTTGATTATTTTCTTGAGAAGTTGTTCTTGTAACCGGTTGGCGAGTTTGGCGCTTAAAATTTCCACGCCGTCGGGAATGCCCAGATCCTTGGTTTGCGTGACTTGCAATCCTTGGTAACCGCAAGGATTGATATACGAAAATGGCGTTAGGTCCATGTTCACATTCAGCGCGATGCCGTGATAGCAAAAGTTTTTCCGGATTTTCAGACCCAGTGATGCAATTTTGGCTTTACCGACATACACTCCAGGTGCTTCTGCACGGCTGGCGGCTTTGACATGATAGTCTTCAAGCACGCCGATCACGGCATTCTCCATCCGTCGGACCAATTCGCGCACGCCGAGTTTCAAGCGGCGGATGTCTAGCAATAAATAGGCAATGATTTGTCCCGGCCCATGATAAGTAATTTGGCCGCCGCGATCCGTTTTAATCACCGCAATTCCATGGTCGTGCAGCAAATGTTCGGGTTTTCCGGCAATACCCTGAGTAAAAACCGGTGGGTGCTGCAATAACCAAATTTCATCGCAGGTTTGCTCGTTGCGGTGTTGCGTGAAATCCTTCATCGCTTGCCAGGTTGTCTGGTAATCGCATAATCCCAATGTTTTGACGACGAAATGCGGTGATACGAGAACCGAAGCGGAATGATTTTGCTGCATGAACAATCACAAGACCACGGAGACTAGCGGATGACTCGATAACGCTTGATACAGAGCATCCAGTTGCGAGCGGGAAGTCGCGCGAATGGTGCAGGTAAGGCTTAAATAAGTGCCATTTTTGCTGGCCTTGACTGCCATGGTCGCAGTATCGAAGTCGGGAGCATGATATTTAACGATCGCCAGCGCAATCTGCGTGAAATCTTGCTGCGCCTTGCCCATGATCTTGATGGGAAAATCACAGGGGTATTCGATCAGCGAAGGTTGTTCTGACATCGGTAAACTAAAACTGCCGATTATGAGTGCGAGCAACCGCAGGAATGGCCGCGCATGTTCGTGGCCTTATAGTCCTGATACAACGCGTGCAAGCGCGCGAACAGTTCGCCCGGTTTTCCTTTTCCTACCGGTTGATTGTCCAGTGACGTAATCGGCATGATTTCCTTGGTCGAGGAGGTCAACAGAATCTCATCCGCCGTGCGTACTTCGGCTTCCGAGATGTCGCGCACTTCGTGCGGAATATGATTCGCTGCCGCCAACTCCAGCACCACGTCGTACGTGATGCCAGGCAGCATCAGATTACTTTTTGGTGGCGCCAGCAGCACGCCGTTTTTGACCACGAAGATGTTACTGGCCGCACCTTCGGTCAGGAATCCGTCGCGGATCAAAATCGTTTCCAGTGCCTGCACATCCACCGCCAATTGCCGCAACAACACATTTGGCAGCAGTGAAATGGCTTTGACATCGCAGCGGATCCAGCGGTTATCGAGTGCAGTGATGGCCGAAGCGCCACTGACCAGCAGTTCCGCAGGCGGTGGCAATAACGGATTGCTCATGATGAAAACAGTCGGCGGCACATTGACAGGAAACGCATGATCGCGTTTGGCGACGCCGCGCGTGATGTGCAAGTAGAGGTATTGATCCTCGCCGTCATTTTTTGCGATGACTTGTTCCAGCAAATTTTTCCATTCGTCGTTGCTGAATGGATTTTTCAAGCGAATGCCGTCCAGGCTGTGTTGCAATCGCTTGAGGTGCTTGCTGAGACGGAAGGGTTTGCGCGAATAAGCCGGAATGACTTCGTACACACCGTCGCCGAAAATAAAACCGCGATCCAGCACCGGAATGCACGCTTCCTCTATGGGCATAAACTTACCGTTCAGATATATCATGCGAACCTTCCGTAATGGGTTAAGACTGGATTAATTAAAGAGTAATTTTACACTATCCCAAGCCCTGCCGATGAAGTTCGCGCTATCGACTTTCTCCAGTGCAACTAGCGGATAAGTTTCGATGGTTTTGTCATCCAGTGTGAATTTCACCGTACCGACTTCCTGCCCGATTTGCACCGGAGCGATGAGTGGTTGCTTGTATTCCATGGTGGCTTTCAGTTTGTCACCTTGGCCTTTAGGCAATGTGAAGTAAACATCCCGGTCGAATCCGGCTTTCAGCTGATTCTGTGCGCCTTTCCATAGATGAATGGTGGTCAGCGAATCGTTCTTTTTGTATAAGTGCAGCGTATCGTAGAACTGAAAACCGTGGTTGAGCAGGCGTTGGCTTTCCTGACTGCGCGCGTTGGCTGATTTCGCGCCGATGACGACCGAAATGAGCCGGCGTTTGTCGCGAATTGCCGAAGTAATCAGGCAATAGCCAGCGGTTTTGGTCCATCCGGTTTTCATGCCGTCGACATGCGGATCTATCCACAACAACCGGTTTCGATTCGGTTGCGTGATATTGTTGTAGGTATATTCTTTTTGCGAATAGAGCGGATAAAATTCCGGAAAATCGCGAATGATCGCCGTTGCCAGCAGGGTTAGATCATGCGCTGTCGTGTAATGATCCGGATCGGGCAAGCCGGTTGAATTGGTGAAATGGGTGTTTTTCATTCCCAGCCGGGCCGCCTCTTTATTCATCAGATCGGTGAAGCCGGCTTCCGAGCCCGCGACTGCTTCCGCCAAGGCAATACACGCATCGTTGCCGGATTGAACGATCATGCCGCGAATCAATTCATCCACGGTCACTGGTTTATTGGGCTCTATGAACATGCGGGAACCGATCATACGCCAGGCGCTTTCGGATACCGGAATCACTTGATCCAACGCCAGCAGTTTTTGTTTGATCGCGGCAAACACTACGTACGCCGTCATGAGTTTGGTCAATGACGCCGGCTCTATGCGCTCATCTTCGTTTTGGCCGGCCAATACTTGACCGGTTTGGAAATCCGAGAGCATGTAAGCTTTGGCTGCGACTGAGATGTTTTGCGGCTGGGCGGATGCCGATGAAAAAGCGAAAAACAGTAACAATAATCCGAATAAATGCTTCATAGGAGTCTGAAGTCTGGAAAATTAAACATTATAGCGTGCTGCCGGGGAATCTAAAACCTTCGGGTTTTTGTGCAAGGAAACAATAGCTCACTTAGGAACGGCCGGATGGTTTATCGATGACACCCATATGAAACCCCAGTTTTCCCTGTTTGCGATCCTTAAAATATTGCTGCAATGGATCGTGGATGACGCGAAACGCCATTTCCTCCCAGGGTATTTCGTGCTCGGAAACCAGTTTGACTTCCAAGCTTTCGATGCCCGGTTTGAAATCCAGATCGAGCAGCCGTGCACGAAATAAGAAATAAACTTGACTGATGTGCGGCAGACTATAAACCGCATATAAATCGCCGATTTCCACGCGCGCATTGGCTTCTTCCAGAGTTTCGCGCGCCGCAGCTTGCGCCAGCGTTTCGTTGTTTTCCATGAAACCGGCCGGCAGCGTCCACCAGCCCAGGCGTGGCTCGATGGCGCGGCGGC
The DNA here is from genome assembly GCA_018241205.1 of Pseudomonadota bacterium. Lineage (GTDB taxonomy): Bacteria > Pseudomonadota > Gammaproteobacteria > Burkholderiales > Nitrosomonadaceae > Nitrosomonas. The sequence continues at coordinate 14,374 of JAFEEI010000106.1, forward strand.
ACAGCAAGATTTTATCCTCCCATTCCGGAATGCAGCCGACCACCATTTTGGGATTTTGATAGTGAATGGTTTTGCACGCAGTGCATACGTAACGTAGCAACGAGTCGCCTTCCGGGATGCTTAATTCAACAGTGGCGCTGCAATAACTGCAATATTTCATGGTTGATCCTCGATTGCATACAGCATGATGTAAACAGCCATTACAGCTGAGTGACAGTAAAGTTTCTTGATGCCAGACGATTTCCGGTTTCATCGGACAATTCAACGCGCCATGCGCCCAGGCGCCGCTGATCCAGTTGCTTACTGGCATGCGTGCGCCAATTGTTGTTGTGCACGCGCAAATTCAATTTTGAGTCCAGTTTGTCATTGTGGTACCAGCCGATACGGACATTCTTTCCTCGCAAATTCTTTAAATGCAGATAGAAATAAATAGTTTTCGATTCTCCCGGTTGCAGATGCACTGTGTCGATGGAATCGACCGGCTCACGCGCTTCGATCGCATGACTCAATTGCGCCCGGGCAACTTCAACCTGATCGGTTGATTCTTGCGGCTTACCTTGTGCAGCCGTTTTAGGGATTTTTTTTTCAGCGTTGCCGGATGGATTGGCCGCTGAATTGAATGGCGGTTTTCTGGCCGGTATTACAACGGGTTTAATCGAATTACTTGAAGCCTTGGGTTTGACCGGCTCGGATGGAGATTTCGGGGCGCCTGTCAATTCGTTGGATTGCGTTCCAGTAGTGCCGTTTGCTGTTCCGAGTTGCGGTTCAGTTTTTTCCTGCAATATGGCATTTCCGGGAATCGTAGCGGCTGTATCATCCGCCGGGGTTTTCTCGTCGCCTCCACCGGCAAAGAGTAAATAACCGATCAAAACAAGAAGGGACAGCAGTAGCACTGCTGCGATGGCGATCTTGTTCCAATCCAGCGTTTCTTCATACGTGACTTCCGGTTCAGGGTAAAGCTCTTCGATGGCTTGCGGCTGCGGTTGTTGAATTTGAATGCGGATTTTTAATGTGTTATTACTCATGTCGCGTGTCGTTTCTTGAGACATTGGGTTTTTGTAAAGGAATTTTTCGATGGAGTGCGCAGTATAAAGGATTTTTCGCCAATTACTGAAACCGCGTTTTGCTGCGATTGGTTATACTTTGGCAATGCACGACACTATTGAAAAAAAGAATCAGCGCGCGCAGGCGCTGCGAACGGAGATCGAGCGGCATAATTACCTTTATTATGCGCTCGATAACCCCGCCATTCCCGATGCGGAATATGATCGATTGCTGCGCGAATTGCAGCAAATCGAGCAGGATTATCCGCAACTGGTCACCGCCGGTTCGCCGACGCAACGCGTCGGCGCCGCGCCGCTCAAAGCATTCGCACAAATTGCGCACGATATTCCGATGTTGTCGTTAAGCAATGCGTTTGAAGATAGCGAAGTCGAGGCTTTCGACCGGCGTGTGTGCGATGGGCTAGCCGTCGATGAGATCGAATATACCGCCGAACCGAAATTTGACGGACTGGCGGTCAGTTTGCGTTACGAAAACGGTGTGTTCAAAACTGGCGCTACGCGCGGCGACGGCTACACCGGCGAAGATATTACGCTGAACCTGAAAACGATCCGGTCGATTCCGTTGAAGTTGCCGGTGGATTATCCGCCCGCATTGCTGGAAGTGCGCGGTGAAGTGTTGATGCTGAAAAAGGATTTTCTGCGGCTGAATGAACAGCAATCAGCCAAAGGTGAGAAAGAATTCGCCAATCCGCGCAACGCTGCCGCGGGTTCGTTGCGTCAACTCGATCCCGGCATAACGGCAACCCGGCGGCTCACTTTTTTTGCCTATGGCATCGGGCAATGTGACGACGCGCAGTTGCCGCAGGATACGCATCACAACATGCTGCGCTATCTGTCTTCGTTACATTTTCCCGTGTCGGCGGAATGCCGGGTGGTGACGGGATTGCCGGGATTACTGGAGTATTACCGCACAATCGGCGCCAAGCGGGACGATCTGCCGTACGCCATCGACGGCGTGGTATATAAAGTCAATTCGCTGACATTCCAGGAAAAGCTCGGATTCGTATCGCGCGCGCCGCGCTTCGCCATCGCGCACAAATTTCCGGCGCAGGAGGCAATGACGCAATTGCTCGCTATCGATGTGCAAGTCGGCCGCACCGGGGCGTTGACGCCGGTTGCGCGCTTACAGCCGGTGTTTGTCGGCGGCGTCAACGTGACCAATGCGACACTGCATAACACCGATGAAATCGAACGCAAGGATGTGCGTGTCGGCGACATCGTGATCGTGCGCCGCGCTGGTGATGTGATTCCGGAAATTGTTTCTGTGGTGATGGAAAAACGTCCGGCGGGCGCTTTAGTATTTATCCTGCCGGCGCATTGCCCGGTGTGCGGCGCGAAAGCGGTGCGCTTACCGGATGAAGCGGTGGCGCGTTGCACCGGCGGATTGTTTTGTCCCGCGCAGCGCAAGCAGGCGCTGTTGCATTTTGCTTCGCGCCGGGCAATGGATATCGAAGGTTTGGGGGACAAACTGGTTGATCAATTGGTCGATCAGGCGATCGTGCGCACACCCGCAGATCTGTATCGATTAGGAATCGCCGCGCTGGCTAATTTGGAACGCATGGCGGAAAAATCGGCGAACAACATTGTCAGCGCGATAGAAAAAAGCAAGCGCACCACACTGGCAAGGTTTATCTATGCGCTCGGGATACGCAATGTTGGCGAAGCAACGGCGAAAGATCTGGCGGCGTATCTGGGCAGCTTGGACCGGTTGATGGCGGCGGACAGCGAGTGCTTGCAGCAGATTCCCGATGTCGGTCCGGTGGTGGCGCAAAGTATCGCCGGCTTCTTTGCCGAAGCGCATAACCGCGAGGTCATCGAACAGCTACGCGCCTGCGGTGTGCATTGGGATGAACACGAAGGGAAATCGTTGCTGACTGGTACAGCCGCGCCCTTGAGTGGTAAAACATTCGTGCTGACCGGCACGCTGCCGGCAATGAGCCGCGAGGAAGCCAAGGAAAAAATCGAAGCACTGGGCGGTAAAGTCAGCAGCAGCGTTTCCAAGAAAACCGATTATGTCGTTGCCGGTGCCGATCCTGGCAGTAAATATGACAAGGCGGTGAGTATCGGAGTTACCATTCTTGATCAAGCGGGATTAGAAGCATTGCTTGAATATCCATCACTAATGCCACGAGAATAAGATGACAACGAGGTTGCTATCTTATTCTTAGGGAACCTTGATTAATTGACTGTACGAGTGAATCGCTTCATCCCGTTCGCCGGATTGATCTGTGTTTCCTTCGATCTACAGCGTGTTATCTTTTGTTAACGTGAATGTTCCAGCCGGGATCCCATTGACACTATACGCATAAGTTCCAGCCGGAAGTCCGTAGACCTCGAGGGGAATGATTTTTTCGTACGGCACAAGTGCCATTGTGCATGCTATCCCTTCAGGGAATGGATTAGGCCCGATGTGAAGAATAATTTCAAATGTATTGCCCTTGAGTACCTGATTGATTTGTTGAAAAAAAGCACAGCCATCTGAAAATTGTCCGGTGATTTTGAGAAAAACCTGGACCGGCGATGAATCTACAATAACGGCTTCAACTTTTTCATCATAGGTTGCGGAGCCAGGAATAATTTTGGTTTCGACAAACTGAGTGAGTTTCCAGCTATTCGTGGAACTCTCAAACTGAAACTCCGCTTTCTGAAAGTTACCCGGCTGTGCATCGGTATCGACACGAGGAATAATTAATTTTCCATCGCGAAAGATTGGATAATCGGAGGCATGCGCATTGCGCTGTGAAAAAACAAGACTTGTCAGTAAAACAGTAATTCCGATCGCCAAGTACTTTGTTGAGAATATTTGCATTTTATTTATTTCCGAGGTTGGGCATATCAAAAACTATTACCGTCAAAATTTTAACAGCCCTAAAATTTTGCATGTAGGAATTTTTACCCGCATCAATCGCCCGTAAACCAACGGTAAAGCGGAGCAGGTCATCCGTACCCTGGGATATGTGGCGCCCCAGATTTTCTTTAAAGACAGCGCCGGTCGGTGCATTCAGCTTTTCCGTTTCATCAACTTCTACAATACCGTGAAACCCCATATTCATCTGACATGTCATCTCTGCAATGTAAATATGTCATATAAAATTCTTTCGTTTTTAAAAGAATTTTATAGTTTGAATATCGTGACTGCATTATCTAGAAATTCCTATACCCAAATAGCCTTTTGCGATCCGGTAATAAACAATCCGCAACGGCTTGCCTTCGCGTGTAATCGTCATACTTTCTACCGGACCGGGCTGGTCGAGTAATCGGGTGATGTCGTTGCCTGCGCGATCACGTTCCAGATGTTGTTGCTCCATGCCGACCAGGATTACCGGGCGGGTGGTTGGCGGCTCTGATGGATGCCAAACTTCGTACATGGCACCGCTGTCGCCAAACATATTGCGCGAGCGGATATCCATCGGTTCTCCGTGCCGATTATAAAAAAACATCGCACTGGCGACCGACCATTTGCTCATGCCGACGACCAGTGGCTTTTGTCCGGTTTTCTGCTGCACATGAGCGGCGATCTTTTCAATCTCACTAGTGGTTTCGCGCCAATAGTAACGGGTCATGAATGACGGGTAGGGGATTCCCGGAATCCCGAGCACCACGTAGTGCAACACTAAGGTATACACCACGATGGAAATGGCGATGGTCGGTTTCCAGGATGCTTGAATGCGGCCTGCGATGCTGCGCGGACTGAAGTTTTGTCCCATCATCCATGCCATGGTGGGCACAATGGCTAGCCATAGTGGAGCTGTCCAGTGGAAGCGCAATGAATCGAATATACTCAAAACAAAAAATATGATTAGTGGTATGCCGGTGAAGATGCATACAAATAACGTGCGTCTGCGCGCTATCTCGCCGTCATCCGGCTGATTCTTGGGCCATAGCGCCCAAAGCGCGGCTGCCAAGCCCACGGGCGATAACAGTACCAGCAGATCGGCGAACAGAAGATGAGGGGAAAATAAATCATCGCCGACACCGCGGACGCGCGATGATTGAAACATGATCGAAGACCAATGATGATCCAAGTTCCAGATAATCACCGGGGAAAACAATAGTAGCGCTAGCAGCGCGGCAAGGTACGGATGAGGGCGGATCAACCAGCGACGTGCAACCGGGTCGACAATCACAAATAATAATGCGGCTACGCCGAGCAATCCGAGCGTATATTTAGACAAAATACCGAGACCAAACGCGATTCCCATACCTAGCCAGGCCGAGCTGCGGTTTGCAATCAGGGCGCGTTCCATGTAATAAAGTGTGGCTGCCCAGGCGGCCATTACCGGAGCATCGGTTGTCATAAGAAAACCGGTGGCAAAGGTGAATGGCAGAACGGCTAACAACAGCGTGGTGCGTATTGCGGTCGATTTGTCGTACAGATTCTGTGCCAAGGCATACAGAAATCCCATCGTGATCAAGCCGCAGAGAAATGCACCGATTCTTACACCGAATTCAGTATTGCCGGCGGCTGCGGTACCGAGCCAGATCAGCCATGCCACCATGGGCGGGTGATCGTAAAAACTTAAATCCATGTGCTGAGCGTAGTTCCAGTAATACGCTTCATCCGGAATCAGCTCCGTTTGACCGAGATAGATCAGGCGCAACAATACGATGAGTGTGACGATGCCAATCGTGGCAACGCGCCAGCGTATATCCGGAGCGGGTTGGTTCTGCGCTGCGGATGGCAAATAAAAGACGGATCCCAAGTAGACAATGACCGTGCTAACTGCGATGGCGGGAAAAATAGCCAATAGCGGCGGTGCATGCCAATCATAAACCAGTAAAGCCAATAAGCCGCCACGCGTGAACAATGCAATACCGCCGAGTGCCGCAAAACGGCCAATCAAGCGCCAGTGCAATGGGCCCGCTGGTTGCAACCGGAATGAATCGCGAGAGCTGAATGCGTACACTGCTGCGGCAACGAGAAAGCTCACGATATGTGCCAGAGCCACCCCGGCACCGCTACTCATCAAGAGCTGATAGATGGTGATATCGATCAGTGCGCAGAACAGGCCGGTTGTCACATACCGCTTGGCATCTTGAGCAGCCACTGCGCCGCCGGCAAGGGCCATTAGGCGCTGAAGATAAGCCCATTGGTGATGAAACGACAATTTCGAGGTGCCGCGTGTCCGGTCGCGAAAGCAAATAGGTATCTCAATAACTTTCAGTTTGCCTTGTCCAGCCATCAACAATTCCAGCAGAATCTTATAGCCGCGCGCTTGCCCCGAAACGGTTGATACCAATTCCCGGCGGAAGGCGAAAAAGCCGGAAGTGGCATCGTTGACATCGCACAGTGGACGTGCCAGCGAGCCGCCAATGCGCGATAGCCATTGCCGGTACCACGGCCAGCCCTCGGTACTGCCGCCGGGAACGTAGCGGCTGCCAATGGAGATATCGTGACTGCCATTTAATACCGGTTCCACAAGCGCATGAAGCCGCTCGGGGGGGTGACTCAAATCGGCATCCATGACGACAATGACTTCGCTCTGCGCGGCGGCTGCGCCAGCTAGAATCGATGCGATCAAATCGGGTTTTTCCGTACGTTCGATCAGCTTTACATTCGCTTTTCCCTCCCAGGCATGGACTTTTCCGGGTGTGCCATCGCGCGAACCGTCGTCGACGAAAATGACCTCAAAGCTATCCAGCGGCAGATTCAGCGCAAATAGCGAAGTCAATAAAGGATCGATGTTATCGGCTTCGTTCAATGTTGGAATGACGATGGAAAATTGTGTTGAGAGCATCTTTGAAAGGGAATAATTAGTTTTCTTGATTTGGAACAAATGAAGTCTTCTGACAAAAAGTGTAAGAATACTTCTCTATGGTTTTTATTCACAATAACTTCACTAAGGTTAATTTAACATTATGCAGCAAGTTTAATTGTAACTAAGTTAGGTATTTGAAGAAAAATGATTTAATAGAATATAACAAGTAAAATAACGCGTGCCTGGAAGTCGATTATGTAATGAGATTGCTATCAGTATAAATTAGGAAAACAATAAATGGGGATTGATTTAGGGTTTGACAGAATTGTCCGGGATTTAAGCGGTGCGAGATGGATTCTTTCTCAGTTGACGGAAGATGAAACGGCGGCAACGTCCATTCATCGGCATTTTCGGCGTATCGTTTGGCGTGAAGCTAATCTGGTGGATCGCTGCATCATGCTGTTGGTGTTACCGCTTCTACCTTTCTTGATAATCGGATTGACGGTGACTTTCACGGCACTCAATGGATTTGCTATAAAAAAACGGACAGGTAAGGGTATTATCTGGCAAGCTTACGAGCAAATCGGTGTGGCATGCCAAAATGCAATTTTGCCGCCTTGGTACTATATCTTTGAGCTGCACGATGACGACAAAAGACAGCGCGCCAATGAATATCTCAATCGTTTTGAGACGAAGGCTGGGCTTTATCTTTTCCTGCGGAATAATAATGGCGGACTTCCGGTGCCTGTCGAGCGTACGACGCAATGCATCCGCGATAAGACGCTCTTTATGGCGCATTGCCGCAAAAATGGTGTTGCCGCAGCACCTATTCTTTGGATCATCAAGGACGAGGAAATTACACCAGTGGATTGGGATAAATCCGGTTTTCCGGAGTTTGATCTTTTCATCAAGCCGCTCAACGGGCAGGGTGGCAGGGGGACCATCCGCTGGGATTATTTAGGGAATGGGCAATTTCTCTGTAACGACGGGAGTCGCGCAAATGGAAAGCAGGTACTTGAAATATTGCGGAAAAATTCCAAACAAAAAGCATATATCGTTCAGCCGAGGTTGAAGAGCCACTCGGAAATTGCAGATCTTGCGTGCGGTGCGCTGGCGACCGTGCGTGTCATGAGTTGCCGCAATGAAACGGGCGGTTATGAAGTTACCAATGCAGTCTTCCGCATGAAGCGATATGCCGATGTGATCGTCGATAACTATCACGCGGGCGGTATTGCGGCCAATGTCGATATTAAAACGGGTGTGCTGGGGGAAGGCACGCGCGGCGGTTGGGGAGTGGTGACCGATGGTTGGTACGAACAGCATCCTATATCTCATACTGCGATACCGAAGCGTAAGCTTCCGTGCTGGGAAAAAATGATCGATTTTGTGCAGGATGCGCATGTCCGCCTTTTCCCTGACCAAGTAGTGATTGGCTGGGATGTCGCCATACTCGAAAATGGCCCGTGTTTGATTGAAGCTAATAAGGCACCGGATTTGGACATCATTCAACGCGCCCAGAAGGGACCGCTGGGTAATGAGCGGCTAGGGAAGCTCCTGGCATTCAATCTGCAACGGACTATCGAAACCAAGTATGGGCATTGATCTAGAAAGTGTAGTATCGTTTTTGATAAACTATTGTCGTTTAATGACAACATTTTTGTAAATAACTCTAATCCGTTATAATTCACTGCCGGATTGTTTTCGTTTCTGAATAAATCGAGGATATAGCATGATGAATGAGCAATATGTTTCCACAAGCGATGAAACTGAAATTCTGAAAATGTTCACTATCGAATCCGGAATGAATATGACGTCGCCTGAAGTGCAGCGCGCGGCTATTCAAACGCTGGAGGGCGGTGGGCTGATCTATCTTCCCAAAGGAGGATTCGAACTTTCCGAACGGGAACGGGAGCTGATATCCAATACAGCTAATATTCTGACGCAAGTACCCGATGTGGAAAATGGCAAGCCTACGATTATTTTCGATCCGAAAAACGGGCATATCAAGAAATATCACTACGCGCAAATACACGGTAAGATGGTGCGAGCCCAAATCAAGGATACGGCTCGTTCCGATCTCGAAGCCATCATGGCGCGTTATGGACAATGGACCGAAAGTGTCATTAGCCAATTATTTCCTAGCTACTGTCAAGCATTAGACCGTAAGCGGGTAACTTACCGGCCTTTTGCGCGTAACAGCACGCAGGCTCTTCATATCGACTCAAGCTACGGCTACCCTACGCAAGGGCGCAGCATGTTGCGCGTTTTCACCAACATCAATCCGGTAGATCGATTGCGTATCTGGCAGCTCGGCGAACCTTTTGAACCTTTTGTGCAACGTTTCTTGCCCGATGTGCATGTCAGCGGACCTTCTTGGTTTTCATCTCTGCTGGCCCGGCTGGGTATCGTTGATGGTGTTAAAACCAAGTATGATCAATACATTGCGGCGCTGCGCGCACTTGGTATGCGCGATAAGGAATACCAAGCTTCGGCTCCGCGCAAACTGATGGAATTTCCCGCCGGATCAAGCTGGATTGCGATTACCGATTTGGTGTTGCACGGTGCGATATCGGGACAACACAGTTTGGATCAGACATTTTATTTACCGGTAGAAGCGATGAACGATCCATCGCATTCACCGCTGCGCATCCTGGAAAGATTGACCGGTGAAGCACTGGTGTGACACGAATAGCATAGAAAGTTTGCTGGAAGAAACACATTTTGCATGAGTCACTTGTGGTGGAAATGAGATCATCAGCAGAAGTGTATTTTGGCGGACCGGATCAACCTGCAGGTTCTCTGCGCAATGTACTGGAGGAACACATTGCTGCTGTTCCATCCGGCGGGTCTATCGATTGGGTCACGTACTATTTTCGTGATCTGAAACTGGCCGAAGCCCTTGTTCGCGCGCGTAAGCGCGGTGTTGAGGTTACTGTAAGCCTGGCTGGTAAACCGCGTACGGCTGATGCTAACGATGCGGTGATTGCCGTGCTATCGGGGCCGGAAGGTTTGGGTGATGGTTTGCGTCTGGTGACATTCCCAGGGTTGCCAGCTCCGTCAGGGCGGACATGGGCGCCGCAATTACACGAAAAGCTTTACTGTTTCTCGCATCCTGAACCCATTGCGTTTATCGGCTCATTCAATCCTTCTGGAAATCAAACGGAAGAAAGACTGGATGTCATCCGGGAGATAGGAGATCAAGATAAAGGCTACAATGCCCTGATTGGACTTGTCGATCCGGAATTGGTCATGCAACTGGTAAAACATGCACGCAACTTACATGATACACCACCGGGATTATTTTACCGATTTTCTACCAATGCGAATAAAGCTATCCAGGGAAGAGATACTACAATCCATTTTTGGCCGCGCATGCGCTCGCATCCAGTGATGCAATTTTTAAGTGAAGTAAGCGATAATGCGCATGTGCGTATTTTTGCGTCGCACATCAGGAGCGAAGCAGCGGTTAATTTTATGATCCAATTGGCGCAGCGCGGTGTAGCGCTGGAAATATTCGCCGAAGCGACCTACCGGCGCGTTACATCCAAGGTCGAGCAACGTTTGATGTCCGCCGGAATCCGCTTCAAGCGCAGCCGGAATGCGGAAGAATTGCCGATGCATCTCAAATTGGTGCTGGTGGAGGATCGCGGTCAGGTATGGTCTATTTTCGGCAGTTTCAATTGGACCAACCCATCCTTCTGGCTCAACCATGAGATTGCGGCTATCTCAAGCGATCCGGAATTATTCCGGGTATTTTCGCAACGCTGCGGCTGGATAGAAAAAAGGGATTTCGTACAGCCGGTGCAAACAGATTTAGTCACTGCGTGATAAAAATGACAAATACAAATGCGGGGGATTACGCCTCAACGCTTATTATTCCGGTAGAAAGCCAGGTGCGCGAACTGGACGCTAAAATTCTGTTGGCGTGTTTCGCAGCCGAGCGTGGTTTTCCCGTATTGATCGGTTCACGGGCTTTTACTCATTTTCAGGTAGCGTCCATTCCGCGCGGCGTTTATCTCGCAAAGAGCATGCGCAGTCTTAGCAGTTCAATGTTCAAGGCACTGCGTCAACTGGGACATGAAATTGCCGCCTGGGAAGAAGAAGCGCTGGTGCATCCACCCGCCGATACCTATTTCACACTCCGGCTTTCCCCGCAAACCATTAATAAAGTGTCGCATGTCTTCGCCTGGGGACAGGAAAATGTCGATTTAATGCAGCAGTATCCCGATCTGCCGCAGAATCTGCCGATTCACATTACGGGTAATCCGCGCGGTGATATGCTGAGACCGGAATTGCGTCCGTTTTTTGATCCAGAAGTGAAAAAATTGCGCGATCGTTATGGGGATTTCATTCTGATCAACACGAATTTCAGCGATGTGAATCCTTTTATTCCCAGCATCGGCTTATTTCAGGCTGAGAAGGATTCTGCTAAAATGGCGCGCCGCGGTCAAGCGGGAATAGGCATGAGTCAAGAGTTTGCCGAAGGTTTGCGCGATCACAAGCAAGCGATACTGGAAGATTTCAAACAAATGATTCCGGCGCTCGAACAGGCATTTCCGGATATGGCCATTGTTGTCCGTCCGCATCCCAGTGAGAGCAATCAAATTTATCAGGATCTCGCCGCGCAAAGTGACCGGATTGTAATCAACAAAGAGGGGAACGTCATCCCCTGGTTACTGGCGGCGAAGGCGCTAGTGCACAACGGTTGCACGACCGGTTTGGAAGCCTATGTTCTCGGCGTTCCGGCAGTTTCTTATCTAGCAACATTGAATAAGCTTTATGACTATGATTTTCAGGGATTGCCGACAAAGCTCAGTTACCAGTGCTTCAATTTTGAAGAACTGCAAACGACATTGAATCGGATTCTGGCAGGTGAGCTCGGCGGCGCCGGCGGCGAGGAGCGCCAGGCTTTGATCGATTATTATTTAGCGGCACAGAAAGGCCCCTTGGCATGCGAACGCATTGTCGATGTGTTGGAATCTAGCGGTTATTCTAAAAGCCGTCCGCTGCCCAGGCCACTGAGCACTTTTGTACAAGGGTGGTTATTCGTCAAAATAAAAGCGGCATTGACCAACCTTTATATGCGCCGTCCCGGACCTAACCGGCTGGCTTATCACGATCATCGTTTTCCGGAAATTTCGGTGGCCGATCTGGAGCAAAAAATCGCTCGCTTCGGCCAGCTTCTGAATCGCTTCGACTCGATCAAAATCGAGCGACACTCTAAGCATCTTTTTAGAGTTCATTCCCAACGCATAAGAAAAATGCCACAAGCCGCGCCTGTAACGGAATTAAGTGAAAATTTCCGCACTGTCAAAGAGTGAGCGCGATGGAGCATTGCCGGATTAGGTCATGAAAAAAATTTTTCATCGCTACCTTTATAAAAGACCGATCCGCAACCTCGCGGCTCAGATCAAAGCGGCGGTTGATTCTCTGGACGATCCAGTGCCGGTATTGATCGTGTCTTATAACAACGGCGTTTACGTCGATCATTGTGTGCAGCAGCTCAACGCCAGATCCATCAAACCGGTTATTATCGACAATGCCTCCAAGGATGACGGGACGCTTGCCATTCTTGCTGAGATCAGCGCGGAAAAAAGAGCGTTCGTCGTGCGGTCAGCGGTTAACATGGGCGCGCGCGTAGGGTTCCAAGGTCCGGTTTACGATGTTTTGCCGGAAACATTCGGCTATACCGATCCGGATTTGCTGTTTAACCAGCGTTTGCCGGTGGACTTCATTCAGCAGCTAACGAATGTCTGCGATCACTTCAAATGCTTTAAGGCAGGTTTCGCTTTGCCTTACCAGGTTGAGTACAGCTTGACCGATCGCCGTATGAAATCCAGCCTGGGAAACATTGTTCCTTTCGATAAACTCGTGACGGTGTTGCAATGGGAGTCGCGTTTTTGGAATAAACCGCTCAAGCATGACCGGCTGGAAGTGTATGCAGCGCCCATCGATACAACTTTTGCGATTTATCACAAAAAATACTATAACGGAGATTTTTTCGATGCCGTGCGGGTTGCCGGGGATTTTTCCGCGTTGCACATGCCGTGGTTTCCTGATTTGGATCTGCTATCGCCGCAGCACCGCTCGGCTTACTTGAAAGGTAATAAATCATCGACCTGGGTCACCAATTAGACTCAACTCCCTTGGAGTTAAGATAAATGTAGAACGGTTTCTTTTTACAGAAGATAGATGCAGCGTGCAACGCCCGCATTCTTTGCTGGTATTTGGTTTGTTAATTGATTAATAATGGAATAATTGGGAATTTTATGAAAGTGCCTAAGGTAATTGCCGAAATCGGTTGTAATCATAAAGGTGACATGGAAATCGCCAGGGAAATGATCGGAATCGCGGCGACATTTGCAAAATGCGATTTTGTGAAGTTTCAGAAGCGTTCCAATAAGGAGCTGCTGACGCCGGAAGAGTACAATGCACCGCATCCCAATATGCAGAACAGCTATGGCGATACCTATGGCGCACATCGGGAGTTTCTTGAGTTTGACGTCGATCAGCACCGCCAACTGCAACAATATTGCAAAGAGTTCGGCATCGGTTACTCAACCTCCGTGTGGGATCTGACCTCGGCAAGGCAAATTGCCGGCCTCAACCCTGTGTTCATCAAGATACCTTCCGCGTGCAATCTCAATTTTCCGATGCTCGAATTTCTCGCTAGGGATTATCACGGCGATATTCATATTTCCGTCGGTATGACCACATACGAGGAGCAAGAACAAATCGTGCAGTTAATGGAAAAATGCCATGCGGCTGAACGTGTGATTTTGTACGCCTGCACTTCCGGTTACCCAGTTCCATTCGATCAAGTGTGCTTGCTCGAGCTGCAAACGCTGAATAAGCGGTTTTGTTCGCGCATCAAGGAAATTGGATTTTCCGGGCACCACTTAGGAATCGCGGTCGACATCGCGGCTGTTGCGCTGGGCGCATCCTGGATTGAACGTCATTTCACCTTGGATCGCACCTGGAAAGGGACCGATCATGCGGCGTCACTGGAGCCGGATGGCATGCGCCGTCTGGTGCGCGATGTGCGCGCCGTTTCCCAGGCGCTGACCTTCAAAGATGCGCCGATACTGGCAATCGAAGCGCCGCAGCGCGCCAAGCTGAAACGGGTACAAGGGGTACACTTCAACTGATGCGTTGGGTTGCTTTTATGCCGCTGCGCGCCAATTCAAAATCCATTGTCGACAAAAATGTGCGCGCTATCGCAGGGCGGCCATTGTTTGCATGGAGTCTGGAGCAGGCGATTGCTTCGCAGTGTTTTGACGAGATTTACGTAGCGAGCGATTCTGCAAGAATCCGTGAGAAAGTGCTGGAGGAGTTTCCGGCAGGGGTGACGGTTCTGGATCGCTCGGCCGAAACTTGCACGGACACCGCCAGCACGGAAAGCGCCATGCTCGAGTTCAAACAACGCGCCGCTTTCGATGTTTTATGTTTGATCCAAGCCACTTCACCGCTCACGCGTGCGGAAGATTTCATCGCGGCTAAACAGAAGTTTCAGAATGAACATCTCGATTCCTTGCTGACAGCAGTGCAATCCAAGCGGTTTTATTGGACTGAAGACGGTACGCCGATTAATTACGACCCGCTTAAGCGTCCACGGCGCCAGGATTTTGCGGGCTGCCTGATGGAGAATGGCGCTTTTTATTTCACCCGGACGAGAATACTGGAGGATTACGGCAACCGGCTTGGCGGGCGTATCGGTGTCCATGAGATGACAGCGGAAACGGCGATTGAGATCGACGATGAAACTGACTGGATCATCGTTGAACAGTTGTTGCTGCGGCAAAAATTGATGAAGTTCAGCGCATACGCCGAGCAAGTGAAAATGCTGGTTCTGGATGTCGACGGTACCTTTACGGATGGCGGCATGTACTATGGGCCGGAGGGCGAAGCGTTGAAGAAATTCAACACACGCGATGCGCATGGCCTGCAACTGCTGCGCAAGAATGGCATCGGCGTTTGCCTCATGAGCAGCGAAAAAAGCCCGGCCGTGGCGGCGAGAATGAAAAAACTCGGCATCGAGGAATACTATCCGGGGGTCAATGACAAACTTCCGCGGTTGAAAGAATTGGCAAAGCGCAAGGGAATTGCGTTGCGAGACATTGCTTATATCGGTGACGATCTCTGCGATTTGGCATGCCTCGAGAATGTGGGTTTTGCCTGTTGTCCGGCCGATGCGGTGCCGGAAGTTTTGCAAAAAGCCCGTTATGTCTGCGAGCATTCCGGTGGTCACGGTGCCGTGCGCGAAGTGTGCGATCTTATTTTAAAAATGAAAAATTCCGGTCGGGTTACTGCATAGGTATGCGACATCGATCGCCTGTTGAATGAATAATGGTTGTGCTGGTTTCTCACAAACAATGACATGAAAGCGCTTTTCTTTCTTCGTCATTACAACGATATCGATCACATCACCCCGATTGTTTTCAAATGGGTCAAATCCGGTCATGTTTGTGATGTGGTGTTGATCGGTCATCGCAATATCCGTAACGATTACCGCATTGAGTTCCTGCGCAAGCTGCCGGATGTACGGGTGGCGCATATCCGCGATGTGTTGACGCCGTTGCAGTATCTGCTATGGCGGCTGCAAACATTGTTATTGTCGCCGGGTATGAAGCGCTCATTGCTAAAGCCGTTGGCGCAGAAAGCGATTGAGATTTCCGGCGTTGCGAACCGGCAGAAAGTTTGGCGGGATACGGCCGGAAAAGTACTGGAGAGAAGTTTTACTGGTGACGGTAATGGCGTAATCGTATTCGATTGGGTGACCCGGAATTCTCCAGTGTGCATCGAATGGGTCGAAACAGTCGTCGCTATGGCGCACGGCAAGCGGCTTGGCGCGGTTTCACTGCCACACGGCGATAGCCCGCACGCCAATCACCTGATCCGGCGCGGCGAGTGGAAACTGCAGCCGGACACCATGTATTCCGCCGGTTGTTTATTCGATAAAGTCGTGGTGCCGAATGAATTGTGCGCTGTGCGTTTCCGTCCTTTCATGCAAGTGCAGTCGATTGCGGTGCTGGGATCGCCTCGTTACTGCGCCGAATGGCTGGAAAAATTGACGGAATTGCAACCGCCTTCGCCGCTCGTGCGTTCCAATAGCCGGCTTAAATTGGTTATTTTTCTGCGCAAAAGTGATTTCACCACATTCTGGGAAGAAGTCGGCGAGGTGGTGCAAATGATCGCAGCTTTTCCCGATGTGGAAATCATCATCAAGCCGCACACCCGTGGCGGCTGGCGCCAGCCTCTAACACGAAATAAGGCCATTTTGCGTTTGCCGAATGTCAGCATCGCGGCAGATGATGTACACTCCGTTCATTTATTGAATTGGGCGGATGTCGTCATGGATCTCGCAACTTCGATCGTTTTTGCAGCGATAACAGCAGGAAAGCCAGTACTGGCGGCGGATTATCTGCATGCAGGCCGCTCCGTTGTGGCCGAGTATATGCCCGAGACCGAATTACGATGCCGCGATGATGTATACAAAAGGATCGATGAGTTGATAGCGGCAGGTTACGGTTCATTTTACGATGAAGAGCACCGCCAGCGTTTTCTCAAGGAAATTATCCATGGTTGCAGGGATGCGGATGTTTTGTCCCGCTATGTAGCGTTATTGGAAGCCAGTTGCCAGTTCCGTGAAATGCAGTAATGTACTTATGGAGAATCAGGAAACGCAATTTGCGGCTAAGACGATTGACGTTGTAATCCCGGTTTATAACGCACCGGAACTGACGAAGCGGTGCATCGATTCGGTTGTCACGCACCTGGGGCATTCCATACAGCGCGTACTCATTCAGGATGATGCATCCGGCCGTGAAACGCGTGAGATGCTGGATCATCTGCCGTATGCGTGCGTAGAAGCTTGCCACGCGGAAAAGAATCAAGGCTTCGGCCTGACAGTCAATGCAGCCGTCAGCCGCTCGAATGCTTTTTATGTACTGATTCTAAACTCCGACACCGAAGTCAATCAGAACATCCTGCCGCAGCTGTGCGCGGCATTCGATGCCGACGACAAACTGGCGGCGATTATTCCGGCAGGCAACAGCTATGACAGCTTCGATTTCAGCCGCTACGTGCTGCGCGAAGGAAATTATGTTCAGACTTATTATCTCCGCGGACATGCGATTCTGATCCGCCGCGATGCCTTCCTGGCAGTCGGCGGCTTTGATGCCACATTCGGCCGTGGATATTACGAAGACATCGACCTCGGTCGCCGCCTCGATTTAAACGGTTGGTGTTTTGGCGTTCACCCCAGCGCCCATATTTATCATAAAGGCGCGGGATCGTTCGGCGAAGATCGCATTCAACTGGCACGGCGCAATCGCGCCGTGTACTTGTCGCGCTATCCGCAAGCGCAGCAAAATGTTTTGTTGCTTTCGGGCAATTGCGCACTGGCGGATTTCAGTGAGGATTTTCTTGCAACCATTGAACAAAGATTCCATGCAGGCAGTTCCGTTCATTGGTTTTCGCCAACACAACCTTCCCAGCTGATCTGTTTACAGATGCATGGCTACGCTTCTCGGCTGCGTATGATATTGAGAGTATTGTCACGCGGCTGGCAGCGCGCCGATAGGCGCGTGACGGAAATATGGATCATGCCGCGAGCGCCTTTTTTCTTGCGAGCAATGCTGACTATTTGGGCTAAATGGCAGGATCTTAAGATCCTGGTATTTGAAGAAGCCGTGACGCAAGATCCTGTTACTAAACTCAGAGCGAAATGAAAAAGTGATTTCTGATCGCGGTGTTTGGCAAGTAACTGTAACGGGTAGTGATTTTTTGAATAGTTTGAGGATTTTTTTACCTCAATCGAGTCTTGCACAGGCTTGACGGGATCATCCGGTACCGCGCGATCCGCCATCGAATCCGTACTCATCAAGAAGATCGTCCATACCGTCGCCGACACCATAGCCGAAATTGTGACTGATGACGCGCACGGCATCCAGGCGCGCCATCAAATCCGGTCTGCGGTTCTCGGGTAACGTGGTGATATTCCTTAGCGACTGATCGAACATCCACACCAACGCATCGAAGTAACTCTCATCCTGGAGACCGCTATCGTTACTGAATCCTGCGGCACGCTCGCAGTAATATACCATCAGTTCCGTCACCCCCTCGGGATTCCCAATAGCCTTCTTGTAGTCCGAGATCGCCTTCTTGGCTTTGGCGACTGAGATGTTTCGATTCTTGAATATATCCGGCCAGAGCCAGTGATTGATAGTTACCTTATAAGGCTGGAAGACATCGCCGCCAAGTGCGAAGCGGCGTGGGGACTGTAAATTAAACTGTGTA
>JAFEEI010000107.1 GCA_018241205.1 Pseudomonadota bacterium
AATGTGGAAGGGTTGGAGGCTTACATTCCTGTGGCCAAACGCCTTCGTCGATAGCACGGATCGTAGTGCCGATCGGCTGCCCTGTCTGCCCCAGCCGTGAATCGAACGTAGCGCTGCGAAAACGGTTTGAATGCCGGTGTTTCCGCGCCACCGGGATAAACTTAGTTGAATCCGGAGTGATTGAAGATGATGTCCAGAATGATGCGGATGCCGTGCTGATGCGCGGTAGCGACCAGATCGACCAGATCAGCGCGCGTGCCGAAGTGCGGATCGACATCGAGGAAGTGCTGCACACCGTAACCGTGGAAAGTATCGAGATGCCCGTGCTGACGGAAAACCGGATTCAGTCAAATAGTGGTAATACCGAGTGTTTGCAGATAATCGAGCTTTGATTCGACGCCTTTGAGCGTCGTGCCGCCCTGCCAGCGAAACACGCCCGATTCCGCCCAACGTTACGCAATGAAATTACCCGTGCACTTCCTGTGACAACGCTTCCGCTTCGCCGTTGGAGAGCATGAACACGCGATCGGCGGCGTTGATGACCGCCGGTTGGTGCGAGACTGCGATGATCGTCAAGTCCTTGGCTAAACTTTGCAGTGTTTCGCAGATGGTGCGTTCACTTTCTGGATCCAATGCGCTGGTGGGTTCATCCAGAATCAGGAACGACGGGCTATGCGCCAGCGCCCGGGCGATTGCAATACGTTGACGCTGGCCGCCGGACAAAAGCCCGCCGCGCTCGCCCACTATGGTCAGCATGCCATCCGGCAGCGCGCCGACAAAATCCCAGGCGCCGGCTTGGCGCAGTGCGCGTTCGGCATCGCTGGCGGTGAGCGCCGGTTCGCCGACCAGTATGTTATTCAGTACGGTATCGTGCAGCAAAATGGTGTCTTGCGAGACATAACCGATCATGTGACGCCATTCGCGCAGGTTGATGTCGTGCAGCGAGACGCCATCGATCTGCACTTCGCCGGATTGCGGCTCGGTCAATCCGCACAGCAAGTCCAACAGCGTGCTCTTGCCAGTACCGGATGGTCCCATGACAGCGGTAAACGTATTGACCGGTATTTCGATATTCAAATCCCGGAATATCACTTTGCGTTCATAATTGAAGCGTACATGATGCAGCGTTATGCCTTTTTGCAACGTGGGTTGCAGTGTTCCAGTCGCTCTCTCGGCGGCTGCGCGCGCGCCCTCGGCGGCCTTACGCAACGCCCAGTAGGCGCTTTCTTGCGCAGCCAGTTGCTGATGGCGGCGCTGCGTTTTATTCAACAAGCCCAGAATGCGCGTCAGCAAAAATACCATCAGCATCACTTCCGGCAGAGATAGTTGCCAGACTACCAGCGCGAGATACAGGCCGCTGGCTGTCAAAGCAGCCAGGATAGGCTCTTGCAGCGAGTTCAATGCTTCCCGGTTCATCACCTCGCGGCGCGTGGCTTTTTCCAGTTGCTGCGTTTGCTCGCGCAAAATGGCGTCGGCCACGTTATCGCGCGCCATCGCCTTGAGCGATTTCACCGAGCTCAGCACATCCGACAGGTAGGCAAGCAAATCGCGCAATAAATGGGTTTGTTTCGTGCCCGCGCGGCGCGTGGCGCTGACCAGACTATTGAGTACAAACAGCAGGAAGGAACCGATAATCAACGAGGCAAGCGTGGCTTCCCATGAGATGAACAGTGCGACGATGGTGTACACCAGCACTTGCACCATCAGGGACAGCACATTGACGCTGTGCTCGAAACCGTTGGCCGCGCGATAAGCTTCCGAAGCGATTGAATTGGCGAGTGAACCGACCGGCTGGCGCAGATAATATTGCCAGCGGCTGGCCAGTAAAGCTTCGATCAGATCGAGACGCAGAGCGGTGGCCACATGCGCGACAGTAAAGCCTACCTGACGATTCGCCAGCAGTAACACGAACCCCTTGAAAAACATGCCACCGACGATGATGATCAGGATCGTATCCAGCGTCGGATCAATACCGATATCCAGCAGCATTTTTTCCATGAATTGTCCAATGCCGGATTCATTCGATCCACCGGCATCGCCGACGGCAATCGATATCAAAGGTAGTAATGCAGTCAGACTCAACCCTTCGGCAATACCGGCAATCAGTAGTGCAACCAGCACAAAGGCACTGCGCCGGGGGAAAACCATGATGTACGTAAATAAAGTCCGCATAAGCCGGTTATAAAAATGAATCGGAAATTATCGGTGCAGCTTCATGATGCCCGATCGATGTCGCATAGCACGCCGTCGATCAGTTGCTGGATGCGCTGCGCGCGGTTGGCCAGACGCGCATCGTGCGTGACGATGATCAAGCTGGCGTTGATTTTATGATTCAGCTCCAGCATCAAATCAAAGACATGCTCGGCGGTTTGCCGGTCCAGATTACCGGTGGGTTCATCCGCTAGAATACAAGCGGGTTGTGTCACCAATGCGCGCGCCACCGCAGCGCGCTGGCGCTCGCCGCCGGATAATTCACCGGGAGTGTGCGTCAAGCGGTGGCTCAAGCCGACCAGTTTCAGCATATCGGCGGCGCGGTCATACGCTTCCCGGTTTGGCAAGCGGCGGATCAGCAACGGCATGGCGACATTTTCCAATGCGCTGAATTCCGGCAGCAAATGATGAAACTGATAAATGAAACCGAGCGAGCCGTTGCGCAAGCGGCAACGTTGTTCTTCACCGATCTGTGCAATATTTTTCCCGAGAATCCGTATTTCTCCACTAGTCGGTGCATCCAACCCACCGAGCACATGCAACAACGTGCTTTTGCCCGAGCCGGATGCGCCGACGATCGACAACATCTCGCCTTTGGCCAAATCCAGATTAACCCCTTTCAGTACCGGAACCGCTAAATCGCCTTGCGAAAACTGTTTCACCAGGTTGCGGCAGGAAATGACTACATCATTCATAACGCAACGCCTCCACCGGATTTACTTTGGATGCGCGGTAGCTGGGATAAATCGTCGCCAGCAGACTCAGGACGAACGAGGTTACTGCGACGCTAGTGATATCCGCCATCTGCGGATCGCTCGGAATTTTGCTGATGTAATAAATTTCGCGCGACAGGAACTGCACATTGAATAAGCTTTCGATGAACGCCACCACTTCGCTGACGTTATAAGCCAGCAGCATGCCACCGGTCACGCCGAGAATGGTGCCGAAAACGCCGATAAACGTTCCCTGTACGATGAATATTTTCATGATGCTGCGCGGACTGGCACCGAGCGTGCGTAGAATCGCGATATCGGATTCTTTATCGGTTACCGCCATTACCAAAGTCGAGACGATATTGAACGCCGCTACCGCAATAATTAGCGCCAGAATCAGCGACAGCATGCGTTTTTCGATCTGGATGGCGCGGAAGTAGTTGGCATGCTGTTTGGTCCAATCGCTGATATGACTATCGATGGTCAGCATTGCGGGTAATTCCTGCACCACTTTGGGCGCTTGAAACAAATCGGTCAATTTGAGGCGCACGCCGGACACATCGTCGTTTTCCATGCGATACAGTTTTTGCGCGTCGAACATGTGGATCAAGACCAATCCGGAGTCGTATTCAAAATGCCCCACTTCAAAAATACCGACCACAGTGAATTGCTTCAGCCGAGGCAAAATACCCGCCGGCGTGACTTGGCCTTGCGGCGAAATCAGAACGATTTTATCGCCGACAAAAGTGCCCAGCATGCGCGCCAGTTCCATACCGATGACGATACCGAATTCTCCCGGCACCAGGTTTTCCAGCTTGCCGCTGACCATCGAATGGGAAAAATTAGCGACTTTATCTTCCATCGCCGGCAAAATGCCGCGTACCATTACACCTTGCACGATCTGGTTATGCGACAGCATACCTTGCGCGTTGACATACGGGGCTGCGGCTTCGACGGCCGGATGTTTGCTGGCTTCATCCGCGATCTGCTGCCAGTGGCTCAGATTGCCATGAGGGCTGGCGATTTGCACATGCGACGCCACACCTAAAATGCGAGTGCGCACTTCTTTTTGAAAACCATTCATGACCGACATGACGGTAATCAGCGCCGTCATTCCCAGCGTAATGCCCATCAGGGAAATCAGTGAAATAAAGGAGATGAAGTGGTTACGTTTCTTGGCGCGTGTATACCGCAAGCCGATGAAAAGTTCGTAGGGAGACACGAATTAAAATACCCGTAATAAGTTCAATTGCGAAGTTTGCCATATTTAAGGCGGGCTTAACAAATAATCGGTACAGCCCGGAGGAATTGCGGCGGCAGGATTTACGCTACGAAGAAGATGGATTAATTCAGCAAGCGCAGCAACCGGGGCATATAAAATCGGATAGGTAACGAAGCGGCTTACCTGTGCAATCCGTTAATCAGCCTTCTCCTAAAAGCCGCCGCGCGCTTCATTAACTTTTTGCGTCAGCCTGGCTATATCGAGTACATGTAAATCATGTCCTTGACGCACGATAAGATTATCTCCGGCGAGTTCTTTCAGTTCACGCGATACCGCTTCGCGGTGCGTACTGACCAAATTGGCGATCTCGGTCTGAGTTGGCGAAGGTGAAATGATTGCCGTATTTGCCGAGATCATGTGATCCCTGGCCAAACGTAACAGTTCCGATTGAATCCGGTTGCGTACCGCTAGCGTGCTGAAATCGTAAACGCGTTCGGTGAGACGGCGAACTTGCATGGTCAAACGTTTAAGTATGGTTTCAGCAATTTGCCGGTTGGAATACACCAGATTCTGAAAGTCCAGCGCGGGCATCGACGCAAGCAATGCACTGGTTTTGGCGATCGCCGTGGCAGAACGGGGATGGCCATCTATCGCCGTCAGTTCGCCAAGCATATCGCCCACGGATAAATTACACAGAATAACTTCCCGGCCCGATAGACTGTGATACATCACGCAAATTTCACCTTGAACAATGAAAAAAACACTGTTGCTGTGATCGCGATAGCGCACGATTTCATTTTCAGCATCATAACGATGCCATCGGCAAACCGCGGCAGCTTCCTCAAGCTCCTTTGGTGACAGATATTTGAATTCTTTGATGACTGACAGCATGGCGACAGCGCGGTCGGATGGTATCATGGGTGTACTCATTTTCTCCTGTTCCCCAAAAAGTCTTTTCCCGTTTTCAAATTCTTAAAAACTTTGTTTTTCCCTGACAGAGGTAATGATATATCAAAGCCTAATAAGGTAAAGAACTTCCGTTGTATTTGTGAAACTTGTGAGAAATCTCAGAATCGTTTATAGAAGGGGAATTGAAATAAGTAAGGAGTATTGATAAGAAGGAGCGCTATTCAAACCTACGGCCAGCCTGGCTTCGATTAACCTGTTTCGGCTCTGTGCATTGGGCGCGATGCCTATTTGATCTTTACATTTATCGCTTCTTTAACAAGAAAATAAACTCCTGCCCGGATTCGGACAACGACAACAACTCGTTTCCGGTTTGTTCGGCGAAAACTTGAAAATCGATCACCGATCCCGGATCGGTGGCAATAATTTTTAGAATTTGTCCGCTGACCATCCCGGCCAGCGATTGCTTGGTGCGTAAAATAGGCAGCGGGCAATTCAGGCCACGCGCATCCAGTTCTCTATCTACCTTTTGCATTTCTCAGTCATGTCAATTTTTGCCGCATTACTATAATGCGTCCGACATCAAATTCAAAGCCGGTCTGAAAAAATAAAAGCACGCCTGAATTCGGGGCTGCGGCGATTATGCGGCGATGTCCCTTTTTTCCCTGACGGAGTGATTGCTTCCCGATTTCTTGGCTCGGTACAGGGAAATGGGGCCTGCCAAGGTTTGATAGCGTGCCGTTTCCTGTACCGGATTGAATCCGGCATCCGCCATAAAAACCGGCAACAGACCGAGAATGTGATCGTGGATCTCTTCAAACCAGCGCATAAAGCAAGAGATCAGCCACATAGCAACATCATGCGGCACGCCGAAATCCGCCACATGCAGCTCGCCGCCCGGTTTAAGCACGCGGAATGCTTCCCGCAACATCATTTGCTTATCCTGGCGCGTCAGATGATGCAGCATCAGACTGGTAAAGATACAATCGAAACTTTCATCGGCATAGGGTAAGCAAACCGCCGAGCCCAATTGCAACGCGACGATTTCTCCTGCTTTACCGGTCTTCGCGCGCGCGATGTTCAGCGCCTGGAAATCCATGTCCAATCCATAAACAGCAACACCCGGCTCGGTTTGTTTGATCAACAGTGTCAGCATTCCGGTGCCGCACCCCGCATCCAGCACGGTCTGTCCGGATTGAATACCGGCTTGTGCAATCAATGCCGCTTTGATACCCGTTTCGGGAAAAAAGCACTGCATCATGGGATCGTACCAGCGCGTCAGCCAGTGAAAATGAAACGCTGGGATATAGCGACGGTGATTTTTCATCTTATCTACTTAAAGTGAACATCGGATTGAAATCTTCTTATTGCTGCGACCGGGTAAGCAGGAAGAAAATCTGGCATAGACGATTTTGGCGCGCGATATATCCCGGTTAAATCCGCACAAGATTACTGACCATTAAAATTAAATTAGAACAAAAAGTTAATGCATTAATCAATTCACTGTAAATTCCCCCATTTGGGTAGCGTGAATATCATAGCAATGCAATAATTTTAATTATTTTGTGTTTGTCGTTCAATTGGGATTGAACTTCATCCTTGAATTCACCAGATTCATTCTGATGAAAAGTGGTATTTATTTTACCTATACTTCTTGGAGGGTACAGTCATGACGATCACTTTTAAACACATACGGTGCTGGGATTACCGGTTAAAGCGCGGCTTTTCAGACGACCTTTACCAATCTCGTCACGGGGGTCGAAGGAGCTATAGTCAAATCTGGTGTACGGAGAATCAAGCGGCGGCCTGTTTCTGATCTCCCGTTTGTTGTTTTATACCGTTAAGGAAGCGCTGAACAATTAGTAGCTTTCAGATTTTTCAGTGCTACTGCCAGTTTTTTGAACACAGATTCCCGGCAATTCATTTCTCAGCGGGATTTTGTTGCCGGATTCCCTCAGTTTGTGGTTCATCGTCTGCCTTCGGGGGCATTTCGAACTCATTCTCCCCCTCAAGTAGTCAACAGTCGCCTGCGTAGCAGGTACAGGTT
>JAFEEI010000108.1 GCA_018241205.1 Pseudomonadota bacterium
CCCCTTGGGGACGCCATTAAAAATGGTAAGAATTAACGTACTTTAGCAAGTGCTTAACTTCCCAAGACTCAAACAAAATTTCCTCCAGCCTTTCAGTACTGGGGCATTCAAATCAAATCTTGCGGTAAAAGTAATCAAAATTACTAAAACAGATTGAGATCAAAGACAGGCGCTGAAATTATCTCACTGTACCCAAAAACATAATTGGCATTGCCTCAAATTAAAACTGCGCGATACCCTTAAGCGAGATCGATACCCCCAATTCTCATGCCTAACCGGCATCCTATTTAGCTCATCCTGGTAAATCCGCTATTTCGGCATGAATTGATCCATCAGTTCATTAAAGCGATTATTGTGAAAGTATTTCGTGCACAACAGCATATTCCAAGCCATCTTTCAATTAATGCTGTGACGATTTGCTTGATGCTTGATATTGGAGTCCATCAAATTTTTTGTGCGAGGTTATGAGATGATAAAGAGAGGAGTATTTCATGACCATAGCGCCTTCCCTCTCCAAGAAGCCCAAGACACCGAATTTACCCAAGCTTTACCCTGACGGACTGATCCGACCAGTTGCTATTACAAGTCAGGAACAAGAATACTTAGAACTTAAGCCAAACGGAATTCGGCAAACAAAGGGATGTGATCCGACAAACGCCGCCATGGCTGGCCGTGCAAGTGATTGCAATTTACAATATCCAGACCGCGATAGTAAATTCGATCCATTGATAATACCGGCAACCAGGAAGGAAAGGTCCGAGCATAAGTACCGTGGGTGATTTTAAAAACTTCCCTAACGCCCAGACCATGATGCAGAAAATGTTCCGCACGACCGCGCCAGTCATTAAAATCCCCAGCAATAATCAGCGGTTCGTTTACCGGGACATGTGAATTAATCCGCTCTGTCAGGGTTGAAAGTTGACGTTCTCTTTCCTGTCCGAATAATCCCAGATGCACGCAGATAATATGAATTTTATGATCCCCCCCCGGAATTTGGATTGTTCCGTGCAAAAGACTCCGGCTTGCCGATTTTAGAAATGAAACATTAATATTTTCCCATTCGATAAAGGGATACTTACTTAAAATAGCATTGCCGTGGTGTCCTGATTTGTAAATGGCATTCTTGCCATAAGCACAGTGATGCCAAACCTGATCGGCAAGAAATTCAAATTGCCGGTTATTGGGCCAGCCTGTGTAACGATTGTTCGGTTTATTGCGTTCACCCAACACTTCTTGCAGAAAAACGATATCGGCATTAATGTGCCGCAATAAGTTCTTGATTTCGTGCAAGACAAAACGCTGGTTAGTCGCGCTAAACCCCTTATGAATGTTATAAGTTAGAATTTTAAGTGAAGTACCAGGCATACGATTTCTGAAATTTTCCTACTTATCAGCAGTCAAAAATGAGATTGAATTTCACAAAGACTGACTATTCTCGCCATCCGTGATGACTGCCGAATTTATACAATTGTTGTTGCTGATTATAATTGCTAACGGCGCACCGGTATTAGTACGGATAGTCTTTGGCGATCATTTAAACTCCCCAGTTGATTTTGGTATTACATTACCCGACAACCATCCGGTATTCGGTTCTTCTAAAACATGGCGCGGGATTCTTGCAGCTCTATTGATGACTTCAGTAGCCGCTTCATTCATGAATTATCCTTTTGTTATAGGATTTTTAATCGCCAGTTACGCCGTAGCAGGAGACTTGTCATCTAGTTTCATCAAGCGCCGCTTCTCGTTGGCACCCAGCAGCAAGGCTCCCATACTGGATCAAGTGCCCGAATCGTTATTACCGGCATTTATGATGATGCACACTTTTGATCTGGAATTATCGTCAGTGCTTTGGCTGTCTTTTGTTTTCCTAATTGTTGATCTGGCAATGACCTATATACTTTATCACTGGAAGGTACTTAAGAAATCGCCCAATTAGTTGTTTAGAAAAGGCTACTGCGATGAGACACAAAAAAGATCAAGTCATTAATCTTCCCAATCTAGTTAGCTTAATCCGGATATTACTGGCGCCGGTTCTGTTTTACTTTGCTTTTACCAAGCAGCCTGATTGGTACATTGGCATATTAATTCTTGCCGTATTTACCGATGTTCTGGATGGTTTCCTGGCCCGATGGCTAAATCAAATCACGGCGATGGGTTCCCGTCTCGACAGCTGGGGGGATTTTTTCATTTACTCAACCATGGCGATTTGCGCCTGGATACTATGGCCTGACATCATACAACGAGAACAGCTCTATTTTATTATCATCGTCTCGAGTTTTACTGTGCCGGTAATCGCGAGCATCATCAAATTTCATACCATTATCAGCTATCACACATGGAGCGTAAAAGTTGCGGTGGCTGTAACCATAGTAAGTTATATCCTGCTATTTACTGAAACTCTGATCTGGCCGTTTAGGATAGCAGTTTTATTTTGTCTTTATGCCGCCATCGAAGAAATCGCGATTACGTTATTGATACAACGTGAAATGGTTGATGTCAGAACAGTTTGGCAAGCCTTGCGACACAAAAGAAATAATCGTAAAAGCGCGGCAAATTACTAGCACTGCTCAAATCTCGATTTACCGGGCAGTAATCGAGCATTTAAAGTTATTGGGATCGAGTTGATCCAATGCTTTTCCATCGGTTTCCCCGTTGAAATACATGAAGTAAGCAAGTTTGGTTTGGGGCTTGTTACAAAATACGCCGCAATTCTGCTGCGGCAACTTTTGCAGCACATCCTCTTTTTTGTACGGTTTGTGTCAGAGCGATTTTTTCTGAATGCATGAATGCTTTAGGTTATTTTTCGAGCGAAGTAAAAGTACAGCAATGGAAATAGCGCACCCAATACTCCAAAACAATGCTACCGGCTAGACCCGGATAGCCTGCAATGATTGGTCGGCGATTGGAACTACAGAGTGGCGTGAGGTTTCCGGGTTACTTTACGCATGTTTATTGTAATGCTTGTTGTCCGATGGCAATTTCGGATCTGACTGCTATTTACCCGACAGAAATAACATAGCGCAGACAAACGAGATCAGCAATCCTAACAATACAAAAACCAGTAACGCGCCATTATCGGTCATGACGAATATTCCATAAAGAATCAAGGAAGATACCAATGAACCGATCATAAGAATTCCCTTCATAATACAAACACCCTTTCTGAAAATTAATCGAAGTCCACCAGAATCTCCGGCATGGATTCCGTTCCGGAAAATGTAAACACCCCTCCCGGCAAGCGGCAGTGGAAATACCTGGAAATGATTCACTATGCACCATGCTCGCTAAAAAAGCTGCTGCAAGTTTACTCCCCCGCTTCCGGTAAAGCGAGCATGCTATAGCAGAGTTCTCATGAGGCTTTGTGCGCTTTTCTGTCTAGAGTGGCAACAGAAAATTGTGTTTTGTACCTTGCGGTTGTGTAAACGGCAGAGCCGTTAGAAGACGATTCGTTAGAAAAGCTTTGAAAACGGCTATTTCTTCGATCATGCTACATTGAAATCAGGCTTGAATGTCCATTGTCCACTGGAAAACTGTACCTTCCCGCCTGATTTCGCCTTACTTGGCGACCTCACCGCCTTCTTCGGAGTTTTCTTAGTTTGGATTGCGGTGTACCGCTAGATTACCGATCACGACAAAACCGATGAGCAGCATGGCATAGATTGATGGCTCCGGTACCGGTGTCAGCACACCGAACAACCCATGACTTTCATCGTCCGGCCCCGCAGTGAAATACAAAAGATGGCTGCTTCCGGCCAAACCATCATTACCGGGTGCAATCGCCCAAAGTCCGTCAATTGCGAGCGGCTTGCCATCATTGCCAAGAACCTGCCCTAGAAATGCGTGCGTTACGAGATCAAAAGCATTAATGTGACCATCGCCAAAATTACCGACCAGCAGTGCGCCAGCCATTGAGCCGAAGGAAGACGGCGCAATCGCCAATCCCCAAGGTGCATTCAAACTGCCGCCGGTAGCAATGCGGGCGAGGAAATTTCCCTGCAGGTCGTATGAATCCACTAAACCCAATCCCGGCCCGGCCACTTCATCGGATGAAAGAGAATCCTGTTGCGCATAGGTGACATACAGCTTATCGCCCAAATTTTGTATATTGAACGGCGCATAGCCCGATGGTAGTGACGGATCGGTGAATGTGCCAGAAAGGGATGGAGACAGCGCTGAACCTTTGTAGACATCGACTGCACCGGTATGGAAGTTGGCTGCATAAAGATAGCTATCCCCCGCAATCGTGCTGAACGCTGCGCCTTTATAGAGCGAAGTGGCGGATGCGACAGCGAGCGTTTCAGCAGTTGTACCCAAAGCGGAGCGCCATCCGGAAACAGTACCGTCTTCGCTGACGAACAAAAATCTATCACCATTAAAAGCGTTCGTACTGTTAAAAACCTGGCCCGTGACATTACCGGTACCGGGGATCGTAACGGTCAATGCTAATTTACTGATCACCTGAGTCGCTGGATCAACGCTATACAAAGGCGATGTTCCGGTGCTATTTGCGGATACCCAGAATGGTCCCGTTGGCGCATATGACAATCCCCAGGCATTGATCAAACCTGCGTCCGTGATCTGTGCGGCATGCGCGCTTTGAGCATCCGTGACGAGGTTATCGATATCAAAAGCAGCATGAGTGGGAAGTGCAAATGTAGCCAAGAATAGGCCGGTAACAAGCGCGGTACGATGGAGTCGAATTTTATGCATGATAAAGCTCCTTTGATTGTTGGCGCTGCATCGAATTGACGTCAATGAAGTTTGAATCCGCAGCGACCAGATTAATTTACACAACAAGAGTAATGAAAATCCTTTCTCGAATCAATACAATCCCCCCACATTAAAACGAATAGTTTGCAAAGAATATTCTATATAAAAGATCAAGTCATTAATCTTCCCAACTTGGTAAATGCCTCGCAGGAATCAAAACGAAATGCTGGTTAATTTTACTCTACTGGTAGCGGTAAAATTCAGAGAAAAACTCCAATGAGACGCCTGAATATTGCTAAACCCCTAGATAAATGCTCCGCCCGCCGTCCACTGCAATAATCTGCCCGGTAATGTACGGAGCATCGGCGATTAGAAATTGCACGGTTTTGGCAATGTCATCGGGTTCGCCGCAGCGTTTAAGCAGTGTACTGGCGATGATTTGCTGGCGTGCGGCTTCATCTGCCCATTCACCGTCTTCCGGCCACAGGATCGGTCCGGGTGATACACCGTTGACACGCACTTCGGGTGCCATTTCCACCGCCAGCGATTTGGTGAGCGCCAGCAAACCACCTTTGGCGGCGTTGTAGATCACATAATTCTTCAGTGGCCGCTCGGTATGGATGTCGACGATATTCACTATGCAACCGCGTTGTTCTTTCAGATACGGCGCAGCTGCCTGGGCTAGAAACAAAGGCGCCTGGAGATTGCTGCCGACCAGGTCACGCCAATCGTCCAGGGTGCATTGCTGCAGCAATGTCGGAAAAAAACTCGAAGCATTGTTGATCAGCACATCCAGCTGTCCGAAACGGTTGGCCGCTTTCTCAACCATTTCGGGTAGTAGTTCGGTATCGAGCAAGTCGGCTTGCACCAAAGCCGCCGAATCGGCGCGTTTCTGATTCAACTCATCTTGCAATACTTTAGCTTCATCGAATGACGAACGGTAATGCACGATCAAGCGCGCGCCTTGCGCATGCAAACGGCGGCAGATAGCCGCCCCTACTCGTTTTGCGCCACCGGTAACCAGAATCACTTTTCCTTGCACGCGCGTCTCCTTCAAAGAACTGCTACACTATGGCCGATTTTACAAAAGAACTTTACACTCCACTCCAACTTCATTTCGTATACCATTGATCAAAAACATGCTATCTCCCAGTGAAACTGCTTTAACACATAGCCGGTCGGTGCAGGCAATGATCCGGGAAAAAATTCTTGCAGCCAATCACTGGATTTCTTTTGAAGATTATATGAATCTTGCATTGTACGCGCCAGGAATGGGTTATTACAGCAGCGGTGCGGCGAAATTAGGCAGTGCCGGAGATTTCGTCACTGCCCCGGAGATCTCCCCATTATTCGGCTGTACACTGGTGCGGCAACTCAAGCAAATCTTGCAACACATGGCACAGGCCGATATTTTGGAATTTGGCGCCGGATCGGGCAAATTGGCGCGGGATATCTTGCTTGAGCTGGAAAAATCCGCGGCGTTACCCAGAAAATATTACATTCTCGAAGTCAGCCCCGACTTGCGCCAACGGCAGCAAAAGTTATTGGCTAACGAAGCACCCCATCTTATACATCGCATCGAGTGGCTGGATCAGCTGCCCGATCCATTCACCGGCATCATGCTCGCCAATGAAGTATTGGATGCAATGCCGGTTCATCTCGTCCGATGGCATAACGATGCCGTACTGGAACGTGGTGTCACTTGGCAAGACGATCGGTTTGCATGGCAAGACCGTGCCATTGAGGATAAAGAGCTATTTGATAGCGCCGATCAATTAACCGCCGCAATCAATCCGGATCATGAATCCATCGATTATGTCAGCGAAATCAATCTGACCGCCATGCATTTCATGCGAAGTCTGGCAAGCGCGCTGCAGCAAGGTATCCTGTTGTTCATCGACTACGGTTTCGGCCGCAGTGAGTATTATCACCCACAACGTAACCAGGGCACCTTGATGTGCCATTACCGCCACCATGCGCACGATGATCCGTTTTACCTTCCCGGTTTGCAGGATATCACCAGTCATGTGGATTTCAGCACGCTGACGCAGGTTGCGGAAAATTCCGGATTAGAACTTCTGGGTTACACGACACAAGCTTATTTTCTGCTCAATTGTGGCATCACTGACATGCTCGCGCAAACATCCACGGAAGATATCCATCGCTACTTACCGCAATCGAATCAACTGCAAAAATTGGTTAGCCCGGCTGAAATGGGTGAATTGTTCAAAGTCATTGCTTTTGGAAAAAACTTTTCAGAGCCGTTGAGCGGATTTAGTACCGGTGATATGAGCCGCTTACTATAAAAATAGCGACCCCAGTAAAGAAGACAGAAAACCTGCCGATTCACCAAGCGGGTAAATTTTCCTTCATCGTATGCATTCATCGTTCTGCTGCTAGTTGCCTCCCGTCATATAAAGAAAGCTCGCAGTAAGAATTTAGCAATCACATATGACACCAACCAAAATTTTGAGATCGAATCGATGTTGATCATTAACAAACTGGAATTCAGCCAGAATTTCCGCAGCATTCTGCAACAAGCCGGGCAAATTCCCCCGTTACCGGAAACTGCGCGCCAATTATTCAAGTTGCGCAATCATCCGGAAGCCAATCTGGAACAGCTCACAGAGTTGATAGAAAAAGATCCCGCTCTGGCCGCTTTCATCATGAAATACGCCCGTATGTCTATCTTTGGTTACGGTAACCGGATCAACTCGGCGCACCTTGCGATATCGTTGGTACTAGGTTTCAATACCACTCTCAATTTAGCTCTGGGCATCATTTCTTCCGGCTGCTTCCAGCTGCCGAATCACGGTGTACTGGGCCGCATTCGCATTTGGAATCAAGCATTGGAGTGCGCCGCACTCTGCCGTGAACTCTGTCACATCATGACGGAGAAACATCTCGTCGATTATGAACTGATCTATCTCAGCGGTTTATTTCATAATTTTGGATATTTTCTGTTCGGATATCTCTACCCTAAAGAATTTTCCTATCTAAACGATTTGGTTACCCGTTACCCGGAACAGGATGCACGCGCATTGCAATTGCAGGTTTTCGGCATTACGCACGATACGATCGGTATGTATCTGATTAAATCCTGGAATTTACCGGAAGAAATCGCGGTTGCCGTCGCAGAGCAAAATTTTCCGGATTACTCCGGTAAGCATGCATCCTGCGTCAAATTGCTCGCTCTCGCCAACCGCCTGTTGCAAGATCAAGCACAAGCTGACGGTTGCCCCTATATCGATACGCTTGCACTGATGGAATGCCTGGGAATCGATGAAAATGCGGCTAACGCGGCACAAGAAAAAATCCGCAGCTGTCGAAACGAGTTTCATAGGCTGGCACAAGATCTTGCGGCTTAGAAAATCGCGTTCAGCTTGGATAATATAGTTAATGCATACACCGATTCCGAGTGACAACTTGAATTATGTATCTAGTCTTGAGTTAGAATAGGTGGCTATGTCTAATTCACATAACCCAAAACACATTATCCGCCCGGAAATTCTCGCTTTATCGGCTTATCATGTGCCGCCTGCAGCGGGTATGATCAAGCTGGATGCCATGGAAAATCCCTACTCCTTGCCACCGGCATTACGTGATGAGATTGCGCAATTGGCACTGCATGCACCGGTAAACCGCTATCCCGACGCCAGTGCGGTTTCCCTTAAGGCAGCGCTGCGGCAAGCACTGGGCATCGCCGATAATCTGGATATTCTGCTAGGGAACGGATCGGATGAAATCATTCAGATCATCGCGATGGCGATTGCCAAGCCCGACGCGGTGCTGATGAGCGTTGAACCAGCTTTCGTCATGTTCCGTATGATCGCTACGTTCGCCAACATCCGCTATGTCGGCGTACCTTTAAAGCAGGATTTCTCTCTGGATCTAGATGCCATGTTAGCAGCGATTGCGAAACATCAACCTGCTGTGATTTTCCTGGCGTACCCGAATAATCCGACCGGCAATTTATTCGATCCTGCGGCGATTCTAAGCATCATACAAGCAACGCCGGGCATTATCGTTATCGACGAAGCTTATCAGGCTTTCGCAGAAGCAAGCTTTATCGACCAGCTCGGCCAATACCCGAACTTGCTACTGATGCGGACGCTATCCAAATCAGGATTAGCCGGTTTACGGCTGGGACTTTTAATTGGCCGCTCCGAGTGGTTGCAACAATTGGAAAAGGTGCGTTTGCCATACAATATTGGCATAATGACGCAATTAATTGCAGAAAAGGTATTGCACCATACCGCGGTATTATCGGAACAGGCAGAAGCGATTAAATCAGAACGTGCAAAAATGAGCGCATTTCTTGGTACAATGCGCAGTATTACGGTATACCCTTCCAATGCTAACTTTATTTTGTTTCGTGTTAACGCTGCCAGTCAAATCTTTCAAGCACTTAAACAACGTAATATTTTGATCAAAAACCTGGACGGCTCTCATCCCTTATTGGAGAATTGCTTACGTGTAACCGTGGGTACCCCCGATGAAAATTCACAATTTTGCGCGACATTACGTACCATCCTGAGTGAAACAGTTTAGAATTCCCTCAACTTTCTTGCATTCATCAAAAATTCCAAGTTAATTTATGCGCCGGGCACAAGTCATACGAAATACGCTGGAAACCCAGATCAGTATTCATCTGAATCTGGATGGAACGGGTAAATCCGTTCTTGAAACCGGTGTGCCGTTTCTCGATCACATGCTCGATCAGATCGCACGCCACGGCATGATCGATCTCGAAATCGCTGCAAAAGGCGACTTGCATATCGATGCCCATCATACCGTTGAAGATATCGGTATCACCTTCGGTCAAGCACTTGCCAAAGCTGCAGGTGATAAAAAAGGATTACGCCGCTACGGTCATGCCTACGTGCCATTGGATGAGGCGCTGTCGCGTGTGGTCATCGATTTATCCGGCCGTCCCGGTTTGGTCTTCAATGTCGATTTCACGCGGGCGCGTATTGGGGATTTCGATGTCGATCTGGTCCATGAATTCTTCCAAGGTTTGGTTAATCACGCTTTGATAACCCTGCATATCGACAATTTATCCGGAAGAAACGCGCATCACCAGGCGGAAACCATCTTCAAG
>JAFEEI010000109.1 GCA_018241205.1 Pseudomonadota bacterium
CTGATGCCGTGACGCTGATAACAGCAATTGCCTGGTCGAGCGTGACAAATGCGGGATCGTGGGCTGCAGCGCATAAAGGCAATCGTCCAGAAGCAAGAGCGTATGCCGCCAAAAGCCACACACATAGCTTCTTCCTCTGGCTTCAAAACCGTGGAGGCAGGGACCGAAGATCCCATCGGTGCATCATGGACAAAGTCACGCTTGCGCCACTTGGATACGGTTTTCGGATTGATGCCGTACTGCTTTGCCAGAACGTTTAGGCTCTGTATCGTTCGACGCACCGCCTCTGTCGTGCGGGCGCTTCCAGGCAGAATTTGTCCCATAATTCCTCCCTTCCGTAGCTGTTCGTATATTACACCAGCATACCGTGGGACTAAATATCTAATGAATCCGGACGGCGAGAAAGCAATACACCAAGGAATTCAAACAGCAAAAAACTATCACATCTCTTTTAATCCGCCTGAAACAAAGACTCCACCTTGATCATCTCATAAAGATACTCAATCGCGCCAATCGATGCGATTGAGCAATGCCGCCCATTACCGTTTACGCCTTTGAAATCGCGCGCTAATCACCGCGTTGATCATTCAGTCAAATCTTGGCTTCTCGCATCAAAAAAACAATGCTTTCCAATAATTTTACCTACAGCATCAATAATCAACGCCATCGACACCGCCCCCGGATCGGGGTTGCCGATGCTTTTATCCGCATGCGGCCGGGCGCGGCCGATTTTTGGTATGAGGTTTTTGGTGGCTTCAGCGGATTGTCCGGCAATTTCTGCAGCGGCTGTCCAGGCCTCAGCCATTGAAAGTCCTTGAGTAGTGCTTTTCATCAAAGCGATGGAAAACGGATGCAGCACGTCGACTAGGGTTTTGTCATTCAGTTGTGCCTTGCCGAGATCGATGACCGCTTGCAGTGCAGTCGCTACCCCGGTTGCAATCATTGCGGTATCCGGTTTGCTTTCGTCGCCCACGGCATTACCGAGAT
Source organism: Pseudomonadota bacterium (assembly GCA_018241205.1). Lineage (GTDB taxonomy): Bacteria > Pseudomonadota > Gammaproteobacteria > Burkholderiales > Nitrosomonadaceae > Nitrosomonas. The sequence continues at coordinate 988 of JAFEEI010000109.1, forward strand.
TGCGCAAAATGACACCCCACAACATGCCTGAGGTACCGCCGGCACGATCCGACCAGGCATCGCCAGCGGCAATCAGCGCCGCCCCTGCCCCGGCTTGGGCAGCGATTGCCGTCCCGACTGCCTCGACCGCAGCCGTCAGCCCGCGCTGCATGCCGATGCCGTGATCACCGTCGCCAGCAATCGCATCCAAGCGACCCAATTCATCTTGTTGTGCTTCGATGGCTTCGAGTGCCGCCTTCAGCGCTGCTAGCACAATGGTGGCGGCCCCCTGCGATTGCGCAGAACCTGGTTTTATCAAATGATTGTCTCGCGATTCTTTTGGCTCGGCGTCATGGTTCATTGCAAAATTGTCATAGACAATGACACCTCGATGAAACGCCGGTGTATCGGCTGCCGCCAGCCAGCTTTGCTCCAGCTCGTCGTTCAGCCAGAACAGTGTCAAGGAAACACCTGCCATGTCGAAGCTGGTGATCATTTCATCCACGACCGGAGCAACAATGGTCAATCCGCGCGCAGTCAGCAGTTGCTCAATCTTGCGGTAAACGACGAATAATTCTTCGTATTTCACAGCACCGAGGCCGTTTAGGATGACGCCGACACGTGCGCCGGAAACATTGTTCACGGTTACGGGAATCTCGGCTAGCAGTTTACCAACCAGCATTTCCGCCAGCTCATCGGCGCTAGGCGCTTTGATGCGATCCAGGCCGGGTTCGCCGTGGATACCCATGCCGACCTCCATTATTCCAGGTGCAACTTCGAACAGTGGCTTAGCGGCACCAGGCAATGTACAGCCGAAAAATGCCACGCCCAGCGAGCGCACGCGATCATTGACCGCGGTTGCGATGCGCACGGCTTCATCCAGCGGTTTTCCGGCATCGGCAGCAACGGCCGCGGCTTTGAACACCGCCAGCGTTCCGGCGATACCGCGGCGTTTGTAGTGCTCATGGAGCGGAGCCGAAGCAATGTCATCGGTCACCACCACCGAGCGGACATCGATACCCCGCGCGCGCAGACGTTCCTGCGCTTGGGTGAAATTGAGCACGTCACCGGCGTAATTGGCGTAACAAAACAAAATACCGCCGCCCGCATCGACGGCGTGCGCCACATTGCAGATCTGCTGCGCGGATGGTGCAGCGAAAACATTGCCGAGAGCGGCGCCATGCGCCAAACCTTGACCGACAAAGCCGCCGAACGCGGGATAATGCCCCGAACCACCGCCAATGATGACAACCACCTGACCGGGTTTGGCTTTATGGCGGCGGATGACACCGCCGTCGACGCGCCGGATTTTATCCCGGTGAGCGGCGGCATAACCCTCGGCTAATTCATCAGCAAACTGCGCCGGATCATTGAATAAGTAGATCATGTCATCCGGTAGCCGGTCAGTTTTACTCTCCGGCTACCGGGTGAGCGTTAAAACAAGCTTGGAAATCGAGGAACAAATGACAAGCACACCGATTTTTTTTGCATCGCAAGGCGTGCTATTGATTGAGTGTCGTTACAAAATCCAGAACTTCTTGAACGTGGCCCGGCACTTTCACGCCACGCCACTCTTTTCTTAAGATGCCTTGCGCATCGATGACAAACGTGCTGCGTTCGATGCCGAGAACTTGCTTGCCGTACATATTTTTCATTTTCATGACGCCAAACAGGTTGCAGATTTTTTCGTCTTCGTCACTCAGCAATTCAAAGGGAAACTGCATTTTTTCCTTGAAACACTGGTGTGATTTGAGATTGTCGCGTGAAACACCCACCACGATGCAGTTTTCCTTCGTAAACTCAGGTAAGTGATCACGAAAATCCTGACCTTCCAGGGTGCATCCGGGCGTATCGTCTTTAGGATAAAAATAAATAACCAGATGCTTACCGGCATTAGCCGACAATGAGAATTCACTGTTGTCAGTTGAGGGTAACACAAAATCTTCAACAGGGTGATTGATTGCGGGCATTTGTTTATGGCACCTGTTTATTGATCACGATCGCTATATTATTGTGGCCGAGCTTGACCGGTTCGCTGAATCCTTGCAGATCTCCGCTGGCAGTGATAGCTTGGCCGGATTTCGACACCCTGGCTTCGATCACGACCTCCGGAAAGCTCGACATTTTCATCGTCGGTGTCATCGCCATATCATCCGTCAATGTGAACGAAGCTGGAAGATCGCTCGCTTTCAACCGTAAAATCGCCAACGGCATTTTGGGTCCCGATTTGGCGCGCGCATAAATGAACAAAGTATCGCTCGGCGAGACTTTCGCCGCCAGATCACCATTGATCGTCACGCTACCAGACACGGAAAGCGGCGCTGCCGCAGGCGCATCAGCACTCACCGCTTTTTCCGCCGGTTGCGCGCTGACTTCTTGCTTTGATTCTGCCACTTTAACCGCTTGTTCCGGCACTGTCGCTTTACCGCCGGAAGCCAGTAGCTTGGCTTCGGCGATACTTTCCTTCACGGTTTGAGTCAACTGGGCATCAGCAGGAATCACTTGCAGTAAATTTTCCCAATGCTCGGCTGCTTGCGCATATCGTTCCTGTTCAAATTCCACCGTACCAGCTAAAGCCAATGCTTTGGGATATTGCGGATCAATGCTCAGCGCCTGGTAAATCAATTCGGCCGGTTTGCCCGATAAATTACCTTGATTTTTCATCGCCAAAACATCAGCGTAATCACTCAGTATTTGCGGATTATTGGGAATCAATTCGACCAGCTTGGCATAGGTATTACTGGCTTCCCCGTACCGGCCCATGATGGCATAGGTACGCCCCAGCATGACCCACCCCTCGATATCCTCTGGATTATCACTGAGACGCTTGATCAGATTTTCCAGCACCGATGAAAAATTGTCGTGACCTGCAGGTGACCCGCCGCCATCGCGATTCATTTGCGTCGCGCTGGCGAGTTGCGCCTGCGGCAGCAAACCGCGCGTATCGCCAATGGCTAAATACAAACTGACGGCAGCCAACGGCAGCGTTAATATAATGACTACGGATAATGCAATATTGCGAATCTTCTTATTTTTATCAACAACAATATTGTCGCGCTCAGTCACATCCTGCAGCATGCGCTGTTGCAGTTCCTGCTTACTTTTATCATATTGTTCCCGGCTAAGAATATCGTTTTCCAAATCTCTATCCAGCTCGGCAATTTGATCGCGATAGACCGTGATATTAACCGCATCATGTTCTAAATTTTTAAGTTCATTGTTTCTGCTCCGCAATAGCGTTGGAACCACAAACAGCAGCGCAGTAACAATAAAAACCCCGGAAATAACCCAAAAAGCCGTCATACGTTTTTACCTTTTTTATCCTCGTTCAGCAACGCTTCCGCTTTTTCAAGCTCTGCTTGCGAAAGCGACACTTCTTCTATTTGTACACGGCGGCGTCGCAAATACATGATCAATGAAATCAGTCCAAACAACAATAAAGCAGCCGGACCAAACCACAGCAAGATGGTGGTGGCTTTCATCGGCGGGTTATAAAGGACGAAATCTCCGTAGCGGTCGACCAGAAACTGAATTATCTCCGGATCTGTTTTATTCGCTTTGATTTGCTCACGGATTTCACGCCGGATGTCGTTGGAGAAATCCGCACGCGAATCCGCAATCGTTTCATTCTGGCAAACCAGGCAGCGCAAATTCTCTGTCAGTATCAACATCCTTTTTTCAACTTCAGGATCTTCCGCGACCGGTACGGCTTCTTTCGACCACCCGGTCATTGGAATCAGCAGAAATAACAGAAAAACAAGTACTGCAACCTTCGTTACACCATTCAATGGACGTATCATGACAAAACTAACCTTTATTTATGAGACTCGTGCAGCCGCCTAAGCTTGCTGCTGCAGCTCTTTGATGAGTGGAATGATGGTTTTCTCGAGTGAATCCACTGTCACTGGTCCGATTTGCTTGTGTCTGATGATACCTTTCTTATCAATCACATATGTTTCCGGAACACCATAGACACCATAATCGATTCCGACTTTGCCATCGGAATCCACAATGCTGATGGTATAGGGGTCGCCGTAGCGTTTTAACCATTGCATGGCGGTCGTACGCTCATCTTTGTAATTGAGTCCGTAGATTGGCACAAAACCTGTTTTCGCCAATTGCACCAACAAAGGATGCTCATCGCGGCAAGCAACACACCACGATGCCCACACATTCAGCATCCATACCTTACCGAGATTATCGTCAGATGACATTATCTTATCGGGTTCTTGTAGTTGATTAAGCTGAAACTTTGGTGCCGGCTTATCAATCAGTGGCGATGGAACTTGCCTCGGGTTCAGTGTTAAGCCAACCAGCAAAAAAGCAGCCAACACCAAAAAGGCAAATAAAGGAGCCAAATAGCGCATCATACTTTGGTGCTCTCCGTTGCCAATTTCACTTTGTTTGCGGCTGATGCGACGGCCACTGGTGTTGGTGTTGGTGTTTCTGTTGATACGTTAGTCTCTTCTTCAGTTTTAGCAACATTCTTTTTGGTAATCTTCAGGCGATAACGGCGGTCGGTAATTGACGTAATACCACCGAATGCCATGAGCAGACATCCCATCCATATCCAATCGACAAAGGGTTTATGATAAGCACGAACCACCCAAGCACCATTGGTCAGCGGTTCACCCAAAGCAACGTACAGATCGCGGAAAAATCCCGTATCGATAGCCGCCTCCGTCATCGCCATACCGGATGCGTTATAAGTACGCTTCTCCGGATACATATTACGAACGAATTGACCATCTTTGGTCACGGCAACATCGCCGATCACTGCTTTATAGTTTGGTCCAACATCATTACGGGTACCGTTAAACTGGAAAGTATAACCACCCACCGTTACTTTGCTGCCAACTTCCATGCGCACATCTTTCTCGGTCTCATAACCGTTTACCAAGGTAACGCCGATAATGAATACAGCCACACCGAGATGCGCACAGTGCATCCCGTAATAACTTCTGGATTGTTTCAACAGTCTGGTAAATACATTACCTTCAGTGCTAGCGCTGATGCGATGCTTCAAGTTGAACAATATGCACACGATAATCCAAAACGCCAGCAATAATCCGAAGCTGATCATCGGCTTCCATTCACCCATGAAGTACGGTGCAACCAATGCTGACACTACGCTCACCGCAAACGCCCAGCGCAAGCGCACTGCCAATGCCGGCAGGCTCATTTGTTTCCAGCGAGCAATCGGACCGACACCGATGAGGAAAATTGCCGGTGTCATGACAGGAACAAAAACAGCCTCGAAATAAGGAGGGCCTACCGACAATTTACCCAGACCCAGGGCATCGATGATCAACGGATAAAGCGTTCCGAGCAATACACTGGCTGCAGCAACCAGTAATAAGATATTGTTCGTCAACAACATGGATTCGCGCGACAGCAGATCGAATTTACCGCCCAGGCCAACTTTTGGCGCCCGCCATGCGAACAATACCAGCGAACTGCTGATGACGATAAACAAGAAAGCCAGGATAAATACCCCGCGTGAAGGATCTGTCGCGAAGGCATGAACCGATGTCAAAACACCGGAACGGACTAAAAATGTTCCTAGCAAACTTAAAGCAAACGCACAAATCGCCAGCAAAACAGTCCAGCTTTTGAAACTGCCGCGTTTCTCAGTAACCGCCAAAGAATGAACTAAAGCGGTCCCAACCAGCCACGGCATGAATGAAGCATTTTCGACCGGATCCCAGAACCACCAGCCGCCCCATCCTAATTCATAATACGCCCACCAGCTCCCCAGCATAATTCCGCAGGTCAGAAATACCCAAGCCACAATTGTCCAGGGACGGGACCAGCGCGCCCAGGTTGCATCGAGTCTTCCGCTCAGCAATGCAGCAATTGCAAAGGCAAAAGCGATGGAAAACCCCACATATCCCATATACAGCATCGGCGGATGCATGACCATGCCCGCATCTTGCAATAACGGATTCAGATCACTTCCTTCCGGCGCAGCCGGCAATAAGCGGTCGAAAGGATTTGAAGTAAACAACATGAATATATAAAAACCGATGGCAACAAGCCCTAATACACCCAGCACTCGCGCCACGATATCATCCGGCAATTGCTTACTGAAAACACTGACGGCTACAGACCAGCCTGAGAGCATAAAAACCCACAACAATAAAGACCCTTCATGAGATCCCCACGTGGCCGCCAATCGATAATGAAAGGGTAATTCGGTATTCGAATTCTTTGCCACATTCATAACGGAAAAATCACTGCTGACAAAGGAATAGGCTAAACAGAGGAAAGCGATCAGAGCAAATACGAACTGCCCTTGAACAACTGGCCTGGCAAGCGCTATCCACGAAGGGATATTGCGCGCCGCTCCGATGATCGGCAGTGTTCCTTGAATAATAGCTAATAGCAGGGCGAGAATTAAAGAAAAATTACCAATTTCTGGGATCATGATTTTTTCTTACGAATGAATGGTTATTAAGAATTTGGGAATGATACGCTCAGACTGCATGAGATAAACCGGGACTATTGTGTCAAGGATGTCTTTTGTGCTTTGGCGGCCTGTTCCAAGGCTTCCGCTGCTTCAGGCGGCATATAATTTTCATCGTGCTTGGCGAGTACTTCATCGGCCATAAAAACTCCTTCCGCCGATATTTTCCCTTGCGCGACAACTCCCTTACCTTCTCTGAACAAATCCGGAAGAATACCGGTGTACACCACCGGAATCGTTTGTGCTGTATCAGTTACTGAAAAGCGGACTGTGGTGGTTCTATCGTCACGTCTGACGCTGCCTTCCTCAACCAGCCCGCCGATTCGAAAGCTCTTCCCGATCGGCGCTTCTTTTGCAACGACCTGAGATGGACTAAAGAAGAAAACCAGATTACTTTGAAATGCATTTAATACGAGGACAGCGGCGACACCTAATGCGGCCACTCCGGATACTATCACTACGAGTTTTTTATGACGTGGTTTCATTTTTTATCTCTTCTTTATTGATACCGTTGATGAGACTGTATTGCTTTTCCAAAGTTCGGTGGCGTTTTGAAATTAAGAAAATTTCACCGGCAATACAAATAAATGTCACGGCATATGAACCCCACACATATAATCCATAGCCACCCATTGCAAAAAACTCTGACCAGCTTGTCCAGTTCATTATACCGCTCCCTTTTTATGCAATTCAGCCACCCATGCCGTATGACTCTCACGCTCCAGAATAATCACGCGCACGCGTTTCAATATGACTGCAATGGCATACATCCAGCTTGCAAACACCATAATTAACATACCCGTCAACATGGTGCTCGCCATCGCAGGTGCCTGATTAACGCTTACCGATGCTCCTTGATGCAAAGTATTCCACCACTGCACAGAAAAATAAATAATCGGAACATTCACTACGCCCACCAGCGCAATGATGGCACCGGCTTTATCAGAACGGCGCGGATCGTCAATTGCGGCTTGCAAAGACATAAAGCCGATATACAGAAAAAACAAGATCAATTCGGAAGTCAGCCGCGCATCCCAAACCCACCATGTTCCCCACATCGGTTTTCCCCATAATGCCCCCGTCCACAGGGCAATAAAGGTGAACATCGCCCCGGTCGGAGCAATCGCAGATGCAAACATGGAAGAAAGCCGGGTATTGAACGCCAAGCCGATGCCCGCCCAGAATGCCATCACGACATAAAGAAACATCGACATCCAAGCGGCGGGTACATGTATGAAAATAATCCGGTATGCTTCACCTTGCTGAAAATCGGTGGGCGCAACAAAAAAACCAACATAAAGTCCCGCCACTAAAAGTATCGCTGCGGCAAAAACAAATAGCGGAATCATTTTCCCTGCCAGTGAATAAAAGCTGGCCGGAGAAGAATATTTGAACCAATTGATAGCCATATTAAATTTTATAATTCTGCACGTTAAATTTCAGTTCCGGTTGAGTCCGAAAAATTTTAGCCGCCAATTTTATACTAAATCGATACCAAATAGGCAGTGTAAAAATCTGCCTCATTCCAATGAAACACGGAGCGACCAAGCAGCTGCCCAAGGAGCAAAAACAGCCGTCACCAAAAGGAATGCGCCGATTAATGACAAATGCGCACTAAATTCCACTCCGGACATGTTAGCTTCCACCGCACCCGAGCCAAAAATTAATACTGGAATATATAAAGGCAATACGAGCAGTGAAACCAGCACACCACCGCCTCGCAATCCGAGCGTCAATGCTGCGCCAATTGCACCGATCAGACTCAGAACCGGCGTGCCCAACAGCAAAGCTGATGTTAAAACGAGCAATGCTTCCACCGGCAAATCGTATTGAATACCCAGAACCGGCGCCATCAATACCAGCGGTACGCCGGTCACCAGCCAGTGCGCAAAAGCCTTCCCCAGCACCAAAAGCGATAACGATTGCGGTGACAACAGCATTTGCTCCAATGTGCCATCGAGATAATCATTAGAAAACATCCGTCCCAGCGATAGCATCGAAGCCAGCAAAGCCGCAACCCACACCACGCCGGGCGCCATGGTACGCAGCATGTTCATTTCCGGTCCGACGCTGAGTGGAAACAGGCTGACCACGATGATGAAAAAAAACAGTGTGGTCAGTACATCCGATTGGCGCCGTACCGCCAGCAGAAGATCACGCTTAATTATCCACATAAACATATCAAGCCAGATGTAATTGCGTGGTTGATGCTGCTGTAATATCAATTTCCTGATGCGTCGTCATCACCACCATGCCACCTTCCTGTAAATGCCGCTCAAGCAATTCCTGTATCAATTTTACCGCCGACACATCCAATGCAACCAAAGGCTCATCCAGAATCCATAAGGGCGTTTTGCATACCAATAAGCGCGCCAACGCAACGCGGCGGCGTTGACCTTGCGATAACACCTTGACCGGCAATGCCTCCCTGCCGCGCAATCCTATGCGGCTAAGCGCTTCTTTTGCTTGATCGATCCCGATCTCGAAACCTGCCAGCGCACTGGAAATGCATAAATTCTCAAGGACCGTTAAATCGTCTTTTGTTCCACTCAAATGACCGATATAAGTCATCGCGGCGTAATATTCTCCATCCAGGTCGCGTATCGAGGCATTATCCCAGCGGATTTCACCGGCAGCTGGATTGGACAATCCACACAGCATGCGCAACAAACTGGTCTTGCCACTACCGTTCGGGCCGCGCACTTGCATCAAGCCGCCCGCTTCGAGTGAAAAATTGACATCTCTAAACAGCTCACGGTCGCCACGGACACATGCGAGATTAATACCTTGCAGCATTTTTAAATCAGTTGACGGATTAAACCGGGGATTATAACGCAATGAGGGTATCTACAATACTGATAGATCGCTTGCTACCCATACAAAATCCGATTGCCAAAATTTTAATGAACATTCTCTATTTCTAATATACTTAATTGAATCCATTGATCCCAATTGAGGAGAGCAATTTGTCATTGACACGCGATGATCGCAAAATCAGTATCATAGGCGGCTTATTATTGCTAGGGCTTACGCTGACAACGGGCATCACAGTATATACCGTCATGCGGCAGGAAATTGAATCGGTACTGGGGAGAGGATTAGCGGTTGCCTTGCAAGGAAAAGCGCATTTGCTGGAATCGCAAATTGAAAAAGGATTGGCAGATACCCGTGCGTTGTCGCTGCGTCCGTTTATCGTTCAATCAATGCAACAACTCAATACCGAGCCAGACAACCATAATGCGCTCCATGACCTGGTGCGCAATGTTAACTCATTACCCGAGGCAGGTTTCTCGGCGGCTGTCGTTCATGACAAGCAAGGTAAAACACTGTCACAAGTTGGTCAATTTTCTAAAAGTAAAAAAGTACTGCGGTTAAACAAGGATACGCTCTTGATATGGGATGAAGAGCTTATTCTTCACACCACCAATGATGTGCTTGATCAAGATAAACACCACATTGGTAGTATCACAACCCAAGTCAAACTACCGCAAGTAACGCGCCGGTTTAGAGGAATACGATCCATTGGTGAAACCGGTGAATTCATCTTATGTGCAAAACCGGAAAAAGGAAAACACGAAATGGCTTGTCTGATTAGTCAGATCGATGGCGTCCAGTTCAAGCATCTTATTCCGGATGAGAGCATACCATCGAAAAATTATACGCTTGACAAGAAAAGCGGCATAGCGGCTACTTTCGATTATCGTCAAGTGCCAGTCATTGAAACCTATGCTTCATTGCATTCCATCGGCCTTACCATGATCCTCAAGCTGGATGAGGAAGAGTTATTTAAACCGGTCACTGAAAAGCTGAAAGATATCATCATTTATCTGGCAGCACTGATTAGCGCTGAAATATTGTTATTAAACTGGTTTGTGCGCAAGCTCATCCAATCAGAAAAAGAAGCCCGGCAAGCTAAAGAAACAGCCGAACAATACTCGATAGAATTAAGTCACAAGGAAAGTGAGCTACGAGAGCGTCTCAAAGAAATCACATGTCTTTATGAAATTCGCCGCAGTCTCGGGCTTGAGTTATCGGTAGAAACAGTTTGCCAGAATATTATCAAGTTTTTAATACCCGCAATGCAGCACCCGGAATACACCTCGATCACAATCAATCTCGATGGAAAACACATTTCCTCCGTACCTCAGACAAGGGATTTTACCCATGAATTGAAATCAGAAATCTGTATTAATGGTAAAGCTTGCGGTCAATTAAGTGTTTATTATCCTAAAGACAAACCATTTTTAATAATGGAAGAACAAAGGCTAATCAATGCCATTACGAGTGATCTGGCATTATGGCTTGAGCGCAAACAAGTCGATGAGCTACTGCATGCCCGTCTGAAAGAGATCACCTGTTTATATGAAATACGGCGTAGTATGGGAGTGGAGCTTTCGTTACAAGATGTCTGCTTTAGTATATTCAAATACTTAATACCTGCCTTGCAATATCCGGAAATTGCTACTGCAGTTATCGACGTTAACGACAAACATTTCACTTCCAGAAATGAAAACCAAAATAATATTAATCAATCCAATGCTAATAACAAAACAGATACAAACTTTACTAGTTCTGGGCTTGACCAGGAAATTTATCAGAGCAAATCGGTTTTGCGATCACTAATCTTCATCAATGGAATAGAATGCGGTCATTTAAGTATTTTTTACTCGGAAGATAAACCATTTCGTTTACCGGAAGAACAGAAACTGGTCAGTGCGATTGCCAATGATCTGGAAAGCTGGCTTGAACTCCGGCATTTGGAACAGGCATTGGTATCAGTCGCTGAGGAGCAAGCGCATACAATTGGACAAGAATTGCACGATAATGTCGGGCAGCAAATAGCAGCTATCGGGTATCAAGCCAGAGTGTTGGAAAAGAAAATCTCCAATTCGGCGAGTGGCGATAAAAATTTAGCGATGCTAGCATCCTCCATTGCTTCCCAAACGCAAACAGCCGTGATTCATATCAAACAACTTGCGCAAGGATTGCTTCCGTTTGAGCTGGAGGCCAATGGCTTGATTCAAGCATTACAAACCTTAGCCACGCGAATTTCAACAACGTATAATATCGAATGTGACTTTTCTGGAAATAATATTAACATTATCAACGATAACAGCACGGCACTCAATTTGTACCGCATCACCCAGGAAGCAGCGAATAATGCAATCCGGCACGGAAAAGCGAAGCATCTGACTATTTCCTTAACCTCCGATGAAAAAACACTGTGTTTATCTATCTGTGATGATGGCTGCGGTTTCACAGGAATTGATACCGATCATCCATCGACACCGGGGATGGGTATTAAAATTATGCAGTACCGCGCAAAGGAATTGGGTGCAAAGCTGGAAATTCTCGCGCGCAAAGAAGGTGGTACGGAAGTTCGTTTAAAAACACAAATTATTAAAAATGTCGATAAAGAAAGCAAAAGTAATGCTCGTTGATGACCACGCCATGTTGCGGCATGGTCTTGCCATGCTCATCAACATGGAACCGGATATGGAAGTATTCGCCGAGGCAGGTGATGGTACTGAAGCTCTGGAAATCATCAAGAAAAATAATCCCGTGGATATTATTTTGTTAGATGTGACTCTCAAAACAGTATCCGGGCTTGAGGTAATCAAAAGCATACATGCTGCGGTTCCAGATTTACCTGTACTTTTTATCTCCATGCATGATGAATCAGTTTATGCTGAGCGAGCCCTTCGCGCAGGAGCGCTTGGTTATGTCATGAAGCATGAGCCGGGCGAGGTTTTGCTTGAAGCTATCCGTGAGGTTCTAAAAGGTAATGTTTATCTAAGCAAGCAAATGCACAAAAAGCTATTAAAGCGAATGGTTATGAAAAGCTCCGAGCCCGAGCATTTAATCAACACGCTTACATCCAGTGAGCTTGAAGTTTTACACTTGATCGGACAAGGGCATAATAGTCACGAAATTTCCCAGATGCTTTGCCGCAGTATTAAAACAATCGACACGCACCGATTCAATATCCGGTCAAAATTAAACCTGAAAGATGGCGCCGATCTAATCCGCTACGCCACACGCTGGATCTCCCAGCAACAATAAAATCGCATACGATTGATCTTGAATGTGACATTTAAGTAAGAGATTTTTCGTCATTAAAAAGGCAAGCGGATTGATCAACTCAGGAAATCTCAAATAAATTCGGAAATCAGCGCTGGAATAATCAACACCTGGTTTCAGGCAAATTTACCTCTATATCCCCTGCTTAAATGCAAATCACGTAAATTACCCGGTTCAATCTTTTGAACCGGTATCGGTATCTTATCCCCAAATTCAGCCTAAGCGATCCTACCGCTTTTGAATTGATTTGTGCGGCGCTTGCTCGCCACTACTTCTCTCCCTTAACCGGGTCATTCTCCATAATTTGACTGTGTCATCCCACTATAAACTTTTTAACCACATGGCCGATAAACGCTGAAAGCTCAAGATCTAGAGCTTGATCCAATTCAAACAAATTCGATATTTACAATAATACTTTGACACGATTACTCCTATGCCAAAATTACGCCTCAAAATCGTCAAACAAAAAATGCAAAAATACCCAACACAGACACACAGTTTCTTAAAAGAAATGCGCGGGTTTGCACAAGAAAAAATCAATCAAATACTCGATAATGATGTACTGCCTTTGGTTATCGCGCCATCTATTTTTATCGTCTTTGCAGGTCTGGAATGGTGGCGCTGGTATCTGGAAATACCGACGCCCATTCCGCTTCTTTTAACTGTCATTGCACTGTGTTTAGGTGCTTATTGTTTTTATAAATTGTTCGGGCACAAAAAAAGGGAAGATCTGCAGAAAAATTTGCAGGCAACTCTGAATCGACACCCGGAATTACATTGATACTATCAGAAACAGAATTGGTGCGGCGGATGTTCACACCGGGCCTCAGCAGAAACTAATCGAAAAGTTTCACCCGGTTGCTTTATCACTGTAACCGGGTGTTAAACACGGATAATTCCCAGACCACCATTCGTGCCGAAAATTTCCTGCGCTACACCAGCTTCCAACTCAAAGACGTACCCGCAAAGAGCGGTATCAATGGCTCTCCGGCAAAATCATACTGTTCCGGAATAATCCAACTCTCTTTCTTTAGCGTAATCGAGCTTGTATTGCGCGGTAAGCAATAAAAATCCGCACCATGAAAACTCGCAAACGCTTCCAGTTTATTCAGCGCTCCGGCTTGTTCGAAAGCCGTTGCGTATAACTCGATGGCGGCATGCGCGGTAAAAATGCCCGCACAGCCGCAGGCATTTTCCTTACTGGCTTGTCCATGCGGTGCGCTATCGGTACCGAGGAAAAATTTCGAATTACCGCCGGTTGCCGCTGCCAGCAAAGCCTGCCGGTGCGTTTCGCGTTTCAATACCGGCAGACAGTAATGATGCGGACGGATGCCGCTTTGAAAGATCGCATTACGATTCAATAACAGATGATGCGCCGTGATTGTAGCTGCAATATTGCTGGATGCTTCTGTTACAAACTGCACAGCATCGCGTGTGGTGACATGCTCAAATACGATGCGCAAACCCGGGAAACGCCGTGTTAGCGGCGCCAGTATACGGTCGATAAAAACTTTCTCACGATCGAATACGTCCACATCGGGATCTGTCACTTCGCCGTGCACCAGCAATGGCAAGTCATTCCACTCCATCGCCGCCAGTGTGGCATAACATTTGGCGATATCAGTGACACCAGCGCCGGAATTCGTCGTCGCTCCGGATGGATATAATTTCACGCCATGTATCGCGCCGCTTTCCTTCGCCCGGACTATTTCCGCTGGTGCTGTATTGTCCGTCAAGTACAGGATCATCAACGGTTCAAAAGTAGATTGCAGCGCCGCAGGGAAAGCGGCCAGAATTCGCGCGCGGTACGCCAACGCCATTTCGACTGTGATAATCGCTGGCCGCAAGTTGGGCATGATGATAGCACGCGCAAATTGTTTTGCCGTGTGCGGCAGCACAGCGCGTAATGGTTCGCCGTCACGCAAATGCAAATGCCAGTCGTCCGGGCGGGTAATGGTGATGCTGGTCAAGATAGTTTCCTGATAGTGATGGTGGCCGCTATTATAGCGCAGGCTCTGATGCTATCTGGAATTGCCTGCCGCTTTTAAATCCAGTGCTAATTGATAGAGTGCTTTCTTGTTTTCGCCACTAATTTCCGCCGTCAGCTTAACCGCCTGTTTGAGCGGCAACTCAGCCAGCAAACAGGCTAAAGTATGGTGCGCCTGCTCGCTGATGTCCGATTTCTCCGGAACTTCCGCAGCGGAGAGCAATAACACAAACTCACCCTTCTGCTGATTGGCATCCGCTTGCAGCCAATCCAACACTTGTTGCAGCGTTCCGGTATGAATCGTTTCGAATAATTTAGTTAATTCCCGGGCGACGGTCAGTTCGCGGTCCGTTCCGAAGATCGCGAGCATATCCGTGACACACTCCAGAATGCGGTGCGGCGCTTCATAAAAAATCAACGTGTACGGGTATGATTGCAGTGTTGTCAGCTCGCGTTTGCGCAATCCGCTTTTGGCCGGCAGAAAACCGTAAAACAAAAAATGGGGATTTACGATGCCGGCCGCGGACATTGCGCAGACCGCCGCACTTGGACCAGGAACCGGAATCACCGGGTGACCCCGCGCACGCACCTGCCGGACCAAAATCGCACCGGGATCGGAAATACCCGGCGTGCCCGCATCAGTCACTAAGGCAACGCTTTTTCCAGCATCCAGCAAGGCCAATATTTTTTCCGAGACCGCCATTTCGTTGTGCTGATGCAAACTGACCCATTTCACTGTTGTAATGGCATGCGCTGACAGTAAGTGCTGGGAATTCTGCACATGCTCGGCGGCTATCAAGTCAACTTTTCCCAGTACGTCCAAAGCCCGCAGGCTGATATCGCTTAAATTTCCTATTGGGGTAGCAACCACATATAATGCGTTTTTTTCCAGCATCATCTTCACTATGGCACGTTTCGTTACAATTCTCACGGTGTTTCTGCTGGCACTATACGGCAACCCGCCAGTAATGGCCATCGATATGGAAGAGCCCCCGCAACCAGAAATTGTGTCGGAGCCGGTGATCGTTTCCCATATCGCGCTCCTGCTTCCGCTTAAATCTACTGCATTCGCCGAAGCCGCGAATGTCGTCAAGGAAGGCTTTGAAACCGCTGCACAACGCGGACAATCGCTGCCGCTGACAATCCGCCTCTACGCCACCAGCGACGATCCGCTCGATATACTCATGAGTTACTACTATGCCGTGGCTTCCGGTGCGGTATTTGTCCTTGGGCCGCTGACACGCGATGGCGTCGCAGCCATAGCATCCAATCATTCGCTTGCAGTACCGACATTGACATTGAACACCACTGACAACCAACCATCCATGCCGGCCAAATTGTATCTCTTCGGCTTGCAAACCGATACCGAAGCCAGTCACATCGCGAAATTGGCACACGCAAGCGGCAGAAGCCACGCCGTCATCATCGGGGATGACAGTACCCTATCGAAGCGCCTGCAGAATGCCTTCAAACAGCGCTGGCAAGGCGAATACGGAAAAACCGCGGAATCGCTGCGCTATACGGAAAATCCACTGGTGTTGCAGCAATTGCGCGACCTAACAACCGGAACGGACCGGCTGGCATTTTTAGCCCTGGATGCAGCCAAGGCACGTGTCTTACGCAACTATCTCGATCCGGAAGCACCGGTGTATGCCACTTCACAGATTTTTACCGGTAACGACAATCTCCTGCTTAATAGCGACCTGAATGGCATCCAGTTTCTCGGTATGCCGTGGCTGCTACAACCCGATCACCCCGCCGTCATGGCCTACCGCCACACCAGTAAAACCAGAAATACCGAAATGGAACGCCTCTACGCGCTGGGCATCGATGCTTTCCGCTTGATGACCGACCTGCTGCACCAGCGACCCGCAAAAGACATCGCATTTGACGGTGTAACCGGCAATATTCGTTTCGCGCCACCCAATCTTTTTACCCGCGAGCCCATTGCCGCGCAATTTGACAACGGTAAGGCACGGCTGATCGCAATACCTTCGAATGCGCCGGAAACACCTCAGAATACGCCCCAAAATGAAGGGCAGTGACGCCGAGCAGATAGCGCTATCGTACCTGCAACAGCAAAACCTAGCGCTGGTAACACAAAATTACCGCTGCCGTTTTGGTGAAATCGATCTGATCATGCGCGACGGCGCAACGCTGGTTTTTATCGAAGTCCGCATGCGGGGAAGCGAAGCGTTCGGCGGGGCTGCAACCAGCATCACACCGGCGAAACAGGCCAAACTGTTACACACCGCGCGGCACTATTTATCCCAACTCAAGAGCGAACCACCCTGCCGCTTCGATGCGTTGCTGCTATCGGGTACCGGTGGACGTGAAATTGAATGGATTCAGGATGCGTTCGGAGAGTGATTTATTCTACCAGTCAACTGAAATTAGAAAAGCTATTTACCATCGTGCAAAGATAGACCGGCGCATTCAGCTTTCCGAATCATTAACTGCTGCAATTCTGTGAAGCTTCATGAGGGTTTGAATAATGCCATCCCTCATGAAATATTCTCCACTTATTTCAATTAACCTCTTTGCAATCACCCCAAGATTTCTTACAGCGAATCCTTAGAAAGCCAACCAACCGTTCAGGTAGAACGTATCGTTGTTGACAGCATTGCGGCCCAAGCCGTCATAGTTGTGCACGCTGCCGTTAAATTTGAAATTGTGCACGTATTGCGCCGCAATACGCAGGTTAACGAACGTACTCATCACGGAATTATTGGTTTTGCCGAAAGGAGTAAAACTGGCTTCCGCAATAAATGCTTGGCTGAGCGGATTCCCCGTGCGGCTGCCGCTGATTGGATCGCCGAAACTGTAGATGACGGTATCGGATGTTCCGGTGGTTTGATTGTAAAACAGGTTCAAACCATACGTTTGCTGGAAAGTATATCCGGCTCGTATCCGCACCGTGTCGAGATTGCTTTTTACTTTGTCTGCCAATCCCAATGCCGAGCTGGCGTTCAAGTTGCGGTTTTCGCGCAGATAAGTCGCGGTGAATTCATAAATGTGCACCGGATTGGCGAGATATTGGTAAGTCAAATCAAAACCGAAGTCGTCGTACCGGTCCGTGCCTGCACCGGCGATTCTTTGCGGATTGACATCGGCGTGCATGCCATAGGCTCCCACCGCGCCGTAATGACCATTCCAGTCTTTTTGTAATGCAATCCGCCAATAAGGCGCGCCGCCGTTCAGTCTGGGCTGTTCCGCGTCGAATACGCTAATCCCTTTTTGCGCATTCTTGGCCAAACTGGTGTAGCCGCCGGCTTCCACATACAAAAAATCGTTCAGCATCATATACGCCGTCGCACCGATCACCTGCGATCCCAGCGATTCGATCAAATTGGCGGCCGATTGCGTCGGCGCCAAGGACGACGAGCTCCACGGAAATCCCCAGGTTGGTGTGGTATTCCACAGATCGGTAACTGTCGGATTGTTATTCGCCGTCAAACCAAAAACCACTTTCTGACCGGCAACATCGGCGTGATCGGCAAAACGGATATCGGTGTTATCGAGCACACCGATATTTTCCACGCCATCATAGGTCCCCTGGACAAACGCGCCTATCTTAGATGTCAAACGGCCCGCGAGGAAAACGGACGCTTCATCTATCGTGCCGTTATCATTCTTGCCGAAACGCGGCGCTGCACCATCCGGCTGATCGTGCTGCGTATGCGTATACGAGCCGCGGATCATGCCGCTTAACGGAATGAGATTGTAATTCTTACCGTCCGTCTGCGTATAGCCGTTCAGTTTGAAATTTCTGCCGACCGTTGTCAGGTTAGGTCCAAATGACTGCACATGGCAAGCACTGCACGCGTAACCGGTCTGGCGTGCGAAGCTCGGAAGCGCATTCGCGTTAGAACTTATCAGGAAAAATACCAACAAACCAACACCCAATGACATCGCGTTTTTTATTGCGATCATTATTCAGTCCCTATCAATTGAAATGAAAAATTTATACAAGAGAATTGAATTCGCGTGAATAAAGAGCAATCTAGTTCTAATTCAATCTGCAAATCAATCACTCGACTGCCATTTTCAACAAAGCAATTTATATATTATTCTCTTCAATATATTAATTTCTTGTGAAGTTGATGGAAAGAATTGTGAAGTTATCTAAAAACAAATTTACAAGAAACAACAGCTTGATTTATCGTGACACCATTCCGGACTCGTTCCTTAATTTACCGATTCAGGATTCATCATGCCGACACCTTTCGTTTCCAGCAGCATCACCCATATCACACTGTCTCATGACAATTCGATTGACTCACTCATCGGCGAGTCGCGTTGGGTGAACACAACCATTTCATACAGCTTTCCGTTCAGCAACAGCGCTTCATACTGGTCAGCGCTCTCCGGCGGGTACGGTTCTCAATTCGGCGATGGAGAGCCCTGGCGAGACGCCTTCACACCACTAACAAGCGCCGATCAGGCCGCTTTTATCAAAGCATTGCAGCAGTGGGCGAACGTCGCCAACATCAATTTTGTTCAGGTCACGGAAACACCCGGTAACGTGGGCGATATCCGCGTGGCCTACACCGACGATCCCGATGAATCGACATTGGCCTGGGCTTATCTACCCAATACAAGCCCCTTGGCGGGCGATATCTGGATTAATACCAATAGTTTGCTCAATGCGCAGGACTGGAACCCCGGCAACATTTCCTTCGAAACCCTTCTGCACGAACTTGGCCATGCGCTCGGCCTCACCCATCCGTTCGCCGATCCCGACATGCCATCCAAACCGGTACTCCCGACGAATTTGGACAGCACCATTCACACCGTTATGAGTTATACCTACGCCAATTTACAAGGCGAAACGGGCAACGAATTCTCCTTTCACCCGACCACACCGATGGTGCTCGATATTGCCGCAATACAATATTTATACGGCGCCAACACCCGCTACCATGCCGGTGATGACACCTACGCTTTCAATGATGCCAACACTTACCACGAAACCCTCTGGGATGCGGGCGGTAACGACACCATCCGTTACGATGGCGCAATGTCCGGTGTGATCGATTTGAATCCGGGTGATGGATCGTTTATCGGCCAGCCGGTTTACGTTCAATCCAACGGTGTTAATGTCGGCGATCCGGTTCCAAACGTATGGATCGCCGACAATGTTACGATCGAAAACGCCGTCGCAGGCCAAGGTAACGATATCTTGATCGGTAACAGCAGCCGCAACAACTTGGATGGGGGCGCCGGAATCGATACCGTGCAAGTCGACTCAGCGCGCAGTCAATTCACGCTCAACCCGGTTCCCGGCGGCTACACCCTCAGCGACAACGCCAATCCCGACAACCAGGACACATTGACGAACATCGAGCGGGTGAAATTCGCCGATGCGCATGTGGCACTCGATCTCGACGGTCACGCCGGGGAAGTCGCCAAACTGCTCGGCGCGGTATTCGGCGCTGCCTCCGTGGCCAACCAGGATTACGCCGGCATCGGCCTGAGTAAGGCCGACGAAGGATTAAGTTACGAGCAGCTGGCCACCTTCGCCATCGACGCAACCAAACTCACCAGCCACGATGCCATTGTCACGCTACTGTGGCAAAACCTGTTCGGTTCCGCACCCACACTCAGTGAAAAATCCCCTTACGTCAACATGCTCGACAGCGGTGAAATTTCAACCGGCACACTCACTATGCTGGCTGCGGATACCAGTATCAATGCGGAAAATATCCATCTGACTGGGCTTGCACAAACCGGATTGGTGTACACCGGGTTATGACTCATCGATTTAGTCCATTTGATTTCATTTTCTCTGAACTGATGCCACATTCTAGCAAGCCACACTCGAAACTTGCAGCAATAACAGCAATAGCCAGAATAGGTTTGTTATAAAAACTGATAACACTATTGAATTGAACTTCAGAAGCGAAGTGATTACCGGAGCCGTTGATATTACCGGATAGCTGCGGAATCGTATTTATCGATGCCAGCCAAATTTCATTCGTATCTCGCATGAAAATTAAGCGAAACTGACGTGATCCAATAGATCCGGACACTCCAGTTAAGAGGAAATAATCCTGATTGGAGAAAGAAATGGAACAGAGGAAGCAATATAACTGGATGCGGTCAGCCTGGTACTGGATCAGGGACTAACGATAGCAGAAGTGGCCCGAAACCTGAAAATCAGGTCGAACATGCTTGGACGATGGGTCAAGGAAAACCAGTCGGATAATAATGGATAGGCATTCCGGGGTAATGGGAAACTGGCGCCAGAGCGGGAAGAAATTCGGTGGCTTAAGATAGAAAACAAACAATTAAAGCTGGAGCAGCAAATATTAAAGGAAGCGGCGGTCTTTTTCGCGAAAGAAACGAAGTGCAGTATTCGTTCATCACCCAAAAGAAGAAGACCTGCCCGACCGGTCTAATTTGTCGGCTATCGGGTTTCAGCCGCAGTGCTGACTATGGCTATGAACAACGCCGCCACAATTGACCGGATGATCGACACCACAGGCAACTGCTTAATGCTTTGCGGAATATTGCAAAATCATGCAATTACACCGGTAATCCCCCTAAAAAATGAACGACCCCGCCCCAAGGG
>JAFEEI010000010.1 GCA_018241205.1 Pseudomonadota bacterium
AGATACGTACCGCGTGCTGACTGCCGTCGACGCGGCATTGATGGTGATCGATGCCGCCAACGGCGTCGAAACGCAAACGCTGCGTTTGCTGGAAGTATGTCGAGCGCGCAACACACCGATCGTCACTTTTGTCAACAAAATGGATCGCGAAGTGCGCGAACCGCTCGATTTGATTGACGAAATCGAGCGCACACTCGATATGTCGACCATCCCATTCACTTGGCCGGTCGGCATGGGGAAAAATTTCCATGGTGTCTGCGACCTGCAAAACAATGGTATGCGCGTATTCCAGCCGGGATCGGATCGCGTCGACAGCGAGAATGAAATAATCGCAAGTTTTGATGATACGCAACTGCAGCAGCGCTTCGGCGCAGGCCTGGCCACCGCAATGCAGGAAATCGATTTAATTAAAGGCGCATCGCCGG
Organism: Pseudomonadota bacterium; assembly: GCA_018241205.1. Lineage (GTDB taxonomy): Bacteria > Pseudomonadota > Gammaproteobacteria > Burkholderiales > Nitrosomonadaceae > Nitrosomonas. The sequence continues at coordinate 426 of JAFEEI010000010.1, forward strand.
CTTTCGATCACAAAGCCTTCCTCGCCGGCAAGCAAACCCCGGTTTTCTTCGGTTCGGCGATCAATAACTTCGGTGTGCAGGAGATTCTCGATGCACTGGTCGATCTGGCACCGCCGCCCGAATCGCGCAACGCCATTCAACGCGAAGTACAGCCGGATGAAAAGAAATTTTCCGGCATGGTGTTCAAAATCCAAGCCAACATGAATCTGGCGCACCGTGACCGTATCGCATTCGTGCGTGTTTGTTCCGGGCAATTCAAACGCGGCATGAACCTGAAAGTCGCGCGCAACGGCAAGGACATCCGCACCAGCACGGTGGTGTCTTTTTTATCGCAACGCCGCGACATTCTGGAGGAAGCTTATCCCGGCGACATCATCGGCATCCCGAATCACGGCACATTGCAACTGGGCGACACCCTGACCGAAGGCGAAGTGCTGCAATTTACCGGATTACCTTTTTTCGCACCGGAAATTTTCCGCACTGTGGAAATCGCCGATCCGTTGCGCAGCAAACAACTGAAACTGGGATTGGCGCAACTCGGTGAGGAAGGCGCGATCCAGGTATTCCGTCCGCACCTGGGCAATATGCTGCTGCTCGGCGCCGTCGGCACCTTGCAATTTGAAGTGGTGGCGCACCGCCTGCAGCATGAATACGGTGTCGCGGCGCGGATCACTTCAGCCAAATATCAACTGGCGCGCTGGATCACCTGCGACGATCCGCGCGAGTTGCAGCGCTTTATCGAAGCCAATGCCCACCGTATCGCCTACGACGCTGTCGACGCCCCTACTTTCCTGGCTTCATTCGGCGCGGAACTCAGTGTCGCGCAAGAAAACTGGCCTGCCATCCGCTTCCATAAACTGCGCGAACACGCCGGTTTGGTTTTTCAGAGCCACATGACGGCATGATCCGCGACATGACGGCGAAGGTATGTTTTTTCCTCTTCACGCTGATTTTTGCCGCGCCCGCGCCGGCGGACAACACGGCATCTACCGCTGCTGAAAGAACCGTCCGGTTTGTGGTGCTGGGCGACATGCCGTACAGCGATGCCGAATATGCCTTGCTAGAACAACCTGACGGTGCCATCGCCAAAGCCATTCACGCTTTGAATCCACCCGTATTGATCCATCTGGGTGATTTCAAGAGAGGCCGGTTAGCATGCAGCGACGATCTGTTTCAAGACCATTACCGCCAGATTGCGCGCCTCAATCCGCATAAAACAGTCTACACCCCCGGCGATAACGACTGGACGGACTGTGACCGGTTTAATACTTCAACGCGATATGACGAACTAGAACGCCTCGATTATCTGCGCCAACTATTTTTTCAGCAGGACCGGCAGCAATTGACGCGCGATATCCCGGGCCTTATCCGGCAGCAAGGTTTTATCGAAAATGCACGGTGGGACATCGGCCCAGTCGCTTTCGCCACGCTGCATATTCCCGGTACGAATAATGGCCGCTGGGAAATTCTGCGCAGCAACATCGACGATGTGCTGAATGAAGCGGATCGGCGCGATCAAGCCAATGCCGAATGGCTGCAGCAACGTTTTGCCACGGCGGAATCCGCTCAAGCAGTGATAATCGCTTTCCAAGCGGATATGTTCGATTTCGATTATGAGAAACCTGTTTGTACTGCGAGCAATCGCATCGATTGCGACGGTTTCCGCTTGCTGCGCGACTTGATCAAAAACAAAGCCGAGCAATTCAAAAAGCCGGTTCTGGTCATTCACGGCGACACTACGGCGTATTGCCTGCATCAACCCTACCCCAACATCCCCAATTTATGGCGCTTGAATGCACCGGGCGACTACAAATACATCGATGCCAGTCAAATCGTGTTTGATCCGGAAAACAAAGACATGCCTTTTACCGTGACCGGTCTGCTCGACCGCAAACCCGCACCGGCAGTCTGCGACGGCAACTTGCTCAGCTTATCCCGCTATTCTCCCTTCCACATTTTAAAAACACCGTTATCATGATTTTCAGCATGACTGGCTATGCCGCCGCTACACAGGAAATGCCTTACGGATCGTTCAATCTGGAAATCCGTTCGGTCAACAACCGCTATCTCGATATCCAATTCCGCCTACCGGATGATTTCCGCCGCTTGGAACCAGCCATGCGCGAACGGCTGACCAGCCAGCTCAGTCGCGGCAAAGTCGAATGCCGCCTGAATTTTTCCCCATCCACGAACGCAGAAAATTCCCAGCAGCTCGACCATGCCTTACTGGAACGATTACTACAATTGGAGCAAACGGTCAAAACGCGCCACCCGGCGGCACCCTCGTTAACCGTTGCGGAAATCCTCAAATGGCCGGGCATGCTCGGAAGCGACACGACACTCGGCGAGGAATCCGACAGCATCGGTATGGCGCTGCTGCAAACCGCGC
>JAFEEI010000110.1 GCA_018241205.1 Pseudomonadota bacterium
CTTTGACCGTTCCAGATCACGTCGGTCAGGTTCGAGTAACGGATGATGATTTGTGCTGCTATACCGCCCGAGAATAAAACCTACCTTCCGCAAACGAATGCTGCTTCATTCAGCTTATCTCAATCGCTAACCTGTTTATGAAGAGGCCAGATTCCTAGTTTGCGTAGATATTGCGTAATACTCGCAATGGAGTTACCCCATTTTGGCAGGCAATTTTTTTAGAGCCGAGAGAGTTTCGATCTGTGGGGGATTTCAGTTTATCGTGATTCGCAGCTTTCTTACTGCGGTGTAAAAGTTAATTGATCGGAGAATTCACCAGCCGCTATTTTCTCAAGAAACTTCCGGGCTTTCTCAGTAACGCCCGCGCCATGTTGCAAATACGACTGCGCCGCCAGCGCAGGTGAATAATCGCTCACTGTATATCCCTGCACATTGATTTGTTGCAACGTTACCGCTGTCACGGTCAGTTTCCCTTTTCCCAGTTTGATCACCAGCAGCTTGTTTCCGCTCGTTCCCGCAATGATCGCGGTATTGCGATGTTGATTGATAATTACGGTCGGTTGCATACTTTGTCAGCTTGAAACTTCCATAGTACGAGACCTTTGAAAAATCGTGTAAATTTCTTTTCTCAATGTAATTCCCAATTAATTTGTAAAAGACCGACTTAGTCATTTCCCCGCAAATGAGCGAGGAATAACACGACTCTGACGATTTTAATTTTAACGCGGCAATAGCCGTTTGTGGCAATTCCGTGGCTATGTTTGACACGTTGATCCGATACATCGCCTTCCAACGAAAATCCAGGAAACTACATCACGCCCAGATTCGAGTTCGCCATATCTTCTACCAATTCATCGCCTAAACCACCGCCCCAGATTCCAGACTAATGAGTCTACTTCAAGAGAAACTCCTTTTTCGAGTGTGGCGGGTAATATCATATTCCGGAAAACTCATGTTAATCACTTCATGGCTTTTTTTAAAAACATGATGCTATCACTCAATCATTTATATGGGGGAGCTGCACAAAGGCTTCACCATATGATATTTACAATCCCAGCGTGTATGGCTCAAACTTTGATACCCCTTCATTTTTGACTCCTCGTCTCTTGGCTGGGACGAAACATAACGTTGGCTGCCGTAACGGTCTAACATTCTGGAGCCACCCGGCAAAGCTAGGGGGATTGCTTGCTTATTTAATAAAGCACCCGCTGCAAGCAGCTGGGTATTAATTACGCTTTACGATCTGCCGGTTTTCAACCAGCTTTCGTCCCAAGGGACAGCCCAGTAATGCGATTGTCATTCTGTAACATGAGAAGTGGCAGAAAAAACATAGATGTAGCATAACTGCATTTGCCCTTCACTATAAAAACGGACCTATTCAGACTGGCTCATTATTTCTATCCGTCATGTCTTATTGCGTCGATTGCGCCATCTGAATCACCGGTTGCGCGCCATTCTCCGACACCAATACGGTCATCAGATTGGTAACCAAGATTGCCCGTTGATCGGGCGTTAACGATACTATTTTTTTATCCTCAAGATTTTTCAGTGCTACCTCGACCATTCCAACTGCACCGTCAATGAGCTTCTGCCGTGCCATTACCACTGCTTCTGCTTGCTGCCGCCGCAACATGGCGTTGGCGATTTCCGGTGCGTAGGCCAAATGAGCTATTTTGGCTTCCTCGATGACGATACCGGCAACTTCGACGTGCTGTTGGATAGAATCGCGCAACAATCCGGCGATGGCATCCAAATCGGTGCGCAAGCTCTTGCGCTGCTCTCCCTCGACATTATCGTACGCATGACTGCTGGCGACTTGGCGCACGGCCGATTCACTTTGAATTTGCAAGTAATTCAGCGTACTCTCAACATCGAATACCGCCCGGGCAGTATCTTGCACGCGCCAAGCGATCACGGCGGCGATCTCAATCGGACTGCCGCGCTCATCATTGACTTTAAGAACCGGTGTATTCCAGTTATTGATCCGTAACGATACCCGGGTCCGGTTATAAAACGGATTCACCCAGAAAAAGCCGCTTGTATTGACCGTTCCAGCATAACTGCCGAAAAAAATCATCACGGCCGCTTGGTTGGGTTCGAGCGTGAACAATCCTTTGCAGCAGAAAAGCGTAATCACCAGCAATGCTGCACCGGTCATTAATTTAACAGGCCCACCCGGCGTGGCCACTAAAAAAACCGCAAACAATAAAGCCGGCAGCAATACCATCAACATCAACCACCCGTTGCTGCCGGAAATGATTTGTTCATCAGTGCCGATTGCGCTGCTACCTGACTTTTGGTTCACATTCATCCCCCTTTCAATAAACTGGTTGTAAACAAAATGTAGCGATGATTTAAAACAGTGTCAAACCGGATCAAGAAATTAGAAACAGCTTGATTCAGACATAATTCACCACAATTACGAGTACATGCAATCAGCAAAATCCCGAAACGGATCGATTGGGAAAGTTTTCGCGATTTCCGCTGACCGGAAGAAGAGTCTACTGCTGAGACATGCTTACTTGATAAAAAGCTCCGGTTCCAACGCGAAAGCGACCGGTATGGCATCAGCATCCAAATAATCCAACGTATATACCAGCCATCCGTTACCAGCGCATCGACGTGTAGATTTTCAGTGAATGCCACCCTACTACACTTATCGAGCAGATCCGCTACCGGCACATTGTTGCTGCATACGCTCGCAGCACTCCGTGCATACCATCCGACCGAGCTGGTGGGGTTACTGTTGACCGATCCCGCTCGCGGTCTCCGCTACGCCCACGCTACCACTCGCAATGGTAAAGCTGAACGTGGCAAAATTATTGTGATGGCGCACCTTAAAGCTCACATAGGCATCCGACGATGTTTTATTCGGATCGAAGCTCCACATCGGCTCATAGCCACGTAGCCGTTCCATATCTGCAAGTGTAACGGATGGAGGCGGCAACGCCAAAATCAAACGTGAAGGATGCTGGCTGTCATCTTTAATTTCGATTTGAACTTGGTTTTTCTTGACCAGTGCATTGGCAATCAGTGTGCCGCGTTGATCAAAAACATATAAATCCCGTTTCGGGTTTGCCTTCAAACCCGCTGGTACACTTGAGTAACGCACATACCCCCTGTTAGTTTTTGATTACGATTGGATTGACAAAGCAGCAGGTCGAAACCAGCTTATTTCCAAAGGCAATCATTTGATTCTTTTTTGCATCTCCTTATTAAGGATTACCTTAACTATAGCTATGGCAATCAGTAACTCAATGAATATTTATAGTATTTTTAAAAATACTTGTTTGCAGCAAGAATATTACTGGTTATTGACTCTTGCTAACATAGAATATTTTTGCAAAAAATTATGAAAGTTACGGGCATATTGATATATATTGATTGCCCTCACCTTCACGCATGCAAAGCAACTGTCAATGCACTAAAATATTTCCGCTTGAATCCGTAAATATTCGTTTAAATCTGAAACATTAATCGAGAATCTTGTTATGCATTCAATTTTCATTGGATTGTCTGTGATTTTTTTCACCTTATCTGTTTCTATTACATATAAGGCTCTAAATCTTCCCGTTCATGCAACTTCTTTTTGGGATAATCGCCCAGAAATAGCATTTGCGCCTGCGCCCACAGCCCCCCCAGTTCCACTAGCGCCAGCGGCAAACAATGTCTTAAATCAACCAGCCGCCGAACTCCAAGCTGATGGAGTTTTCGCTGAGGATGCGAAAAAAAATATCCCGCAACTTGAAAATAAGCTGACAACGACGCAAGAAACGATAACAAGCATTACAGCAGCCAACTCGAATACCCAACCGCAAACCCTGACAGTATTTGGCGGCAAGACTTTTCGCTCCGGGCAAGATGTGATTCAAGATGTTACTTATCTGGCCATTGAAAAATTAGTAAAAGAAATAACCGCTTCTCCAAACAGTCGCGTCCTGATCGAAGGGCATACCGACAATATACCAATCGGAAAATCCGGCAGCGACAATATGGATTTATCATTGCGCCGTGCGAAGGCGATCGCCAATATACTGGTGTTACACGGTATACCGAAAGAACGGATATCGGTAACCGGTTATGGCGATACACGGCCGATCAATTCCAACAGTACCGAAGAAGGTAGAGCCAGAAACCGCCGAGTCGAAGTAAAACTTTTGCCGTAAAGGGAGCCCATTAATGCACATGTACGCGCAGCACTTCAACCTCAATCTGCTTCCGTTCGAGAATGTACCGGACCCACTGTTTTTTTATGATCATGGCGATCATGCCCGGATACGCAAGCAAATATCCGGTTCCTTGCTCAGTGGACGAGGTTTGATCGTGGTAACCGGTCCGATCGGATCCGGCAAAACCACCTTGAGTCAGATGATAAAGTCTGATTTTCCCGAGAACATCAAATTGATTTGGATGGCGGAACCGCCTGCCAATAGTTCCGATCTTTATTTATTTCTTGCACAGGAATTGGGTGTTCAACCGACTTCAGCGGAGAAAACCTTCGTCATGCGCGACATCCGCAATGCACTGCTGAGAATCAATGCCGAAGGGAAAAAATGCCTGGTTATTATCGATGAATCCCATTTGATGTCGGAAGATGTGCTGAATGGCATCCGTTTGCTAAACAATCTTGAAGAAGGATCTACCAAACTTATTCAATTATTGCTGCTCGGTCAGGAAGAATTGATGGAAAAAATCAACAGGCCGGAAATGGCGCCATTCAAACAACGCATCGCGGCGCTGGAAACATTGGGAAAAATGAATACCGACCGGGTAATGCAATATATTACGCATCGTCTTCAGGTGGCCGGGGGCGCTCCCACTCTCATTTCGGATACCGGATGGGAGGCGCTTTCAATCGCGTTCGGTGCAGGCGGGACACCGCGCACAATCAACTCACTGTGTGACAGATCGTTCAATGTTGCATACGAGCGCAATAAGTCCATCATTGATGCCAAAGACGTGTATGAAGCCACGCAGCGGATGGGTATGATTACCGATGTATTTCATTACATCATTCTGCTTAACAATCAGGAAAGGAAAAACCACGAATCTGATTCGGTAACCAATAGCCCGGCTCAGGAATCGGCGCCACCAGTTCCACCAGCTCCGACAACACCTGAAAAAACCCGGACAATCCCACCTCGTGTCAGCAAACCTGAACAAAAAGTAACGCGAGAAGCTGCTAATGAAACTCCCGCCATCCCGAGAGAAAAAATCGACATATCCGGAAAATCTTATGACGATATTGCACGAGTAATTAAAGCAAAATACGATCAGAAAGGTTTAAAAATTACTATCGGACTATTTTTTCTATCGATTATTGCATTTACTGGTAGCGTTTTTTTCTTTTGCCACCGCTCCGATTCTGCGGGGATACTCGATTGCTTTCGAAACTTACTGAACTTCTAATTTGCGATTCGAGTAACTATCTCATTCTACAAAATGTAAACCCGCTGCATGAGCAGGCTCACTTTATTTGTTACTTATCGCATCTGACTAATCTTATTGCAAGCCGGTGCCGTAATTCCAATCTGAATTATTTTTGCAATACACGGCCAATACTTTATCTCTGTTTCCAACTTGACTCATGAATCTAATTCAAATTGTTAAAAATATCGAAAAAGAGCGTCGATGGAGTTAAAAAAGTATTTTTTAGGCTGGAAAAAGTATTGCTGTAAATCATTTTATGAGAATATGACGCGGAAACCACAAGTTCTGTCAAACAGCTTGAACTTTATCTACTGAAATTCTGAGAATCTCAAGTTAATGAAACATCAATTCATGGAAGTTACATTTACTCGCACTATTCAGTCTATTACATGCATCGCAATCTGCCTTTCACCACTTGTTCAGCTGCGAACGCTGATTTCTGCGGGCGCTTTACTGCTGTTTTTCGGTTCTTCTGCGTCTGCCGCGGTATTCGGCGAACTCATACGGCCATATGGCAGTTACGGCTTTACTGCCGATGACAATATCTTACGCATACGCGATAAAATGCCGTTGCCGGTATTGGGCACGAGTAATTTTTTCGATATTTCCCATCGCTTTACCGGCGGGGTTCTGCTTGGGAAAGAAATCGGACGGCAGCAATTCAGTGCGAATTTAAGCTGGTCGCACACTCAATTCGATAAATTCAGCCAAATAAACAATAACCTGAAAAACTTCAGTGGTAGTTGGCATTGGTTCCTCGGCAATCGGCTGGAAGGCAATATGGGTGTTAGTTATGTGCAGTCTCTGGCGCCATTCTTGTTTCAACCGGGTGCAAAAAATGTAAGAACCGAACAAACCGAATTCATTAACGCAAATTGGAGTATTCATCCACGTTGGCGCTTGAACGGCACTTATACACACTATGAGCTTAACTCGAACAGTCCCGCTTTACGCTTTCTTAATCGTATTGAAGACCGTTTCGAGGGTGGAGTCGATTTTGTGACATCGGGCAAAAATACCATCGGTGTGCTCTTTCGCGACACCATCGGTGATTTTCCGGTTCTTGTCCAGTCAGCCGATGGCTCATTCACCGATAATAGCTATAACCAAAAAGAAGCATTGGCCAAAATCAACTGGGCGGTATCCGCAAAATCGAACCTTTTTGGAACAGGTGGATGGGTAGAACGAACCAATGCAAGCTTCACGGCGCGCAACTTTAGCGGGTTCAATGCCCGCCTGGCCTATAGCTGGCAACCTACCAGCAAGATCGGCTTATCGATTACCGGATGGCGTGAAACTGCATCTATGCAAATGCTCACCGCCAACTTCAGTCTTAATACCGGGGGTAGCGTTACCTCTCATTGGGATATAACAAGAAAAGTAAGGCTTCAAGGAGATTTACTCTATCAAGATATGAAATTTAATACTTTCTCAATTTTTACCGACTCGTTCTTGCCGATAGGTACACAAAACACATTTCGCAATGCCACGGTAAAGCTCATCTACACCCCTTACCCCGGTTTGCAGTTCATGGCATCAGCTTATCATAACGACTTAAAAACCAATAATTCTCTGGGCGGATTTAACGCCAATGGCGTCAACGTCAATCTACAGTACACGTACGGAAAACAATGACAGCTAACGATTTACCCATCGTAGCCTTTTTCAAGCACTTGCTCGACCCTTTCATCATCTGGAGCATGCTGATCCTGACTGCTTGGTTATACGATGAAGATTTCACCAGCTACTATCTGGTGCTTGTGATCATCACTTTTTTTGTTTCCACCTATATTTACGAGCGCATTCTCATTTACCGCAATTGGCGCAAGGGCCGCTTGCTTGCTTATATGCGCGACACGGTGATGGGTTGGCTGGTGATTGTAGCTATTTTGGTGTTTCTCGGTTATGCCACTAAATTTTACAATCAGTTTTCCAAACAAGTTCTGTTGACCTGGTTTATCGTCACACCGCTCATGCTGATTGCAAGCCATTTTACGGTACGCAGCATCGTCACCAATCTGTATAACAAAGGCAAACTACGCTCGGCGATCGTGATCGGTGCCAATGAAAACAGCTTGTCGTTCATCCGGCATATCGCCGAGCTGCCCTTTTTGCTGATCAGTTATCAAGGCTTCTTCGATGAGCGCAGCAGTTCGCGCATCGCCGGTAACTTCGGTGCGCAAACGGAAGAGCCGGTTGATCCTGCTACGGCAGCGGCGATCACCCGGCCGGATGATTTCGGCTCGCGCTTGGGGGGATTGGACGATGTCGTGCCCTACATCCAGAAGCATAATACCGAGATGGTTTTCATCAGCTTGCCGATGTCGTCTCAGCCGCGTATTCAGAAACTGATGGATGAGTTGCCGGATACCACGTCATTGATCTATTTCCTGCCCGATATTTATATCTTCGATTTGATGCAGGCGCGGTTCGAGTACATAGGCGATGTGCCGGTCGTGGCCATGAACGAGTCGCCTTTTGTCGGTATCGACGGTGTGGTCAAGAGCGTCAGCGACTTTGTACTGGCTTTGCTGATCATCATCTTGCTATCGCCTGTGATGGCGTGCATCGCCATAGCAGTAAAAGTCACCTCACCCGGCCCGGTAATCTTCAAGCAACGCCGCTATGGGCTCAATGGCGAGGAGATCATCGTATACAAGTTCCGCTCGATGACAGTCACCGAAGACGGCGCCGCCATTCAGCAAGCCAAGCAGAACGATCAGCGTCTGACTAAAATCGGCGGTTTCCTGCGCCGCACGTCATTGGATGAATTGCCGCAATTCTTTAATGTGCTGGAGGGTAAAATGAGCATCGTCGGCCCCCGTCCGCATGCCGTGGCGCATAATGAGCTCTACCGCAAACTGATTAAGGGTTATATGCTGCGCCATATGGCCAAACCTGGTATCACCGGCTGGGCTCAAGTCAATGGCTGGCGCGGCGAAACCGAAGTGCTGGAAAAAATGAAGGCGCGCATCGAACACGACCTCTACTACCTCAAAAACTGGTCCATCTGGTTCGACCTCTGGATCATCTTCAAAACTGTCTGGATCGTACTGCGTAAAGATAATGCTTATTAGTCTTTTACTTGTTTTGCTAAGTAAAATGATAGTAAATTTTTTTTTGCAATCGCTTGAGTTGACAAGGGCCGACCAAAATAACCAGCCCTCAAGATTGTTACAACGAGTTACACAAAAATCGCTGTTAATTTCGCTAGCAATCCGTTTGCAATGGGTTGAAATACGCCCAAGAAATTATTTAATTGCAGTACACCTACAATGAAAATCAGTAAACCACCAGCGACTATTCCGTATTTAAGGCCGCGCGCAAAGTTTGCCGATGCAGGTGCGCGCGTGTATGTTTGATTGGAGAATGCTAAAAATATTTTTAATATACCCAGTAAAACGCCAGTTGCAATGCAGCCTAAAAATAAATGTAGCGCGCTAAACATTCTTTTGGTCAGGTTTTCATCAGCAAACTCAAGGCTTGAGAAACGAAGACAGACAATAATCACAAAGAGTAAAACGAGTGAATTCCACAAACCTCCGAATCTCACTCTAAACTCACTTTCCATACTCATATTCTTCTCCCTAATATCTCATTATTTAAATTAAATCTATTCAGCTACCTAAAAAAACTATCAAAAACCGATCATCTCGTACAACTGATCATCCTTTTTTCTTACCCATTGGTTATTTTAGAGCTTGATGATTATAGCCAAATTAGCTCTATTTGTAGCTTTTTCGAATAATAAATTTACTCATTTTTTTCTTAACGTTCTCATTATATTCATGATTATTCGTATTAAATTATAGATATTTACATAAAATTTACGGCTCCAATAGATTTATAGTTGACCAAATCGATCGGGTATTGTATAGTTGACTATATTGATCAAGTATTATTTTGTATATTCGTACGCGTATTGCGGCAATAAGAACAAGAACAATTCACTCGATTCTTAAAAGGAGTTCAATGATGAGACTAACAACGAAAGGAAGATTTGCAGTAACTGCGCTATTAGATCTTGCGATGCAAAAAAGTAATCACCCTGTTACGCTTGCAGACATCAGTCAGCGGCAAAAAATTTCACTATCATATTTGGAGCAACTATTCGCTAAATTGCGCCAATCTGAACTCGTGGATAGCGTTCGTGGTCCTGGTGGAGGGTATTGTCTGGCAAAAGATTTAGACAAAGTATCGATAGCGGATATTATTCTTGCAGTTGATGAGCCTATTGATGCCACACAATGTGGTGGTAAGGAAAATTGTCACAATGATAGCAAATGCATGACGCATGATTTATGGGCAAAATTAAACGAGCTTATTTTTGAATATCTTGGCGCGGTAACATTGAAAGAACTGGTCGACAATCAAATAGATCGACAAAATGAAACCATTGTTCCACTGCTTGATATGCGTGACATGCGCGATATGCGTGAATCGACCGTTGCATAAATCGGATATTTTTTGGTTAAAATGGCTCAATTTGCTAGGAAATCACTGTAATTTACAGAACATTTTAATTTAATCTGTGTCGAATTTTTAGTTACTTTGCTTGTATTTAAAGCCTGGTAGCACCACAGAATAAATAAAAAAGCAGCGCATATTGATTTTATCCAAATTGAGAAGATTGAATTGTTATGTCCATTACCTTAACTGAAAATGCCGCAAGGCATATCCGACAGCAACTTTTAAAGCGCGAAAAAGGTTTTGCGCTGCGTGTCGGAATCAAGAAATCCGGATGTTCGGGATTTTCTTATACTTTCGATTATGCAGACGAGATCACATCAAATGATCAATTATTTGAGTCCCATGAGGCAAAAATTGTTGTAGATATGAGTAACCTGCCATATCTCGATGGTTCTCAAATTGATTTCACCAAGGATGGTCTTAATTGCTCTTTCAAATTTATCAATCCGAATATTGATAATACATGCGGCTGCGGTGACAGCTTTAGTATAAAAGAAGCCGCTAAGCTTTAATCAATAGCGACTTCATTGGTGTATTTTGTTGAAGAATTTACTAACCAGATGCTCGGCAATGCAAGATTTTATTAAGTTGCCAGTTTAAACATAAATAAAAGATATTAATAATATTAATAAAGAAGGAAGAAAACCAAATGAGTGCAGTATTGCAAAGTCTGGTTAATCAACCGTATAAGCATGGCTTCGTCACTGATATTGAGTCCGATATTGCACCCAAAGGATTGAATGAAGACATCATCCGGTTAATATCGGCCAAGAAAAATGAACCCGAGTGGCTTTTGTCATTCCGTCTGCAAGCCTATCAAAAATGGCTGACCATGACCGAACCCGAATGGCAGAATGTTCATTACCCTAAAATTGATTTTCAGGCCATCAGCTACTATTCAGCACCAAAGCCGAAGAAAAAGCTGGCCAGCATGGATGAAGTCGATCCTGAATTATTACGCACATTTGAAAAACTTGGTGTACCGATGCATGAACGTGCGGCATTGGCCGGAGTGGCGGTTGATGTCATTTTCGATAGCGTTTCGGTTGCTACGACTTACAAGCAGAAACTTGCGGAAGTAGGCATCATTTTCTGTTCTATTTCCGAGGCGGTGCATACGCACCCGGAGCTTGTGCAAAAATACTTGGGTACTGTCGTTCCGGTCGGTGATAACTATTTCGCAGCCTTGAATTCCGCAGTATTTACCGACGGCTCTTTCTGCTTCATTCCAAAAGGTGTCAAATGCCCGATGGATCTATCCACGTATTTCCGCATTAATACCGAAGGATCCGGGCAATTTGAAAGAACCCTGATCATTGCCGAAGAAGGCGCTTCCGTCTCCTATCTCGAAGGCTGCACTGCGCCCCGCTTCGATACCAATCAACTGCATGCGGCCGTTGTTGAGTTGATTGCACTGGACAATGCGGATATCAAATATTCAACGGTGCAAAACTGGTATGCCGGTGATGAGAAAGGTATCGGCGGCATCTACAATTTTGTCACTAAGCGGGGGCTGGCAAAAGGCGCCAATTCCCGTATCTCCTGGACACAAGTGGAAACCGGTTCTGCCATCACTTGGAAATATCCGTCGTGCATTTTACGCGGCGACAACTCGGTCGGCGAATTCTACTCCGTTGCCGTCACGAACAATTACCAGCAAGCGGATACCGGCACTAAAATGATTCACATCGGAAAAAATACGCGCAGCACCATTGTCAGCAAAGGCATCACCGCAGGTCACTCAAACAGCAGCTATCGCGGGCTGGTACGTATCGCCCCGACGGCGGAAAACGCTCGTAATTATTCGCAATGCGATTCCATGCTGATCGGCGATCAATGCGGCGCGCATACTTTTCCCTATATACAAGTGCACAATAACAGCGCCACGGTTGAACACGAAGCCTCCACCTCCAAGATCGGCGAAGATCAGCTTTTTTATTTCTCGCAACGCGGCATCGGCGCGGAAGAAGCTGTTTCAATGATCATCAACGGTTTTTGTAAAGACGTATTCCAGCAACTGCCGATGGAATTTGCCGTTGAAGCCACCAAGCTCCTGAGCTTCAAACTGGAGGGAAGTGTCGGATGATTATTGAAAACAGTCCAACCATTCTTTCGGTTCAGGGATTGCGCGCCAGCATCAATGGCACAGAGATTCTGAAAGGTATCGATCTGACGGTCAGAAGTGGGGAAATTCACGCCATCATGGGTCTAAACGGCTCGGGGAAAAGTACTTTTGCCAAGGTGCTTGCCGGCCATTCCGCCTATGAAGTGACCGGTGGAATCATTCAATTTGAAGGTAAAAATTTGCTGGAATTACCGCCCGAAGAACGCGCCCGCGCCGGGCTATTTCTCGCTTTCCAGTATCCCATCGAAATTCCGGGGGTCGCCAACACGCAATTTCTACGCCTTGCTTACAATACGGTACAAGCGCAGCGCGGCAAAGAAGAGCTCGATCCGCTCGAGTTCGATGACTTTGTGCGTGAGAAAATGAAATTACTGGAAATGAAACCTGACTTTCTGGATCGCAGTGTCAATGAAGGTTTTTCCGGCGGTGAGAAAAAACGTAACGAAATCCTCCAAATGGCATTACTGGAACCCAAGCTGAGCATACTCGATGAAACCGATTCGGGTCTCGATATCGATGCATTAAAAATTGTCGCCAGTGGTGTTAACCGGCTTACTAATAAAGACAATGCCACGATTCTGGTAACCCATTATCAACGCCTGTTGGACTATATTGTGCCCGATTTCGTGCATATCATGCAGGCAGGCCGTATTGTCATGACTGGCGGCAAAGAACTCGCATTGGAGCTGGAAACACGCGGCTATGATTGGATCAGCGCCAATAAGCAGCAAGCGATGGCTGGGGTTCGCGCATGAGTGAAGCAACCCATCCGGATTATCTCGAGTGCCTGCTGAAATCCTGGCAAGCCAAACCTGCCGAATCGCTCTCTTGGTTGAATCAATTACGTGCGCAAGCCATTGACCGGGTCAGTACACAAAAATTACCGACCAAACGCGATGAGGAATGGCGTTTCACGGACATTTCATCACTCACCCGCCTGCCCTACCGTCCGTCGCAACCGGATTCCAATCTGCACATTCAGGACATTCAGCATTTATTTCTGGATGAGGTGAAAAACCGCCTGGTATTTGTTGACGGTCATTTTTCCCGGCAATTATCGGTTATCGCCAATCCTGCCTTCACAATAGGCAACTTGCCCGAGCTCTTATCCACGCATGCGCCAATCCTGGAATCTCATCTGGGTCAATATGCGCGATTTGACAGCAACGTGTTTACTGCATTGAACACCGCTTTTTTACGCGATGGCGCGGTAATTATTGCACCCAAAAATACCGTCGTCGCCGAACCTATTCACGTATTGTTCATCGCGACGCAAAGCGAGGTTACCCATTATCCGCGCTGTTTGTTTATTGGAGAAAGCGGCAGTCGGGTCACGTTGATTGAAGATTATGCAGCACTTGAAAAAGCTGCCTACATTACCAATGCGATCACCGAGATTAGCCTGGCTGCCAATGCTCGTGCTCAGCATATCCGGCTGCAACGTGAAAGCACACAAGCTTTTCATTTGGCCAATTGCGCGGTATCGCTCGCCCATGCCAGCAATTATCAATCGATCAGTATTGCATTGGGATCGCGCATATCGCGTTATAACCTGGATGTCCGCTTAACCGATGAAGCAGCCGAATGCGTTGTTGACGGATTGACTGTGATTTCGGATCGCCAGCTGGCGGACACTCATACTTGCATCGATCACAGCAAACCGGGCGGCACGAGTCATCAGCTGCATAAATGCATCGCCGATGACACGGCACACGCGGTATTTAATGGAAAAATTATCGTACGCCCTCATGCGCAACGCACCAATTCGTCGCAATCCAGCCGTAACTTGCTGCTGAGCAAAACAGCACAAGTGGACACCAAGCCGCAACTGGAGATTTTTGCCGACGACGTTAAATGTTCGCATGGTGCCACGGTCGGACAGCTCGATCAGGAAGAAATTTTTTATCTGCGCAGCCGCGGTTTGTCGGAAAAAGCTGCGCGCAATTTATTAACCTATGCGTTTGGTGCTGAAATTATCAGTCGCATTCCGGTAACATCGCTCCGCCAGCAACTTGAGCAAGCGGTTCTCGATCAAACGCAAAGCAACTCACTATGAATTCAGCCAATATTTCCTTGAAGCCCGAAATTTCTTCCAGCCTTGATTGGGGAAAAATCCGTGCCGACTTTCCGATTCTGCAACTCAAAATAGATGGCAAGCCGCTGATCTACCTGGACAATGCAGCTTCGAGTCAAATGCCACAGCAGGTTATTGACCGGCTGGTGCGGTATCAAACGACGCAGCACGCCAACATCAACCGTGCTGTCCATTATCTATCCGAAGTTGCCACGCTGGAGTATCACAACGCACGCTGCAAGTTACAGCAATTCATCAATGCCCGTGAAGACAGGGAAGTCATCTTCACCAGCGGCACGACCGATTCCATCAATCTGGTCATGCACGGTTACGGGCGGAAATTTATCAAGGCAGGTGATGAAATCATCCTGACGACGCTGGAACATCATTCCAACATCGTGCCTTGGCAAATGCTCGCAGAGGAAAAAGGCGCAAAGATCCGTGTTGTCCCGATCAATGACAAAGGCGAACTTGAAGTTGACAAGTACGAAAAACTATTCAATGAACGCACCAAATTTGTCGGCCTAATCCACGTATCCAATGCGCTCGGTACGATTAATCCGATCAAGAGTATGATCGATTTCGCGCATCGCTACAGTGTGCCGGTATTGATTGATGGCGCTCAGGCAGCACCGCACATTCCCATCGATGTGCAAGCGCTCGATTGCGACTTTTACGCTTTTTCCGCACACAAACTTTGCGGCCCGACCGGGGTTGGCATTCTTTATGGCAAAGCAACTTTGCTCGAAGCAATGCAGCCTTTTAAAGGCGGCGGCGACATGATTTCCTCCGTCACATTTGAAAAGACGACTTACAATACCATTCCGCATAAATTTGAGGCCGGCACGCCGCCCATTGCCGCTGCGATAGGTTTCGGCGCTGCAGTCGAGTATTTGACCGCCATTGGAATCGAGTGCATCGCTGCTTACGAATTCGACTTACTTGAGTATGCAACCGAGCGCCTCAGTGAAATGCCGGGTGTCAGAATCATTGGCACAGCCGCAGAAAAAACAGCGGTAATTTCTTTTACCATCGCTGGAGTCCATCCGCATGACGTCGGTACCATTCTGAATCAGGACGGCATTGCCGTTCGCACTGGACATCATTGCGCACAGCCCATCATGCAACGCTTCAATGTGCCGGCCACTTCGCGCGCTTCATTCGCTTTTTACAATAAAAAATCAGAAGTCGATGCTTTGGTTGCCGGCATTAAAACCGTACAAAAGATTTTTTTATGATGCATACGAATTCACTGTATCAAGAAGTCATCCTTGACCACAACCGCAAGCCGCGCAACTATGGCAAGCTGGATCATGCCAATCACCATGCCGTCGGGCATAACCCGTTATGCGGCGATCGCCTGGATATCACGTTGCAATTGGATAATGATCAGATCAATAACATCGCTTTCCAGGGCGAATCCTGTGCCATCTGCAAAGCATCCGCGTCGATGATGACAGCGGCGGTCAAGGGAAAATCGCGCGCCGATGCGGAAACACTGATTCATGAGTTTCGCGAATTGGCGACCGGAAAGCTGGATATCAATCAACCGAATCACCTCGGCCGGTTGACAGTTTTTTCCGGTATACGGGATTTGCCGACACGCGTCAAATGTGCCATTTTGCCCTGGCATACGTTGCACGCCGCACTGAATTCGCTCTCCAATGCATCGACCGAAGAAAGCAGCGAATCCGCGTCACCGATACCGAATAAGCACTTAGTTTGATAAGCACTCAGCGTTCGATCCGCCGAAACTATGTTGACCTGATTAGTCCATATTGCCGCTCGATATCGCTTTACCGATTAACCGCAGGATTCAATATTACGAAAAATCAAAATGCCCAAAATTGCTGATATTGAAGGTACGCCGAATAAAAATGCCTTGAAATTTATTCTCAAGGAACCACTGACGTGGGGAATCGCACGCTCGTACGACAATGCCGAAGCTGCCAAAGACGATCCGTTGGCTTCCGCGCTGTTCGATATCGATCACGTTACCAATGTTTTTTATATCGACCAATGGATCACCGTCACGCAAGACGGCGAAGCCAATTGGCAGGATCTGGCGCGCGAGATCGCCGATCCTATCCGCGCAGCACCGGCTGCTGCTGCCCAGACCGCCGAAACTGTTGCAACGGCTAACAGTGCATTGGCTAATCTCAATCCAGAAGATCAATTGCGTCTGGAAAAAATTAATGTCTTGCTCGATGAAGAAGTACGCCCGTATTTGCAGAGTGACGGCGGCGATTTACATATATTAGGATTGGAAGGCAATATTCTGCGCATTCATTATCAAGGCGCATGCGGCACGTGCCCGAGTTCGATATCCGGCACGTTGAGAGGGATTGAAAACATGCTGAAAACCATTGAACCCGACATCCGGGTCGTCGCTGTTTAATTCTCAATAAAAAGGTGGCAAAAGCCACCTTTCTTTTTTAATCTACCGGATCAACCCTGTAATCAAACACGCTTTCTGAATTCGTTGTTGTCCGGATCAATCTCAATTTTGTCGCCGATTTCCACAAAGGCGGGAACCTGGATTTCAAAACCACTTCCCACCAGTTTGGCCGGTTTCATGATTTTTCCGGTTGTATCGCCTCGCACCGCTGGTTCGGTATATTCCACTTCGCGTATGATCGTATTCGGTAATTCAACGGAAATCGCTTTACCATCGTAGAAGGTCACCTGACAAACATCTTCCATGCCATCGATCAGGTAATTCAGAACATCTTGCATATTGTCCGCTTCCACTTCCACCTGATTATAGTCCGCATCCATAAAAACATAGAGCGGATCGGCAAAGTAACTATAAGTGCAGTCTTTCTTATCGAGAACGACCAAATCGAATTTTTCATCCGCCTTGTAAACCGTTTCCGTCGTGGTATCGGAAAACAAATTTTTCAGTTTCATTTTAACCACCGATGCGTTGCGGCCAGATTTGGTAAATTCTGCCCGTTGCACGACCATAGGGTCATTCCCTACCATCACGACGTTACCTGAGCGGAGTTCCATTGCAGTTTTCATATCTTTATCAGTTCCCAAATGAAGTTAAAGCAAAGTTGATGTGGTTTTTGCGGTTGCCAACAACAAACTAAAAGGGGCGAATTATAGCTGATTTTCAGTAAATTGCACCAGATTAGATGCAAGATCGGTTTGTCCGGTTAGCTGTAAAGCCCATTTTTTATTACACTGCGTCAGAGACCCGCGCAGCTCGAGGAAGTTCATCCAGATCGTGTTATTCATTTCATTCCCTCCGTTCCAGCAAATCCAAAGGTCTCGCACTACGGCCGCAGTTTCCGCCGGCATACCGGCCGTATAGAGTGCAAGAAAAGCATCCAGCTTTTTCCAATGCGCTTCTTCTGCTTGCGGATAAATATTCCAAATAAACGGATTGATAGCCCATTGTGCGCGTACGAAGGAATCTTCGCCACGCACAAAATTAATATCGCAACTCCATAGCAACCGGTCATAATCGGTTTGTTCCAGGAATGGAATGATCTGCACGGTTAATTGTTGCTGTTTAAACAATCCATTTGTCCGCGCTGTTGCATGACCCAATAAGGTTGCAATGCGATCGGCTGTGTTACCTTTCGGCACGATCAGCAAAACCGGCGCAGAAGATTCGGATAATATCTGCACCAGCTTCTCAATCGGTGCAGTATCGTAACAAAACAATGAAATACGTATCTCATTGGAGCGGCGCCCCAGTATCCCTTTTCGCTGCAAAAATGCCTGTTCTGCTGCAGCATCAAAAATTTCTCGTTGCACCGTCAAATTATTTTCCCGCAGCAGCCCGCCGGTACCCGGCACAAATCCAGGAAAAAAAAATGTTTTGGTTAAAGAAAAGCGCGGATGCGGTGAAGGCAAACCGTGATACTGCACCACCCAAGACTCGGCACTGAGATACTCCAGATTGATCCAAACCAGTTGCCTTTTCTTGCGCAGCATTGCAGCAATGTAAACATCCGGCAATTCGCAGGCAAATGCTTCAATCACCACGTCGGCCGGTTCAACTTCCGGAAACACCGCTTGCCACTGGCAGATTTCAATGCCCTGCACACTTTGCCGCTGCATGCTGGGATTCACATCCGGCGCAATGCGGGAAAAAGACAGCAAATCATCGATCCATAACTTTACAACTTGACGATGATCCTGTGTCAGTTGTTTTGCCAATCGCCAGCAAACCCCGATGTCACCGTAATTATCGACAACTGTGCAAAAAATATCACAGCGAGGCGGCATAAGGATTTATATAAGCAAAATTACGTAGCGTGAATTGCAATAGCAGTTAATCAGCCCGGTTCAGTGACTGCTTTCTTTCAGGATTCTCTCTTTCTGTTGTTCAAATTCCTGCTCCGTCAGCGCACCTTTGTCACGTAACTGTTGCAATCGCTCCAATGCTGATAGTTGATGATGTTTCTGTACAGAAATGGGCATACCTGATTCACCGGGTGTAACCGGTTCCGCTTTTACCAAGCCCAGAAACTTTCCTATTTTGGTGAGCATCACTTTGATCAGACGCCACAGCTTAGGTAACAGCCAAATGGCAATACCGATAAAAACGACTAATAGCAGAAGAAAGATTTCCGGGTGTTTTAGCGCGGTCCACATGCCGGAAAATACTAGAAAATCTCCTGTTAGCGAGGCCGACCAGTTGGTAAAAGGCTCGGGCGACGTATTGATCAACAACCGCGTACCCGCCTTGGTCGCATGACTTGTCGCCGCCATGCCGCCGCCCAAGATACCCGCTGCAATCTCCAATGCCGGTGTCACATCCCCCACCGCACCAGCCGCCAGCATAGCACCGGCCGGGATGCGCACGAAGGTTTGGATGGAGTCCCAAACGGAATCCATTCCTGGTATTTTGTCGATGAAAAATTCGATGAAATACATGACACCAGCGGCGCCAATCACCAAGGGATCTTCCAAAACTGCCAGCTCCGCGGGTAAATCGATGTGACCGGTTGAACCGCCCCAGCCCAGCACCAAGAGAACCGCATACAGATTGATGCCGCTCGCCCAGGAAACCCCCATCATCAGGGCGATCGTCGTTAGCAATGCTTCATAATTTTCCATAATCTGATTTTTGAAATGAAGGATTCTGCGGATTGATTTCCGGTTGTGATCTTTTGCGGCCGCTATCAGCTGCCGCGAATCAGCAGCACGGGAATATGCGCGGTGCGCGCCACCCCCTCCGCGACGCTGCCCAGCAGCATATGGCTGAAACCGGACCGACCATGCGTGCCGATCATAATTAAATCCGCTTTACTATTTTTTGCTTCGTCCACAATGATATTAGCCACTCGCTCATCATGCGCTTCAAGCAATTTTGCCTCGACTGCTACTCCGGCTTGCTGCAGTTTTGTTTGCGCTTGTGCAAGCATTTTCTCGCTGCTGTATTTCATCGCTTGAACCAGCTCAGCATAATTCAGATAACTTTCGCTATCGGAATACCAAATATCTTCCAAAACATGCACGATTTCCACGTGTGCATTTTGCTGCCGGGCAAATTTAATCACTTCGTCCAACGCACACTCGGATGTTGCGCTACCGTCGATCGGCACCAATATTTTCTGATACATATCACCTCCGTACAAAAAATGCGCCTAGAAACTTTTTAGAATAGAAAATTTGATCGGTTGTTTTCATACTGACATAGCCGCATTGTATTTTGAAACACTAAAAATGCATACTGCGAACGAATCTAATCAGTGCGCAATCGCTGAATACCTGGAAAACCCCTCGATTCTTGGGTAAACTTGATTTCAATGGGATTCACTTTATGCACACTTCATTGGCAAACTTACAAAACAATTAATCGAGAATTTTATTTTTCTCAAATCAAATGAAATCGATCGCATCAAAATATTCGTAAGATAAGTCCGATACGAATGCAGCGAAAAATCTACTGGAAAAGATAGTATGCTGAATCAATCAGGATCGCAGAACGATAAAACTATCAAATTTCGATTTGATACGCCACCATATGTTTGTGCATCATCAAATCTGCTGATTACCGCCATTATTGCTCTGACTTTTACCGGATGCACTTTTCCAGAACAGAATCCCGCTCCGGTTATCGAACCTGCTCCAATCACTTCTTTGCACGATGAGAATCTGCGCAAAGAAAATGCACAATTGAAAAAGAAAATCGCAGAAAAAGACGAAATAATCAAGAGCTATCAAATAAGCCAGAAAAATCAGGCTCTGGCACTGAAGGAGGTCAATAAGGAGGCCACCCGGGCGCAAGTCAAACTACACAGGCTTGCAACTAAACCCGGTACTGCCTCCGCCATCGCAGAAACGGAAGTGGCGCTTGCGAACCTGAAGCAAATGAAGATTTCTCCAGCTGATCAAGTATTGCAAATTCAAGCAAAGCATTTGGTAGAAACAGCCTCCATGCTCTACGCCAAAGATCAATACGCTTCAGCCATGAATTATGTTGCGCAAGCCAAGCAATTAATCAGTCTGATAACAACCCCAAGCCACAAAAGGGCAGTGAATGGCAATAGCGTGCTTCTGGAATTCCATACACCGATCAAGCTGCACACTAAAACAAATGTCAATTTGCGTAAAATGCCGAGTATCCACGCGCAATTATTAACTACTGTGAAAAAAAACACCCAAGTTACCGCCAATGCGAGCCAAGGTTCATGGTTGCGTGTGCAGGTTGATGAGAAACAAGGCTGGATTCTCAATACTGGCCTTGAGGCAGCTGGTAAAAATCACAATCCTTAGGCAAGCATAAGCTACACTGTTGATTCTGATTTTGGCTGTACACTGTAAATCTGATCACGCCCGCCTCGTTTAGCTTCATAGAGTGCACCATCCACTCGGGATAACAATATGGTGAGGGAAATATCTTCCGGCTCACTTTGAATAGCTCCGATGCTGAGTGTTACTTTTAGTGTCTTGTTGATTGTGCTGCAATGTACATTGGCCGCGTGCGCACGGATACGCTCCGCAGTCTTCAGCGCTTCATTGATCGCAGTGTCGGCCAGGATAATAATGAATTCATCACCGCCGTAACGTGCGGCAAAGTCAACGTTGCGAATCGATTGCGAAATCTTTTTTGCAATGCCGGCGATGATTTCATCCCCGGCGACATGCCCGAGGCTATCGTTCAGTGATTTAAAATGATCGACATCGATCATCAGCACGGAAAATGGACGTTTGTTGCGCTCATACCGCGCCAGCTGATCATTGATGATGGCGTTCAGTTTATTGCGGTTATACAAACCAGTCAGGTTGTCGGTTACCGATAGTGTTTCCAGTAACTCATTCTTTTGCCGCATAGCGGCGCTGGTTTCTTTGATCTCGGCATCGTTCCGGCGCAATTGATCTGTCATCTGATTGAACATCCGCGTCAGCTGCCCCAACTCATTACGCTGCGTGGTCGTTAGTTCGACATTCAGATCGCCTCTCACAATCCGCTCTGTCGCGCCAATCAATTTTCTCAACGGCACGACAATCGCATGGCTCATTTGGAAAGCGATGGTAGCCACCATCAGAATGATGACACTGATCAGGGTAACAAAGAAATTCCGTTGTTGCTCCCAAAAAGCATAGATCAATTGATGGCTTCTGGTCGCGATGATGGTGATTAGCGGTTTCTCCGATACATAAGCCAAGCCTGCTACTTTTTCCTGCCGCGGCCCCTGAAATATTTCATATTCTCCCGAGTGATCACGCAAGCGTTTTAATGCCGCCGGATCAAGCGTCACAGGATTATCGGGATTAACAATCGAAACATCGCTGGCCAGCATAATGTAACCGTTGGCGTCCAGTAACAAAACATCGCCGGGTGGCGATTTAACTTTATCCTTCAAATTTGACTGGATGTCGCGCAAATCAAACGTGACGATCAACGCGCCCAGAATGAAATCATCCATCGACAATATGGGAACGGCGATACTTAATATGGCTGTTGCATAACCGGCATTCCACTGCGGTGGCACAACCATCTCGCCTTGTGTCGATGCATCTTGCGGCCAGTTTGAAGAAAGCTTGACCGGAAAAGGTGTTTCCAAGTTACTGGCGATCACTTTCCCGTCGACATCGACGACGGTTAACTCCAATATAGCATCCAGCCGCTTATGCACGGACTTCAAGTACAGCTCCAGCGATTTTCGTTGCGCTATGAGCTTGTCCTTTTTCAACTGATTCTCCAGCGACAATCCTTCAGTCAGAATTTTCGAGGTCGCCAGTTCACGAACCGTAAGGATTTGCTCCTTGATCCATAAATCCAATTCCCGGCTGGCATAATTGGCCAAAGCGCGTAACTCACGGGTGACATTCTCGTTGATCATCGTTTCGTTCTGCTGAAATGACAATATGCCTAGCGCCAATGAAGGAATCAGCGTGGCCAGAATGGAGAAAACGATAATCTTGCTTTTGATGCTTCCCAATATCGATCCCGTGAAGTAATAAAACGCTATGCGGTATGAAGCGTGGCTGGCTGTTTATCCGGATAATTGCTCATTTGATAACCTTGCCACAACCGACCGGCAATAAACGTGGCAATAGCATTGGCTTGCTGCTGCAGGTTTGGGTTGCCCAATTCTTGAGTTGTCTCTTTGAAAAGCTGCAGCCAGCGTTCAAACAATGCCGCATTGAGATCGGGTAAAGCGATATGCTTCGGCATCGGTGCACCGCGGAACCGGCTGGTGCCGCGCAACTGTGCCGACCAGAAATTGATCATCTGTACAAAATGCGCATCCCAGTCGATGACATGCGCTTCAAAAATCGGACCGAGTCCCGGGTCTTTCCGGGCTTTTGCGTAAAATGTATGAACCAGATTTGCGATTTCTTCTTCGGTATATAAATTGGGATCGGGCATTGGAAACAGTGGTTGACTCATAGATGAAAATTACCTCAATACTGATTAAAAAAAGAATTTGTATGATAACAAAACTAGACTATAACGATGTTTTGCAGATAAGGCTGAAAACCGTTACTTTATGATAGAAACTAGTTTATCTTCGGATATCCGGATTGTCCAACTTTACAGCAAAACAGGCGTCTTTCTTTGTAGCGTAGCAG
>JAFEEI010000111.1 GCA_018241205.1 Pseudomonadota bacterium
CTGATCGGTTTTAGCGATGTAGCCTAAGGAAACGCTGATTAATTGACTATACGAGCGAATCGCTTCGTTGCGCGGTACTCGCTCCCGCGCCTATCTTGTTGATATGTCTTGGTCGCTGCGTTCCGTGCGCCTCGTGCTTCATCTCGTCCGCCGAATTAATCAGCGTTTCCTTAAATCTTACTATCCAATCCGTTTTCAGCAATTTCCGCGGCGCGCAGAATGGCTTTGGCTTTGTTCTGCGTTTCCACCCATTCGTTTTGCGGTACGGAATCGGCAACGATGCCCGCGCCTGCCTGGACATGCAGTTTGCCATCTTTGATGACGGCGGTACGAATGGCGATGGCCAGGTCCATGTCGCCGTTGAAACCGAGGTAGCCGACTGCGCCGGCGTACACGCCGCGTTTCGAGACTTCCAATTCATCGATGATTTCCATCGCGCGCACCTTCGGTGCGCCGCTGACGGTGCCGGCCGGGAAGGTTGCACGCAGCACGTCGATGGCACTGAGTTCCGGTTTTAATCGGCCTTCCACGTTGGACACGATGTGCATGACGTGCGAGTAGTTTTCGATTTGCATTTTTTCCGTCACTTTGACCGTTCCGGTTTGTGCGACGCGGCCGATGTCGTTGCGGCCTAAGTCCATCAGCATGACATGCTCGGCGATTTCTTTCGGATCGGCCAGCAGATCGGCGGCCAATTCGGTGTCTTGCTGTGGATTCTTGCCGCGCGGACGCGTGCCGGCAATCGGACGGACGGTTACGGTACTGCTTTCAAGGCGTACCAGAATCTCCGGGGAAGCGCCGACGACATGGAAATCGTCGAAATGATAAAAAAACATATACGGCGACGGATTGAGGCTGCGCAAAGCGCGGTACAGCGCCAGCGGCGATGCATTGAAAGGCTTGCTGGCGCGTTGCGACAATACCACCTGCATGATGTCGCCGTCATAAATATAACGCTTGGCTCGTTCAACCGCGGCTTTGAAATCCGCTTCGGGAAATTCGGCAACCGCGGCAGCGGAAGCAACCGCTTGCTCGGTCGGAATCGCAACCGGCTGGCGCAATTGCGTCAGCAACGTTTTTAAGCGGTTTTGCCCATTCCGGTAGGCATCCTTACTGTGTGGGTCGACATAAACGATCAGGTACAGCTTGCCGGAAAGGTTGTCCACCACCGCGAGTTCTTCCGATAGCAATAACAGCATATCCGGCGTATTCAGAACATCCGGTTTGGCGTGACCCTGCAATTTGTGTTCGATGTAACGCACGGTATCGTACGAAAAATAACCGGCCAGGCCGCCGCAAAAACGCGATTTTCCTGCCGGGCAGGGTGCCGCGTTGAATTGCGCCAGATAGGATTCGACAAAAATCAGCGGATTGTCGACCGTAACGGTTTCCGATGAATCCGGATTGATCGTGGTGACCGAATTTTCGCGCGCTTCGATACGCGTTGTTGCCGGTAAGCCGATGATCGAGAACCGGCCGAAACGCTCGCCGCCTTGCACCGATTCCAGCAGATAAGAATAAGGCTGGTTAGCCAGTTTCAGATAGATGGATAACGGTGTATCGAGATCGGCAAAAGTTTCCAGCACAACCGGAATGCGGTTGTATCCTTGCTGCGCGAGCTGATCAAATTCGGCTTCGGTCATGTGCGCAGTCAGGGCAGTTTTGTAATTAATTTTGATGCATCCACCAGCGATTCGACGATGGCATCGCAATCCAACTCGTACACGTTACGTCCTTCGTTATAACCGTAGGTTACACAGAATACGTGACAGCCCGCCGCACGGGCGGCGATGGCGTCATTCAGCGAATCGCCGATCAGCAGCGCTTCGTGCGGTTGCGCGTTGAAGTGCTTGCAGATATGCGTCAGCGGCAGTGGATCCGGTTTCTTCTTGGGTAAGCTGTCGCCGGACAAAATGATTTCGAATTTGTTGAACAATCCGGTGGCGTGCAACAACGGGAGCGTGAAAGCTTCCGCTTTATTGGTGATGCAAGCCAGTCTGAAACCCGCTTGTTGTAACGCTTCTACACCTTCGATTACGCCAGGATAGGGGCGCGTGTTCAGACTCAGATTGTCCGCGTAGTGCTTTTCATAAATCGGCAGCGCTTTGGCAAACAAAGCGGTATCCGGTTCACCGTCGAGCTCGCCGGTCAAGGTGCGCTTGACGAGTTTTTGTATGCCTTTGCCGATATACGAGCGGATCGTTGCCGTCGATTGTTCCGGCCTGTTCAGATCTTTCAACATTAGGTTTGCGGATAATGCGAGATCCTCGGCGGTGTCGAGCAGCGTACCGTCCAGATCGATCATGATGACTTTGACCGGTAATGGAGATTCTATTTTTCTTGCCGGAGCGTTTGTGTTGCTAGAGAGACTTGGGTTCATTTGCATGCAGGAAACAACAATTTCAGTGAGTTAAACTTTCGCCAATTCAGCACGGAATGCAGCTACGATCGAATCGTAGCGATGCGGGTCGGAATCCTTACCGGCTTGATAAACAGCCGAACCTGCGACGAATGTGTCTGCACCGGCACGGGCGATTTCGGCAATGTTGTCGACTTTAACGCCACCATCGATTTCCAGCAGAATATTTTTGCCGCTGGCGTCGATGCGTTTTCTAACCGCACGCAATTTGTTCAGCGCTTCGGGAATGAATTTTTGTCCGCCGAAACCTGGATTGACCGACATGATCAGAATTAAATCCAATTTGTCGATGACATGATCCAGATAATACAGTGGGGTGGCCGGGTTGAATACCAATCCCGCTTTGCAGCCCTGTTCCTTGATCAAACCGATGGTACGGTCGATGTGATTAGATGCTTCCGGGTGGAATGAAATGATGTTGGCGCCTGCTTTGGCGAAATCGGGAATGATTCTATCCACGGGTTCCACCATCAGATGCACATCGATGATGGCATCGGTGACCGGGCGAATGGCTTCGCAAACCAAAGGGCCGATCGTCAGGTTCGGCACATAGTGATTGTCCATCACGTCGAAGTGAACGATATCTGCGCCCGAATCGATGACATCGGTGATTTCTTGGCCCAGTTTGGCGAAATTGGCGGAAAGAATGCTAGGTGCTAAGCGGTACATGAAAAAAACCTCTCGTAAACAAATCCGGTATTTTAACCGCAAATGAAGGGGGGCGCGTAACAGAGTGGAAATTATTACGCAAATAATTCCGATTGATCCGCCTTAAACTTTTTCTTGGTAAACTACCGCAAAGTCATAAAAACAAATTGGACCGCAACATGACCGAAGAGAAGAAGTATGAAATTGACGTCACTGTCCGCACGGTATATTTGCCCGATCAATCGGATGAAGATGCGGACAGGCACGTGTTTGCGTATACCATTACCATCGCCAATAACGGCACGGTGGCTAGCCAGCTGATCAGCCGGCATTGGATCATCAACAATGGCGATGGAACGACGCAGGAAGTGCGCGGACTGGGCGTCGTGGGCGAGCAGCCGTTGCTGAAACCGGGCGATAGTTTTGAGTACACCAGCGGCACGGTCATTTCGACTTCCGTCGGTTCGATGAAAGGGAGCTATCAGATGGCGGCGGAAGACGGTTATCATTTTGACGTGGCGATACCGGAGTTCATTCTGAGTGCGCCGCGAACGCTGCATTAAAGCAACCGCCTCCCAGATTGATTTTATGTCCGATGTTATCTCATCACCGGTACGGTAATGGCTGGAAAGCTGTATTTAATTCCAACCCCGATTAGTCCGGAAAACATTGATTGGGTTTTGCCCGCAGCGGTACAACACTGTATCGCGGAATTATCGTATTTCATCGCCGAGCATCCCAAAACGGCGCGGCAATTCCTGAAGCAGCTCAACTGCAAGCAGCCATTGCAAGCGTTGCATATGCAACCCCTGAACGAACATACCGCGGCAAAAGATTTGCCGGTATTGCTCGAACCGATACTGGCGGGGCAGGATGGCGGATTGCTGTCGGAGGCGGGGTGTCCGGCGGTGGCGGACCCGGGGGCTGAATTAGTCCGCTTGGCGCATAAAAATCATATTACGGTAGTGCCGCTGGTCGGTCCTTCCTCCATTGTATTGGCGCTAATGGCTTCGGGTCTGAACGGACAACGATTTGCGTTTCATGGTTATTTGCCGGTCGAGAGTGCGGCGTGCGCCAGCAAAATAGCGGAGTTGGAGAAACAATCGATCAGTTTGAGACAGACGCAGATTTTTATCGAAGCGCCTTACCGCAATCAGAAATTGCTGGAACAGCTGGTTGCCGTATGCAGAGACAGTACGGATTTGTGCATCGCGAGCCATCTTACATTTTTCAGCGAAATGGTGATGACCAAGCCGATCAAGGAATGGCGGCATTCGTTGCCGGATATCAACAGGATACCGGCAATTTTCTTACTCCAAGGATGAGTTTTACTGACTGGATATCGTGAAACTGCTGTTTGCGGGTGTTACTGGCTGGACTGTTTTTTCTGAATGAATTCGATTTTGTATCCGTCAGGATCTTCGACAAACGCGATGACCGTCGTGCCATGTTTCATCGGACCGGCTTCGCGCGTTACTTTGCCGCCCAGTTTCTTGGTGTTTTCACACGCTTGATAAGCGTTGTCGACTTCAATGGCGATGTGACCGTAGCCTTCACCCAGGTTGTACGAGGATGTATCCCAATTGTGTGTCAGTTCCAGCACGGCGCCGTCCGCTTCATCCTGATAACCGACAAAAGCCAGCGTGAATCTGCCGTCGGGATATTCTTTGCGGCGCAGCAATTTCATGCCCAGGACTTGTGTGTAAAACGCCAGCGACTTGTCGAGATTGCCGACGCGCAGCATGGTATGCAAAATGCGCATCTAGATTTTCACCATTTCGAAATCTTCTTTGCGTGCACCGCATTCCGGGCAAGTCCAATTGATCGGGACATCTTCCCAACGCGTGCCCGGTGCAATGCCTTCATCCGGAGATCCCAAGGCTTCATCATAGATATAGCCGCAAATTAAACACATGTAACGATTGAATTCACGATTCTCTTCGGTAGGCATGATAGATAGCAGTTTCCTTTTAGGTTAAAATGATATTTTACGGTATTAATGCATGTTACAGCCACCCCCTATCGTACTTTCTTTTGCAGCCAATGACCCTAGTGGCGGAGCGGGGTTGCAGGCTGATCTGTTAACTATCGCAAGCTTGGGGTGCCATCCGTTATCGGTGATGACGGCAATAACCGTGCAGGATACGGCAGGCGTGGATGAGGTCATGCCGCTCGATCCCGAATGGGTTGCCGATCAAGCCAGAGCGGTGCTGGAAGACATGCCGGTTCATGTGTTCAAGATCGGCTTGTTGGGCAGCGTTGAGATTATCGCCGCGATTGCCGAAGTGATTTCCGATTATCCCCATATTCCGTTGGTCATGGATCCGGTGCTGACTTCCGGCCGCGGCGACGAACTGGCGAACGAAGAAATGATCGATGCGATGCGGGAACTGTTGTTGCCGCAAGTCACGATATTGACGCCGAATAGTCTGGAAGCCAGGCATCTCGCGCAACAGGAGAGCGATAGCAGCGAAACGAGGCTGGATTTGAGTCTTTGCGCGCAACGGCTGCTTAATATGGGGTGCGAGTATGTGTTGATAACCGGCACCCATGAAAATACCGCGCAGGTAACCAATACGCTCTATGCCACTGACGGCGTGGTGCGCACGGATTATTGGGAAAGATTTGAAAATAATTACCATGGCTCTGGTTGTACACTGGCATCCGCGATAGCCGCTTCTTTAGCCAACGGATTGTCGGTCAGCGATAGCGTCCTGGAAGCGCAGGACTATACGTGGCATACATTGCAAGCGGGTTTCCGTCCCGGTATGGGGCAATATATTCCCAACCGGTTGTTCTGGGTGAGGGATGCCGAAGACGATCAGAACGGGCAGGATGCGTGATTGAAAAAACCAAGGATCAGCGGGCTCTATGCGATAACACCGGATTTGAGCAATACCGGCGAATTACTGAAAAAAACGCAGCAAGTACTGGCAGGCGGTGCGCAGCTTGTCCAATACCGGAATAAAACGGCGGATGACGCATTGCGCAGGGAGCAAGCCGGGTTATTGCTGCAATTGTGCAGAAAATACCAGGTTCCGTTGATCATCAACGATCACATCGAACTGGCGGTCGCGCTCGATGCGGATGGCGTGCATGTGGGGCGCAATGATATGTCGATTAGCGATGCACGCAAGCAATTGGGACAAAACAAGATTGTCGGTGCATCGTGTTATAACCACCTGGAGCTGGCACTGCAAGCGCAAGCACTCGGTTCGGATTATGCCGCTTTTGGCGCGTTTTTTCCTTCAACGACCAAAACGGATACCGTACCGGTTCCGGCAAGTCTGATCGGTCAAGCCAAACAAAAAATAACAATTCCGCTGGTCGGGATTGGCGGTATCCGCTTGACCAATGCAGCGGCGGTGATTCAAAGCGGCTGCGATGCGATTGCTGTTTGCAACGATTTATTCGCAACGGAAAATACCGCAGCGCAAGCAGAACAATACGTGCGCTTATTTGCAGCACATCGTTCAATGTAAACAAAACCACTTTTTTCATTTTTATCATGAGTAACCAAATGACATCACGCAATCATCAATTATTCGAGCAATCCCAACAGTATATTCCGGGCGGGGTAAATTCTCCCGTACGCGCTTTTAAATCCGTGGGCGGGGAACCGGTGTTTTTTCAGCGCGGCGAAGGTGCTTATTTTTGGGATGCGGATGGTAAGCAATACATTGATTATGTCGGATCGTGGGGGCCGCTGATTCTCGGGCATGCTCATCCGGATGTGGTGAAAGCCGTGCAAGCGGCGGTGCAAAATGGCTTGACCTTTGGTGCACCGACTGAAGCCGAGCTGGAAATCGCCCAGCTGATTTGCCGGTTGCTGCCGTCCATCGAGCAAGTCCGCCTGGTGAGTTCCGGCACCGAAGCTGGTATGAGTGTGATTCGCCTGGCGCGCGGTTTTACCGGCAGAAGCAAAATTATCAAGTTTGAAGGCTGTTACCACGGTCACGATGATTCCCTGCTGGTTAAAGCGGGCTCGGGCGCATTGACTTTCGGCAATCCGAGTTCTGCCGGCGTTCCGGCGGAAACGGCAGGGCATACTATCGTGCTGGATTTCAACGATATTGCCGGTATTGAAGAAGCCTTTAATAAATGGGGCAAAGAAATTGCGGCGGTCATCGTCGAACCGGTGGCCGGTAACATGAATCTGATCGCGCCGAAGGCCGAATTTCTCAGTAAATTACGGACCCTGTGCACGCAGAATGGCAGCGTGCTGATTTTTGATGAAGTAATGACGGGATTCCGGGTTGGCCTGGGTTGCGCACAGGGGCTTTATCAGATTAAGCCCGATCTGACCGCGATGGGCAAAGTAATCGGTGGTGGCATGCCGATGGCAGCTTTCGGCGGGCGCCGCGATATTATGCAATGCCTGGCGCCGCTTGGTCCGGTTTATCAGGCGGGCACATTGTCCGGTAATCCGGTGGCAGTTGCGGCCGGGCTGGCTACGCTCAAGCTGATTCAAGCACCCGGTTTCTATGATCGATTAGCGGACAGAACGCGGCAATTGGTCGACGGCATTACGGCAGCTGCGAAAAAACACGGTATTACTTTTTGCGCGCAATCTATCGGTGGCATGTTCGGGTTATATTTCAGCGACGATATCCCAACCAGCTTTGCCGAAGTGATGCAGTGCGACAAAGCGGCCTTTAACCGGTTTTTTCACGCCATGCTGGAAGAGGGTGTTTATTTTGCGCCTTCTGCCTTTGAAGCCGGATTTGTATCATCCAAACATGGTGATGTTGAATTGGATAAAACGTTATCCGCAGCGGAGAAAATATTTAAGAGCTGGTAAAACGGTAGCGTTATTACCGCTATTGCGCGTGAGCAAAGGTAATAAAAAAGGCGGTATCATTTGCCGCCTTTTTTGTTTGAACGCAAACTTCGCTTAGCTTAACGCATAGTGGCGATATAAGCTGAAACGGCACGTTTTTCTTCCGGATTCATGCGAGTAAGCACTTTGCGCATAATGCTGTTGTCATTGACACGATCGCCCGCATTGAATAGATTTAATTGCGTCATGGTGTACTCTGCATGCTGACCGGCAAGTGCGGGATAACGAGGCGGAATGCCCGAGCCCGTAGGACCATGACAGCTCGCGCAAGCGGGTATCTCATCGATCAAGCTGCCGCCATGATAAAGAATTTTCCCCATTGCGATTAGTTTTTCATCGGCATCAGTGGCCACTTGGCTTGGACTTATCTTTTGCTGGGCATAGTACTCGCCCAATTTTTTCATATCTTCCTGTGAAAGCGTGGCAACCATCGAAGACATCACCGGGCTGTTGCGCTTGGCCGGTTCGGTTCCGGTTGCTTTAAAATCCATCAATTGCTTGGTGATATACTCTGCCTGCTGGCCGGCCAGAATCGGGTTCATCGGGATGACGCTGTTGCCATCCGGATTGTGGCAACCGGCGCATACGCCGGAAGCGATTTCTTGCGCACTGGCGGGAGCAGCCGGGGCGGTAGGAGCAGCATTCGAGTCAGCAGCAGTTTCTTCAGCCGCCAGAGGCGCAGCCATTGCAAGTGCTGCGAGCAATACCATATTTTTAATCATTTTCATATTTCGCGTTCCGTTCTAAGAGCATTCAAGAGTTGGTAGGTGTGTTGAAATTAACGGCGTATTTTAACAAGGTGCAAGAGCATTAACAACAAAATTCATAGGGTCTTCATTATTTAATATTATATTTTTCAATGAAAATAATCTTTATGCTGTTATTGATTGCCAATATCGCTTATCTGGCAAATACACAGTTATATTCTGATAAGCAAAAAACAGTTGCACCGGTTTTAGTGAATCCGGAAAAAATCGTATTGGTTCCGGCGCAGGAAAATTGTTTGATGTGGGGTGATTTTTATGAGGAACAAATTCGCTATGTCGAAACCGTGCTATCCGATTTGTTTCCCGGTCTGATCCATAACGCCGAGGAATCGGGTCAAACCACGATGTATTGGTTGCATATTCCGCGTTATCCTAACAAGGAAGCGGCCAATCGTGAAATCAATAAATTGCGGAACCTCGGTATCGTCAGTTTCCGTGTCAAAGACGATATGCAATGGCAGAACGCGGTATCGCTCGGGATGTATTACGATCAGCAGGATGCGCTTAAGCAATTGCGCGAGATCGAAAAAAAGGGTGTTACCAATGCTAAGATAGAAGAACGTAGCGTCATGCTGAAGAAAATCGTGATTCATAACCCAGCGCAGACGATCAAAGAGCAAATGCAAAAATTAGTCGAACAATTTGACGATACCAAGCTGGTTCAAGGCAAATGCGAACGTTTATAATAGCCGGTGCCGCGAAAGGGGAATAATCAACACTATCGCTGTCGATCATTCAATAATTAACAATAAATACCATGACAGTACCTATAAAAACACCGCAAGAAATAGAAACGATGCGTATTGCCGGACGGCTGGCGGCGGAAGTTTTGGATTACATCGCGCCGTATGTCACCGCCGGTGTTACCACCGAAGAACTCGACAATCTGTGCCATCGTTATATGGTGGATGTGCAAAAAACGATACCCGCTCCGCTGAATTACGCGCCGGCAGGGCATACACCTTATCCCAAATCGATTTGCACCTCGGTCAATAATCAGATCTGCCACGGTGTTCCCGGACAGAAGAAGTTAAAAAATGGCGATATCGTCAATATCGATATTACCGTGATCTATGAAGGTTATCACGGCGATACCAGCCGCATGTTCTATGTCGGCGAACCGTCGATTCAAGCCAAACGCTTGTGCGAAGTAACCTACGAAGCCATGTGGCGCGGCATCGATGAAGTGAAACCGGGTGCCCATCTGGGCGATATCGGTTTTGCCATTCAAAAGCTGACGGAAGGTGTTGGCTATAGCGTGGTGCGGGAATTTTGCGGTCATGGCATCGGCGCAAAATTCCATGAAAACCCGCAAGTGCTACATTACGGCCGGCGCGGTACCGGCATGGAACTTAAACCGGGCATGATTTTTACCATCGAACCGATGATCAACGCCGGAAAAGCGGCGATTCGCCACCTTCCGGATGGCTGGACCATTACTACCAAGGATGGCAGCCTGTCGGCGCAGTGGGAGCACACCATCCTGGTGACTGACGACGGTTACGAAGTGCTGACCGTATCCGCAGGTTCTCCGCCGAAACCGGTTTACCGTTTTTCCAGTTAATCTGTTTCCATTCCTGCAGAGTATAGATCATGATCCGAAGTCATCAGCGCACCGCCGGGCAAATCCGGCCCATCAGAATTACCCGTCATTACACCAAGCACGCCAGCGGCTCCGTGCTGATCGAATGCGGCGATACCAAAGTTATTTGCACCGCCAGCATCAGTGAACAGATTCCGCCGTTTCTGAAAGGTCAGGGGCAGGGGTGGTTGACCGCCGAATACGGCATGCTGCCCGGTTCGACGCATAGCCGGATGCAGCGCGAAGCAGCGAAAGGCAAGCAGACCGGCCGCACCATGGAAATCCAGCGGCTCATCGGGCGGGCACTGCGCGCCGTGGTGGATTTGAAAAAACTGGGTGAGCGCACCATTCAGATCGATTGTGATGTGATCCAAGCCGACGGCGGCACGCGCACAGCCAGCATCACCGGCGCGTTCGTGGCGCTGCACGATGCCGTCGATCATTTGATCTATCAACAACTGATCGAGACTTCCCCGATCCTCGATCATATCGCGGCGATTTCGGTCGGCATTTTCGAAGGCACACCGGTGTTGGATTTGGATTATGCGGAAGATTCCGCCTGCGATACCGATATGAACGTGGTGATGACCGGCAGCATGGGGCTGGTCGAAGTGCAAGGCACGGCGGAAGGCAGCGCATTTAGCCGGGAAGAGCTTGGCATCATGCTGGATATGGCGCAACACGGCATTCAGGAATTGATCGCGAAACAAAAAAGCGCTTTGGCATCAGAAGCCGTGCATGGATAAACTGGAAAAACTGGTCATTGCCAGCAATAATCAAGGCAAGCTGCGTGAAATCGGCGAATTGCTCGCACCACTGGCGATCAATGTTGCGCCGCAATCCGCATTCAACATCAGCGAAGCCGACGAACCGCACATCACATTCGTCGAAAACGCCCTCGCCAAAGCCCGCCACGCCAGCCGCTGCTCCGGCCTACCCGCCCTCGCGGACGATTCCGGCATTTGCATCAGCGCACTCGGCGGTGCACCGGGCGTGAATTCGGCGCGTTACGCCGGAGAACCCAAATCCGACGAACGCAACAATCAAAAACTGATCGGAGCGCTCAACAACCAAACCGACCGCCGCGCCTATTATTACTGCGTGATCGTGCTGGTGCGCCACGCTGACGATCCGCAACCGATCATCGTCGACGGTTCGTGGCATGGTGAAATCGTCGACCAGCCGCGCGGCACCAGCGGCTTTGGCTACGATCCGTATTTTTATCTACCCGAATTCGGAAGAACCTCCGCCGAATTGACCGCCGAGCAGAAAAACCAAATCAGCCACCGCGGTCAGGCATTGACTAAATTAGTGGAAATTTTACGAGCTGAGAAGTTTTAAACTGGTAATGCTGAATGCTTTGCGCGTGTGCGCAGAAAGAATGCTCGATTCTTGATCTGATCCTGTTCATGCTGTGATGCTTAAAGAAAGTCCACTCAGGTGAATCAGCATTCAAACACCGATGATATCGCCATCGTCGCTTAAATCGATGCGATGCGCGGCCGGGTCGTGCGGCAATCCCGGCATGGTGACGATGTCGCCGGTCATGACCAGCAAATAGCCCGCACCGGCGGCGATGCGCACGGCTTCTACCGGCAGAGGGAATGCCTCGGGGTGGCCTACTTTGGCGGGGTCGCTGCTGAGCGACAAATGGGTTTTGGCGATACAAACCGGCAGCCGGTCGTAACCCAGCGAGTGAATCCGCTCCAGATCTTTTTTTGCTGTCCGGCTGAATTCGACTTCGTTGGCGCCGTAAATGGTGCCGGCAACGGCGGCGATTTTGTCTTTGGGTGAGGCATTCAAGTCATACAAATAACGGACAGGTGGTTGCAGCCGGTTGGCTACGGTGGTAACCGCATGCGCCAGCGCTTCAGCTCCAGCGCCTCCATCGGTAAAACCGGTGAATAAGGCGGTACTCAATCCAAGTCTGGCGCAGTGCTGGTCGATAACGGCTAGTTCGTTTTGAGTATCGCTCGCGAAGCGATTGATGGCGATGACCGGTTCAAAACCGAAAGCCCGCACGCTTTGCACGTGATGCACCAAATGTGGCAGGCCGCGTTCGATTTCTTCGATGCTGCCGGGACGAGAAGGATCGCCGCCGCCATGCACGCGCAGTGCTCGTACGGTGACGACCAGCACCACCACACTTGGCCATAAACCGGCACTGCGGCATTTCAGATCGAAAAATTTCTCCGCGCCCAGATCGAAACCGAAACCCGCTTCCGTGACCACCCAATCGGCACAGGCTGCGGCAGCCTTGGTGGCGATCACGCTGTTGCAGCCATGCGCGATGTTGCCGAAAGGGCCACCGTGCACAAAAGCGGGTACGCCTTCGGTGGTTTGCACCAGATTCGGCAGCATCGCATCGTGCAGCAAAGCCGCCATCGCGCCCGTTGCTTGCAGGCTGTGCGCCGTGACCGGATTACCGGAGCGATCAAACCCGACCAGAATACGTCCCAATCGCGCTTTGAGATCGGCGAAGTCTTCGGCCAGACACAGAATAGCCATCACTTCGGAAGCCGCGGTAATGTCGAAACCGGTTTCCCGCGGCACGCCGTTGAGCCGTCCGCCCAATCCGATCACCGCTTGGCGCAGCGAACGGTCGTTCATATCCAGTACGCGACGCCAAAAAACCTGCCGATGTTCCAGATCCAACTCACTGCGGAAATGCACGGCATTATCGAGCAAGGTAGCCAACAGGTTGTGCGCGGCGCCAACGGCATGCAGATCGCCGGTGAAATGCATATTGATACGCGTCGACGGCTCAAGCTGGCAACATCCGCCACCGGTACCGCCACCTTTAATGCCGAAAATGGGCCCCAAAGACGGCTCGCGCAACGCCAACGCAACGTGCTGTCCGATGCGCGCAAAGCCTTGCGCCAAGCCGATTGAAACCGTCGTTTTTCCCTCACCCGTGCGTGTCGGATTGATCGCCGAAACCAGCACGATTTTGCCTTTTGGTTGTGTACCTTTTTTCGGCAAAGCGCTCAGCCGCAGTTTGGCCATGTGTTCACCGAACAGCATCAGGCTATCCGGTTGCAAACCAAGCTTTGCGGCGATGTCTAGTATGGGATGCATGTTGAAGTTCTGGATCAGGGAAATAACTGCCCTGGTGACAGTACAATGTCAGTTTCTGATCGGCTACGGATTGGCATCCAGTAAGCAATAAAAGCCACTCATCTTAGAAAATATTGCCAGGTTCGACAACCGGATCAGCTATTTCTGGAAAATCCTCATTTAACATTGGCAAAACCGGAAGTAGCTCCTTCAGGCTCTTTTTTTGACCGGTTCGATAATCAGTTTATAGCCTTCTTTGCGGATGATCGTTTTGGTTCCCTTCAATTCAAAATCGTGCGGAATTCGTATCAAATGTATTCTGTTTGTATCTGTAGATCTCTGCATTCCTACGAAGCATGCGCAGAAATAACTCGTTCAATAACATTTTCCGGTAATGATACGCAAGTAAATGCAGTGGCCGGAAATAAATAATCTTCTCCCGATTCGTCAATCACGCGAATCTGCCCATGCTTCTCCGCATCGGCATCGGGCAGTACTTCGTACAGTTTGCGGATTTCTAGCGATGCTTCATAGCCGCGATTGTCAATGCAAATTGCAAATTGATGTTTACTCATGATGTTATATCCCTATAACGTTTGATTTTAAACTCACGCTTGCCGATACCGGCCGCTTCATACCAATGAATCTCGGCTTCTCGGATTGATCCGTCATGCAAGCGAACCATCGCATTACCTTTGCGTTTGCGCCAATTACCCGGGCCATGAATTTTTCGAAGCCGGTTTATCTCACGGATACCGGAACCGCAGGCAATTGTTTCGGAGTGTTTGATTTCGCCGATAATTTCAAAGTCCATGTGAAATTCTAGCATAATGAGCTAAAGCTACTCAGTTGTTTATAGGCATAAATGTAATTTAAATGTGCGTTAGCCAAGAAGTTGTTCTTGGTGGTATTTCAAATGCTCCCCAATAAACGTGCTAATAAAGTAATAACTATGATCATAGCCATGATGATAGCGCAATGTCATCGGTTGACCGGCGTCGCCGCAGGCTTGTTCCAGTGCTTCGGGGAAGAGTTGTGTGGTTAGGAATTGGTCGTTGAATCCCTGATCGACGAGCAGATCGGGGGCGCGATGTCCGGCTTTTAGCAGTGCGACGGCGTCGTATTTCTGCCAGTCTTGCCGGTTTTCGCCGAGGTAGTTGCTGAAGGCTTTTTGTCCCCACGGGCAGTGCATCGGAGCGCAGATCGGTGCGAATGCGGAGACCGAGCGGAATAGTTCGGGGTAGCGCAAGGCCAGCGTCAATGCGCCGTGGCCGCCCATCGAATGGCCGGAAATCCCGATTCGGTCTGGGTCTGCGGGAAATTGTTTGACGATGATACTGCGCAATTCCTGCGTGATGTAGCTTTCCATGCGGTAATGCCGCGCCCACGGTTCGGCGGTGGCGTCGAGATAAAATCCCGCCCCGGCGCCGAAATCCCAAGCGTCGGTTTCACCGGGAATGCCGGTTTGGCGCGGGCTGGTGTCCATCGATACCAACATCAGGCCAAGCTCAGCGGCGTAACGTTGCGCACCGGCTTTGATCATGAACGTTTCTTCGGTACAGGTGAGTCCGGCGAGAAAAAACAGTACCGGAACGCGTCGCTGCTCCGCTTGCGGCGGTTGATACACCGAGAAGCGCATCGGTAGGCCGATGACCGTAGAGGAATGCTGGTAGTAGCCTTGGATGCCGCCAAAGCAATGATGCAGGCTGCGCGTTTCGAGTGTGATCACGGTCAATAAATCACTACGGAGCGGATCGATTCACCGGCTTTCATCAGGCGGAAGCCTTCGTTGATGTTGTCCAGCGTCAGTGTGTGGGTGATCAGCGAGTCGATGTCGATTTTGCCTTCCATGTACCAATCGACGATTTTCGGCACATCGGTGCGGCCGCGCGCGCCACCGAAGGCGGTACCCTTCCACACCCGGCCCGTCACCAGCTGGAACGGGCGGGTGGAGATCTCCTGGCCGGCACCGGCGACACCGATGATGACCGAAACGCCCCAGCCCTTGTGGCAGCATTCCAGCGCCTGGCGCATCACCGTGGTGTTGCCGGTGCAGTCGAAGGTGTAGTCGGCCCCGCCGTCGGTCAGGGCCACCAGATGGGCGACGATGTCCCCGTCGATGGTCTTGGGGTTCACGAAGTGGGTCATGCCGAACTTGCGGCCCCACTCTTCCCGCGCCGGGTTGATGTCGACGCCGACGATCATCGAGGCGCCGACCATGGCCGCGCCCTGGATCACGTTCAGCCCGATGCCGCCCAGGCCGAAGACCACGACATTGGCGCCCGGCCACACCTTGGCGGTCCAGATCACCGCCCCGATGCCGGTGGTGACCCCGCAACCGATGTAGCAGATCTTCTCGAAGGGGGCGTCCTCGCGCACCTTGGCTAGGGCGATCTCGGGCAGCACCGTGTGGTTCGAAAATGTCGAGCAGCCCATGTAGTGGAAC
>JAFEEI010000112.1 GCA_018241205.1 Pseudomonadota bacterium
CTTCTTGCGTAAGCGTAAACCGGCTGATCAAGGTGCAGCTTAATTTATAGGATGGTAAAACAAGGATGGGTTTTTTGAACTCATCCTTATGAAACGAATCAAAAAATACGCTAAATCTAAAGAATTGGGGGAAACTGTGCAACATAAGAAATCGTTGATTTTAACTATTAGCAAGGCTTTTGCTTTTACTTCTTTGTTAATGATGTTTTCTTTCGCATTTCAAGTAAAAGTGGCAATGGCGCACGCAGCACTGGTCAAATCTGATCCACCGCGAAGAGCTACGCTTTCCATACCTCCGAAACAGATACAACTTTGGTTTAACGAAAAAATAGAAGGATCTTACGCATCAGTCACTGTGCGTGATTCAAATAAGAATTCGATAACTGGAAATACACCGGAAAGTGTTACAGATGACCCAAAATCTGTTGTGCTAAGCCTACCGCAGATTGAACCGGGGCGTTACACTGTGCATTACCGTGTGATGTCTGTTGACGGTCATGTCATAGAATCTAGCTTTGATTTCAGCGTAAAAAATAAAATGTAGTAAAAATGATAGATGTCATTGCGGCAATTGCACGTTGGTTTCAACTTGCAGCAAACCTGACGTTGTTAGGTAGTTGTATATTCTTAGCTATCGCAGATACTGGAAAACGAGCCTATCTGGATCAATGGATTGAAAAACTGGAGCGTTTGTTTCCGTGGCTGGCAATAAGTATCCCTATTGGTTTGATAGTCATATTGACCGCGACCATAACTCAAGCTACCGGAAATCCCGACAACTTATGGCAGCAGAATACCTGGTTGGGATTTATAAATGATACACGTGTTGGTCAAATATGGGTCTGGCGTATTTCATCTGCTATCTTGCTGTTGTTCATCGTCATTTATCTTCGCAAAACTCCCAGAGCACGTTGGCGGTATCTTTTAGGTGCAGTTATTGCTGCATTGCCATTAGTTGCCGGTTCACTGACAAGCCATTCCGCAACTGAAGATTTATCACTCTCGACAATTACACCTTTTGCTCTGCATCTCATCTTGGCAGGTGTTTGGTTCGGCGCGTTACCGGCTTTTTTGCTGCTAGTGTACGAAAATAAAAAAAGTGATAAAAACAAGCGAGCATATATTTCAGAATATGAAACTTTAAAGCGCTTTTCCGCTATCGCATTACCCGCGATGTCGCTGATTATTTTTACCGGTTTTGTAGTAACCGATCGCATGTTCGCTGGTTATTATGCCGCCTCGGTGGCAACGTCCTATGGTTGGTTATTAAGTATAAAAATATTAATTCTGGGTGTGATTCTTCTAATTGCAGCGCGCGTGCGCGCTCATTGGATGCCCTTATTGGCAAACAATATGAGTGCAGGGGATGCTGATGCTGGTAGAGCAGGAATCAGGAAGTGGGTACGCATCGAATTTATTCTGGCTTTACTCTTGTTATTGCTGGCGACGATAATCGCTAATACAACGCCTGTGAAGTATGCAGCCATAGAAAACTGGCCTTATCCATTTCGCTTTTCGATTATTGCAACCTGGAATCAGCCTAATGTCGCAATTAAAGTATGGACAGGCGTCTTGATCCTGATACTCGCAGCAGGAGTATTTTTGTTCGGTAGGCTTCGCAACTGGGAGCTTAAACGATTGATCAGCATTCCAGCGATCTTGCTGGTGTTGGGACTTGCAGTCGCATTGCCGCCGCTGACGATCCAGGCTTATCCAGAAACTTATCGTAGACCACCGGTACCATTTGATGTGATTTCCATCGCCAATGGTGCTAATTTGTATGCGCAGCATTGCGTGGAATGCCACGGTTCTCAGGGTATGGGCAATGGCATCAAGTCGCGAACACTATCAACTAAACTACCGGATTTGCTGACCGAACCACATACTGCGGAGCATACGCCAGGAGATTTCTACCATTGGATCAGCTATGGCATGGTCAATACCGATATGCCAGGTTACGCGAAACAATTATCCGAAGAGGATCGCTGGGATCTGGTTAATTACGTTCATGCATTATCGCGTGGTTATCAGGCACGAATCTTGGCGCCGGAAATCATACCTAGCAAAGCTTATGTAAAACCGCCACTGTTCTCGTACGCGGACAATAACGGTGTGAGCGGTACGCTACAGGATTTTCGCGGCAACAAATCCATTCTCCTGGTTATATTCACATGGCCGCAATCCCAAGCTCGCATGGAACAATTGAAGCAAGCGTATCATCGTTTGAATGAGCAAGATATTGCCGTTTTGGCAGTTCCGGCAAATGAACTCAGCACCGATGAGTTGGCACACGTAGCCGCAGAATTGCCGTTCCCGGTTGTTACGCAAAGTGCGGCGGAAATTACAACCAGCTATGCATTGTCGCGCCGGACGCTGACCCACCCGGATATCATTGGCCGCGGGAAGATACCGGATCATATGGAATTTCTCATCGACCGCAACGGCTATATGCGCGCGCGCTGGATCCCAGCGGTAGATCAATCAGGCTGGTCGGATATCGCTAAGCTGAGTCAGCAGATTGGCTTATTGAATCGCGAAAAAATGGTAATACCCTACCCGGAAGATTACATCCGTTAATCTTTGCGGGTTCAATTCCCTGCCCCAAGGGGAGAGCTGGTTGAAGACCAACAGATTTTGCCGGTATCGTTCATCGAATAGCAATCACCGCAGTCAACAAGATAGCCGTCTCGGCTATTTCCACCAATGCACCGGCGGTATCGCCCGTTGTTCCGCCAATACGGCGCAACATGAGATGACGCAGAAACAGGAATGCAACAATCGCGGCTAGCACTAACCACAAATAGCGGGTCTCGGTCAGAAAAAAAATCAACACGAATGTGATGATAATGACAACAATACTCCAACGGCGCGGCTGAAAGGCGGCTAATGGAGATCCCAAGCCATTTTTCCGCACATAAGGCGTAGTCAGAAATAGCAAAGGTAGCAATGTTCTTGCAAGGATGGTTGCCAGTATGATGGCGATCCATTCGTTCGCAATGGTCAAAGTGTACAGCGAGACGAATTTCAGCAGGGTGATCAATACGATTGCTGATACACCAGCCGGACCGCAATTCGGGTCTTTCATGATCGCCATGGTTTTATCCCGATCGCCTAATCCGCCGATCCAGGCATCTGCGCTATCCGCCAAACCATCCAAATGGAGTCCTCCGGTCAATATGATCCAAGCGGTGACCAGCAAGGCAGAAGCCACCAATGGCGGTACGCCGGTCATAAGCCAGCCTATTCCCACCAAAATGAATC
This sequence comes from Pseudomonadota bacterium, assembly GCA_018241205.1. Taxonomy (GTDB): domain Bacteria; phylum Pseudomonadota; class Gammaproteobacteria; order Burkholderiales; family Nitrosomonadaceae; genus Nitrosomonas. The sequence goes on from JAFEEI010000112.1 coordinate 3,262, forward strand.
CGATCATGGCGCCTACCAACGGATAGAAAAGTAATGAATAGCCGAGATCTTTTTTGTCCAGTTGCGCTGCCAATCGTACAGGCAGCCGGGTTAAAAATTGTATGGCGACAAGAAATGGTTTGATCATCAGTGCGACCCCGCAATCAGCGTGATGCGCGGCAGTGTATCCGGTTTTATGCAAACCTGCCGCATGCTGGCATGGCACACATCGATATCCAGCAATCGCTCGAGCGGGTGGTGCAGAATATGACAAACAAGGATGCGAATGACGCCGCCATGCGTGATCAGTAAAATTCTTTTACCGCAAAATTGTGCTTGTATATCTTTCCAGGCCGACAAAACGCGTGCCTCAAAATCCAGTAAATGTTCGCCATCAGGCGGCGGATGATCAAGCGGGTTTTGCCAGAAACGGGATAACGCATCGGCGTCGCTTTGCTGTAATTCAGCAGCAGAGCAACCTTCCCAAGCGCCAAAATGAATTTCCCGGATACGGTTATCGCACGTGACGGGAATTGAATATCGCTGCCCCAGCGCCTGTGCAAAATCCGCACAACGAATTAACGGCGAAGTAATGATATGCTGCCATTGCGGCGTTTGATCCTCAGCGGTTTTCCACATTTGCTGCCAGCCGGTTGAAGTCAATGGATAATTCGAGCTACCACAATAACGATGACTGTTTTCGGTTTCACCGTGCCGCAGCAAATCGATATAAGTCGTCAAGGCAGCCGCAGCGTTAATCGTTCCGGGAAACGTGCGCTTCGGAGAAAGTCGCCATTTCATTATGCAACGCGCACGCCATGCGCAACAGGTTGAGCGCCACGGCGGCTCCGCTGCCTTCTCCCAAGCGCATGTTCAAATCGATCAAAGGATCGGCATCGAGTGCTTTGAGGATGGCTGCGTGCCCGGATTCCGCAGACCGGTGCGAAAAAATGAACCATTCCTTGCAACCCGGTGCAATATGTTCGGCGGCCAGTGCGGCGGCTGAGCTGATAAATCCATCGATCAGCACCGGCAAACCGAGTTGCGCACCGCGAATATAGGCTCCCGTCAATGCGGTGATTTCAAATCCGCCGACACGGCGCAGTGCATCCAATGGAGAGTTGATCTGCGGCCGGTGCAGGGCTAAGGCGCGTTTGATGATTGCCATCTTGTGCATGACGCCTGCCGCATCCAGTCCGGTGCCGCGCCCGGTCAGCAGCACCGGATCCTCATGCAACAAAAGACACGCCAACGCAGTGGCGCTGGTGGTATTGCCGATGCCCATTTCGCCGCCGATGAAAGGCTGCCGGCTAGCACTTTGCGCACACTCTATCGCCTCGGAACCGGCCGTCAGCGCTTGGCCGAGTTGCTCCCAGGTCATCGCCGGTTCATGAACAAAATTGGCCGTCCCCGGCCCAAGGCGGCGATCTCTGACATTTTCCAGCGCTTGTATTTCATGCACGGTTCCCAGGTTAATGATTTCCAGGGAGGCACCTAAGGTACGTGCCAGAACATTGATGGCGCCACCGCCGCGGGCAAAATTCCGGATCATTTCAGCGGTAACCGATTGCGGAAATGCGGAAACGCCTTCCACGGCGACGCCGTGATCGGCGGCAAAAATGACGATATGCGCGCGATCGGCGCTCGGTCGCTGCGTGTTTTGCAGTGCAGACAACCGGGTGGCGATTTCCTCCAAACGGCCGAGCGACCCCGGCGGCTTGGTGAGCTGCTCTTGACGCTGTTGCGCCAGCCGGTGCATTTCCGCATTGAGCTGAGCCAGCGGCGCTTTCAGCCAATCGAAGGTTGGCGGTTGCATCATACCGGTTCTCCCTTTAGCACCAAAGGCAAGCCGGCGGCGGTCAGAATCACTTGATCGCAGCACTGTGCGACTTCCTGGTGTAGTTTACCGGCTTCGTCACAATAGCGGCGGCTCAATTCGCCCAGCGGAATGATGCCCATGTTGGTTTCATTGCTGACCAGAATCAGCTTGCCGGTTGCCTTAGAAAGTGCATTGAGGAATGCGGTACGTTCGGCGTCCAATCGCGCTGTCTCTGGATGAAGCAACCAATTCGTCAACCAAAGCGTCAGACAATCGACCAATAAACAGCATTCTTCATGGGCATGTTGTGTTAATACAGCAGCCAGTTGCAGCGGCTCCTCGACGACTTGCCAGTGATCAGGCCGTCGTGCCTGGTGCGCAGCGATTCGTGCGCGCATTTCCGCGTCATTGCCGGTTGCTGTAGCGATATAGATAACCGGCAACCGGCTTTCCAGCGCCAGACGCTCCGCCAGGCGGCTTTTGCCGGAACGCACACCGCCCAAAATCAAGGTTCTGGTGGCTGTCATGATGACTGTGCGTCCAAGTTGAGCAACCGGTTTAGTTGCGCGGTATCGAGGTATTGCTCGACACAATCCGCCAGCCGGTCGATAGCGGCATTGCAGATCGTCTGGTAATCGGGCATTTCCACTGGCGCATCCAATCCAGCCCAAGTAAGCAATGCATGACAAGCAGCAGTAGACGTAAAAATGCCGTGCAGATAGGTTCCCAGTATCGAACCATCAGCGCTGACCGCGCCATCCCGGCCCTGCGGCAGTTGAACAAGCGGTTGGTAGGGTGCGTGATAGGTCGTGATCCCCGCGTGGATCTCGTAACCGGTCACGGCTGCGTCGTTGAAAGTCAACCGGCCGTGCGTGTTACGCAGAATCTTATGCGGCTCCAATGTTGTTTCCATATCGAAAAATGCCAGTCCTGGCACGCTACCGGCGTCGCCTTCCAAACCATCCGGATCATGAATTCGTTTGCCGAGCATTTGAAAACCGCCACAGATTCCCAGCAATTTTCCGCCGTAGCGTAAATGCCTTTGGATCGCGGATTCCCAGCCTTGTTGACGCAACCAATCGAGATCCGCGCGCACATTTTTTGAGCCGGGCAGAATGATCAGATCCGCCGGTGGAATGGTTTCCCCGGGGCCGATAAATTGCACGTGAACTTGCGGGTGCAAACGCAACGGATCGAAATCGGTGTGATTGCTGATGCGCGGCAGCGCCGGAATGATAATCCGCAGATACTGTTGTTCCGCTGGCGCAATAAAATTGTTAGCGCGCGGTAACGCATCTTCCGCTTCGAGGTGCAATCCTTGCAAGTACGGCAGAACACCCAATACCGGTTTGCCGGTATAGCGTTCCAGCCAATCCAATCCGGGGTCAAGCAATGCTTTGTCGCCGCGGAAGCGATTGATGACGAATCCCTGGATGCGTGCCTGTTCGCTGTCGCTCAATAACGCCAATGTACCGGTCAAGTGGGCGAAAACACCGCCGCGGTCGATGTCGGCAATAACAATGACCGGACAATCGACTGCCTCGGCAAAACCCATATTGGCGATATCGTTGGCGCGCAGGTTGATTTCCGCCGGTGAGCCCGCCCCTTCGGCGATGATCCGCTCGTAGTGAGCGCAAAGCCGCGTGTGCGATTCGAGCACGGCTTGCAGTGCGATCGATTTATAGTCATGAAAACCGCTGGCGTCCATATTGGTAAGCGCATGACCGTGAATGATGATTTGCGCATGCTTGTCGGTGTTGGGTTTCAGCAGTACCGGATTCATGTCGGTATGCGGTGCCAATCCGGCTGCCAAAGCCTGCACCGCCTGTGCCCGGCCGATTTCTCCGCGATCACTGGTAACCACGCTATTGAGCGCCATGTTCTGCGGCTTGAACGGCGCCACCCGCACATTTCTTCGCGCCAGCCAGCGGCATAACGCCGTCACCAGCATGCTTTTGCCGGCATCTGACGTGGTGCCCTGAATCATCAGTGTTTGCGTATTCATCGCGTGTGTTACGCCGAGTTGTTCCAGTGATTATGGAAAAGCAATTCCTGCAGCGGACGTTCTTCCGCCCAACCTTGCAGTTTCAGCATCGGCGCAGAATAAAAAGTTTCGACATGACCCAGACATAAAATAGCGACCGGCTTACTGCCGGCTGGCATGTTGAGTAGTTCAGCTAATTGTATGGGATCAAACAATGACACCCAGCCCATACCCAATCCTTCAGCACGCGCGGCGAGCCAAAAATTTTGAATGGCACAGGCGACCGAAGCCAGGTCCATCTCAGGCAAAGTGCGCCGGCCAAAAATGTGCTGCTCGCGCCGGTCACTTAATGCGACGACAAGCAGTTCTCCGCATTCCAGAATACCGGCGACTTTCAGGCGCATGAATTCATCGCTGCGTTCCGCCAATGCTTCGGCTGTATGGTGCCGCTCTTCTTCCACCATGGTTGCAATGGTATTGCGCAATTGCCTATCGGTGATACGGATAAATCGCCACGGCTGCATCAAACCGACACTGGGCGCTTGGTGGGCGGCGGCGAGCAGGCGCTTCAATACCAGAGGATCAACCGCATCGGGAAGAAAATGCCGCATGTCGCGGCGCTCGGCAATCACACGATAGATGGCGGCACGTTCGCTATCACTGAAGCGGTGGTTATGGCTCATGATGCTACAAATCGATCCCTTTTTGCGCTTGCACGCCGGCGCGGAAGGCATGCTTGAGGTCGGTCATTTCGGTAACCGTATCTGCCACTTCGCACAGCGCTTCGGGCGCACCCCGTCCGGTAATCACGACATGCTGCATGGGCGGACGGTTTTTCAGATCGTTCAGCACCACGGTTAAATCCAGCCAGCCGAATTTAAGCGGATAAGTCAGTTCGTCGAGCACGATCAAATCCAGCGCCGGATCGCTCAGCATTTTTTGCACCACAGCCCAGCCACGCTGCGCGGTTTCCGTATCGCGTTCGAGATTTTGCGTATCCCAGGTGAACCCCTCGCCGAGGACATGCCAAGTGACATTGGGTTGTTTGCGGAAAAATGCTTCTTCGCCGGTATCCGAACGGCCTTTGATGAATTGCGCCACGCCCGCGCGCATGCCGTGGCCGAGCGCCCGCGCCAGCATGCCGAATGCCGAGCTGGATTTGCCTTTACCGTTGCCGGTCAGAACCAGTAGCAAACCCTTTTCACGATCTGCACGCGCAATCGCGGCGTCGACGACTTCTTTCTGGCGCTGCATACGCGTGCGGTGGCGTTCTGCGCGTCCGGAATCGGTCATGGCGTTATCCTGCCGTGGTGTTGCGCGGATTGTGCTGCGCGATGAACGTCAAGAGCGCATGTATGGCAACAGCGATACTCATGTAAAAAACAAAGGTCTCGATATAAAGCGGGAAATATTTCAGCAGTTGTTCGCCGAATTCCGCTACGCTGGTTTCTGCAATGCGGCCGGAGAAGAAATAAAATCCGCCGCCGGAGAATAGTTCGCACAACGTTACGCCAACTACGATACTGGCGGAAAGCGGCAGAATGGTGTGCCATGCGAATTGATGGTGTTTGGCGTACCAGCGTCCGGCGAGCCATAACGAGGTATAAGCCGGCAACAGAAAAATATACGCCGGGGTCATGCAGAAATCACTGACGCCGCCCCAGGTGGTAGCAGCAACATCCAATCCCCAACTCAACGCAAAAAATCCCAATAGCGGCCATGCGGAACGCAGATAAACCCCAGCGAGAAAGAAGATCGCCCAGGATGCGTCGGCGAGGTTATGCAGCGTGGCAAAATGGTGGCTGCGCGTGAGGATCATGAATACGGCCAGCAATAGCCCGATGGCGATTTGATTGCGAAGCGATAAAGTCAGCATGTTTAAACTCCTAGTCAAGGTTGATAACGCAACATGGCGAAAAAATTCCGCCCCGGTTGATTGTAGAATGCAGCGGTTTGGTAGTGCTCATTGAATATATTTTCAATGCGGCCTTGCAAGCGCCAATGTTTATTCAGGTTGTATTCGGCACGCAAGTCAAATTTGACGTAACTGTCCAATTTGCGCGTATTGGCCAGATCGTCATAGCGCTGGCCTTCAACCAGCAGCATTGCGCCAAGGCGGTATCGGCCGAATTGCCGGTCGGCTTCCAGCCGGAACGATTCCGGGGCGCGCCGCGGCAATATATTACCGCGATTTGGACCGGATGAACGATTTTCGGGATCCATCAGGGTCAGATTACCGTTCAATTGCCAGCCCTTGACCTGCAAGCTGACGATCCCCTCAAATCCGCGAATGCGCGCCTGCTCGACATTGGCGGGCGCAAAGGTGGCGGCGTCGAAGGCAATCAAGTGGTAGATGTCATTTTCATATAGATTCAGCGACCAATTGCCCCAAGCCGCCTTGCCGCGTGTGCCGAATTCAAAACTGCGCGAATCTTCCGGGCGCAGATGTGGATTGCTGAAGCCGGGAAAATATAATTCGTTGAATGTCGGCGCTTTGAAGGCACTGCCAAAATTCGCCAGCAGGCGGACATTCTCCGTGAGCGGATAACCCCAGCCTACACCGCCGGTCACCCGGCTGCCGAATTGCTGATTATCGTCATGCCGCAGCGAGAGCTGGAAATCGTGTTTGGCGACGGTGGCCTGATGTTGCGCGAAAACCCCCCAATTGGTGCGTGAGCGCACTGTGAAAGCCTCGGTGCTGTCGACGTGATCATTCTGGTAGTCCATGCCGATGGTCAGCAAGTTTTTCGGATTGATGGTGAAATCGTTTAATACCGAAATGGTATTGCGCGTGGTATTGAAGCGGCTTTGAAATAACGCGTTAAGAAAATTATCCGTATCTTCGTGACTGCTGCCGCCGATCAGATTGACGCGCCAGAACTTGAGCGGCGAATAGCGCGCTGTGCCGCCAAAAACTTGCTGCATCACAGTTCCTTTATTGACGAAACTGCCGTCGAACTCGGTTTTGCCTGCGGATCGCATGAAACTGCCGTCAATTTCCAATCCGTTTTGGAAACGGTACCCCGCACGTGCAGTGCCTGCGACATTGCGGTAACCGTCCTTGTCATATAAGGTTGGATCGGACGAGTCGACAAAGCAACCGGCATCGCTGGAGCCGGTGCAGGCATTAAACCCGCGCGTGCCGATGCCGCTGGCGGTCATATTCAACCAACCTTGTTTGCCGCCGTACGCGAATCCCGTAGCGCCTTCAAAAGTCGTGTAACTGCCGCCGCCGAAATTGAAATTCGGTTTAAATCCGGTGCCGCTGCCTTTGCGGGTGAAAATATGGATCACACCGCCGATGGCTTCGGAGCCGTACAAGCTGGAACGCGGGCCGCGCACGATTTCGATACGCTCGATCTGATCGATCGGAATATTTTCAAACGCCGTGGTGCCCGAGGTAGCGGAGCCCACCTTAATGTTGTCGATCATGACGAGCACCTGATCGGATTCGCTACCGCGCATGAATACCGCGGTGTTTTTACCCGCGCCGCCATTGTTCGAGATACTCATCCCCGGCACGCCGCGAAACAAATCCTGAATCGAACGCGCCTGTTGGCGTTCTATATCCTGGCGCGAAATCACCGTGACCGAAGCGAGTGCAGCATCGACGGTCTGAGCCGTGCGTGTGGCTGTAACAATAACCGGTTTCTCCTGATAATCCGCATCTGCGGCGAACACACTCGTAGCCGTGCCGAGCCATAGCACAGCCAGCGCCGTTAAACGGCATTTTTGCATGATTTTGATTCCTCCGCGCACACCCGCGCGTTGTCGAATTTAAAAATGAGCGAATGCGGAAGAAAAATCTGGAAATGGACAACTCGAGCGGTTTAAAAAACCGTCTGAAAGCCACCGATTGCCCGCCGCAACCTCGCAATAATGTACACTTCGGGCCGGTCTCCGGACTGATGAGCGGAAGCAATTCCGGATCTGCGCCTTCCCGTGCTGTTGCACAGTGGCATGATGCAGATCGTTAACTCAATTACCGTTGCGGGGGCAGTGCCGGCATTGCCTGAATAAAATCAGACGCACCGGCTTCCCGTTTAACCTGCAAGAAAAGAAACTTGCAGGCACCTGAACGTGAGGGCGCAAACTTACCCGAGTGGCAGCCGGTCTGTCAAGAATAGGTTGAAAAAGTATACCGGTGATGGTCACAATGCGATTCTGTATTCCGGAAGACGCACAAAGCACGTGATGATAGGAAGAAAACACCGGATTTTTGGTGAATTTATCAGAGAAGTGACGTATGGGTGGTAAAACACAGTATTTTATTTTTGCACTTGCAAGCTTGTTTTTTGCGAATTTCAATGCATTCGCCGAGAGGAGCTGCTTGCCGGACAATCAGCAAGGCATAGGCGCGCTCGGCCGCATCGAACCGCGCTCACGCGTGATTAAAATTTCTCATAACGCCGGCCCGGAAGGTGCGCGTGTCGAGCAGCTCTTTTTTGGAGAAGCCGATCAGGTCAAATCCGGCGGTACACTGGCATTGTTGTCCGATCATTTCAAGAAAAAGGCGCAGGTTGAAGCGACCAAAGCGCGCATCAAAGTACTCGAAGCACAACGTGCGGTGGAGCAAGCCGCGCTGGCTTTTAATAAAAGGGAATACTTGCGCCACCAATCGCTCGAACTCAGCTCCGCAACCAGTGCCTCGATCGCCGATGCCAAGCGCTTGGCTTTCGAGCAATCGCAAATCAACTTGAAGCGTTTGACGGCGGAAATCGCACAAGCGCGATCCGAACAACAAGTTAACGAAGCGGAATTGAACAATATGCGGATTGCCGCGCCGATAAGCGGCACCGTGCTGAAGATTCATACCCGACCGGGCGAACGGATCGGCGATAAGGGCTTGCTGGAAATGGCGGATTTATCGCAACTCGATGTCGTGGCGGAAGTCTATGAATCCGATTTGCTGCAAGTGGAAGCAGGTCAACCGGGCTGTATTCATGCAACGGGTTTTAAGCGGAGTTATCAAGCGCAAGTCAGGGAATTGGGGTTTCTGGTCAGGAAAAACGATATCAATGACACTGATCCGCTGGCCGACCGCGATAACCGTATCGTCGAAGTCCGTCTGACGCTGGAGCCGGATGCAGTAACCGATTTACAGCACCAGATCTTCCGCCAGGTTAACGTGCGCATCGTGCCGTGATGATCGGCTGGTTTTATTTTCCAGCGCGGCTGGCGTGGCGGCAATTGGTTTTTGATCGCACCAAGCTGGTTGCCGCGATTTGCGGTGTGTTGTTTGCGTGCGTGCTGGTATTCATGCAATTGGGTTTCCGGGATGCGCTGTATGCCAGTGCAATTTCCGCACCGCTGAAATTGAATGGCGATCTGTTTTTGATGCACAAGCAAAGCGAAGCGCTATGGCGGCCGGTGACATTTAAGCGCAGCGAATTGATGCGTACATTGGGAAATCCGGCAGTCGCCGAAGTTTATCCGCTTTATTTGGGGCTGGCGCCGTTCAAGAATATTGAAACCCGGGTCAAGCGCACATTGATGGTCTACGGCTTTGATCCGGATTCGCAGATATTCAGCGTGGAGACCATCCGGGGCCAGCAGGCCGGGTTGAAACTGAAGGATACCGTGCTGTTCGACGAATATTCCCGGCCTGAATTCGGACCGCTGCGGCAACTGCTGGATAACGGGCGAAATATCACCGAGATCAATGATTATAAGATAGCCGTCATCGGATTGTTTAAGCTGGGCGTATCTTTCGCTGCCGATGGCAATATCGTCACCAGCGAATTGAATTTCATGCGGATTTTTCCCAAAAGAAATCGCAGCGATATCGATTTGGGTATCATCAAACTTTACCCGGACGCCTCGATCGAACAGACGCAAGCCGAACTGCGCTTGCGCTTAAATGAATTCGTCAATGTTTTTACCTATGAAGAGCTGATGCAGTATGAAAGGAATTATTGGGCGAATATGGCGCCCATTGGTTTTATATTCGGATTCGGCACTGTCATGGGCTGGGTGGTCGGCTTGGTGATCGTGTATCAGATTCTGTTTACCGACATCGCCAATCTGCGTAATGAATTTGCCACGCTCAAAGCCATCGGCTACGAGCAGGGCTATTTCATTCGCGTGGTGTTTGCCTCGGCTTTCTTTCTGGCGGTTTTGGGATTCGTTCCGGGTTGCGCGCTTTCCGTCGGTTTGTATCATCTGGCGGAGTCGCAAATATTCATGCCGATGCCGATGACATTGAACAAAGTGACCACCGTGTTCGTATTTATTCTCTCCATGTGTGCCATGGCCGGATTTCTGGCCATCCGCAAATTGAAAGCCGCCGATCCGGCGGATATGTTCTGATGACGGCGATCATCGATGTCGATCGTTTGAGTTTCAGTTTTGGCAGCGGCGCCCTGGTACAACCTGTTCTGAAGGATGTGACGATTGCGATCCGCCAGGGTGAAATCGTGCTGATTACCGGGCCTTCCGGTTCCGGCAAAACGACATTCTTGACCATCATCGGCGGACTGCGCCAAGCATTCCACGGCAGCGTCATGGTGCTTGATCAGCAATTGATCAATAGCAACGAGCAAGTCAAAATCAAAGTGCGGCAGCAAATCGGCTACATTTTCCAGCAGCATAATCTGCTCAAATCGCTCACGGCGTTACAAAACGTCAGCATGACATTGGAAATGGGTAACACGCTGACGGAACAGCAACGGCTCGAGCGGTCTGCGCAAATGCTGACCGCCGTTGGGCTGGGAGATCGCCTTCACTACAAGCCGGATCAACTGTCAGCGGGGCAGCGGCAACGGGTTTCCGTCGCGCGCGCCTTGGTCGGACAACCGAAAATCGTGCTGGCCGACGAACCGACCGCTTCACTCGATAAACAGAGCGGCTATGAAGCGGTCAGCATTCTGAAGCAATTGGCAAAGGAATCGCAAACCACCATCCTGCTGGTGACGCACGATTATCGCATTCTCGATGTCGCGGATCGCGTGGTGGAGCTGGAAGATGGTGTGATTAAAAATACCTGATTGCGCCGGTTCACCGGAAGCGTACCGTGCTCGCCACATGATTCAGCGTTTCCAATGGATTATGTTTATGATTGCTACAATTTAGCACCGGTACCGACAAGCTCACCGGAAGTGATTTTATACGCGAAGTTTTCGTGATCCAGGCTATCGAGTGCTGTGCCGTCGATTTCCGCATATGGATACATAAAGAATGGCAGCTTGCTGGTAGCGTTGCTTGGGTGCAGCGTCAAGTCTTCGGCATGATTGAACGTCAGCCAGTTCATTTCCCAAGTGCCAAAAAACTTTTCCCGCAATTGCATGATTTTCGGATCGTCCAACGCCAGTTTTTCCAAGTTCGATGCCTGCAGGACATCGGCTGGATTTACCGGTATCCAGCCGCGACCAGCGAGAAAGAATTCCGCGCGGCAGTGTTGCGATTGGCTGATGTCACCGTATTGTCCGATACTGTTAAACAATTTCGATTCGCTGATGCGGATGCCGTACTGATTGCGCGCCGGGATATTGGCGGCTTTTGCCAATGCGACAAACAACGAATTCAAGTCGACACATTTACCGGCCAGCTGGCTTTTTTCCAGCATCGCTTTAATATCACCTTGTCCCCGCCCGCGTGTATTCTGATCGTATTGTGCGTTATCGATAACCCAGTCATAAATGGCTTTTGCCTGATCCACTGTCGTTGCGGCATGTTTATCTTTCAAGATGGCATGCGCGGTTTCGCGTACGATACCGTTGGTCGGTTTCAAGTGGGTCGGATTCAAATAATTCTTGATGCTGTGCGGCAGCGCGGAATTTTTGGTGGCATGATCGTGCGTGAGATCCAAGGAATGGTGCGTGGTTTTCACGATGCAACTGACGGTGACGTGACGCATGCCGCTTTTCGGTTTGCCTTGCCATTCGGCTTTGAAAACCGGGAAAGGGCTGGCTCCCAGTGTACCGAAAGAAGCTTTAGTGGCGTTGCCATTCCAGTTGCTGCCTTGTGTGAACTGAAAAGCGGAGTCGTTGGTATCGGGCAACGGCAGCCATAAGCGCGCGGAATTGCCTTTGGCCGGGAGATCGATTTGATAGGTTAAGCGGTAGCTGGCCCAATTGCTGAAATCCGATGACAGCAGTTGCTTGGCTATTAAGGGTGAAACCGGGAAAGAGAGTACACTTGTGCCGATTAATTTTATAAAATCCCTGCGTTTCATAACTTCCTTTATGGTGAATTCGTTGCGATGCGGAATTTTATCTGATCGTTTTTTTATGTCAATGCAGCGCACACAGGTATTTACATGATGACTCATTTGATGGATTTTCTGCCTGCGGTGGAAATCGAAACAGACGACTCTCCGGCACATACCATCATATGGTTGCATGGTTTGGGTGCTGATGGAAACGATTTCGTACCGATCGTGAATGAACTGGAATTAATGCCTGGTTCAGCGATCCGGTTCGTTTTTCCGCATGCGCCCGAGCGTCCCGTCACGATTAATAACGGCTACGTCATGCGCGCCTGGTACGATATTGTTCATGCAAATTTTAGCGATCACCAGGATAAATCCGGTATTCATGAGTCGCAAAAAGCAATCGATGCTTTGATCGATAGGGAGATGCAGCGCGGTATTCCGTCCGAATGCATCGTACTGGCCGGTTTTTCGCAAGGCGGTGCGATGGCGCTGCAAGCCGGGTTGCGTCAAAGCAATCCATTGGCTGGTATTGTCGCTTTGTCGTGTTATTTGCCGCTTGCAGAATCACTCTCAGCCGAAGCATCTACTGCTAATGCCGCTACGCCGATATTCATGGCGCATGGCCGCTACGATCTGGTAGTACCTTTGACGCTGGCTATGCAATCAAAGGAAAAATTGCTGGCCAGCGGCTATTCTCTGGAATGGCATGAATACCCTATGGCGCATACCGTATGCGGACAGGAAATTGCCGACATCAGCGGTTGGTTGCGGCGCATCATGAGCATACCCTAATAAGCATTATCTTTACGCAGTACGATCCAGACAGTTTTGAAGATGATCCAGAGGTCGAGCCAGATGGACCAGTTTTTGAGGTAGTAAAGGTCGTGCTCGATGCTCGCCTTTATCAAGTCGAAGATACAAATATCGGGCAGCTCATCCATCAATTTCTGAATGCGCAGCTGCAATGACATCGGCAGACTGATGAAGATCATTTCGATATTATGTTTCTGGATGTAGGGTGCCACATCATCCAATCTCTCGGACGCGAACCGAATTTACCGGTAATGCGCGAGCTGCTGCGTTCATGGAAGAATCCTTGGTAATTAATCAGCAAAAAGGGCAGCTTGGCAATCGTTTTACACCGGCTTCGCTTTGCGTAGCCTCCCAAGCTTTCTTAGTCGATCCAGTGGAGAAATGCTTTTAAGCGATTGTTCACTTATCCGGTTCTGTGTTTTTTTCCTTGCTGTCGGGAATAACCGTGTCGGCAATCGCGCCAACCGCTTTGACAGTGACTTTGGCTGCCGTCGCAGCCGTAGTGACAACGGCGTCGGCAACCGCCAGAACAGCGCATCCTGTCAAGTGAAGTAGGAATAGAGTTGCTATAAGCAATCGGAAAGAGGGAAACATAGGTATGGGATTATGACAGTTATTACGCTATGAAGATTGCTTTTCGGTTTGCTTGCTGAGATCACAGGTAAAGTGAAGAAAACCGTAGGTGGATTGAATGAAGTGAAACCCAACGATTGGCGATTTCGTTGATGTTGGGGTTCGTGCCTTACCTCAACCCACGGGATGATTAGCCGCGCTCAAGTACGGTTGAAAGAGAGCCTTGAGTTCACGATTTTCCTTATCAAACCAATCTACGAGCCCCTCTACATTCTCCTTAGCAGTGGCATACTCCCGATCATGTGCGTTGTTCTGCCCGTTCGCAATGCGGTCGACTAGCCTCTGAAGCTTCCACGCGTTATTTATGAAGGCCTTGGCTTTCTCCTCTATATTAGGCATATCCAGATGACCGTGCTGTTCGATTTCCCATTTAAAAATGTCAATGCGTTCCATGAGTTCTCGGCTTTGGTTTACTTCGCCCATGTGATAACGCGTCCAATATGCCGAGCAGTATTTCGAGAAGTAGTGCATTGATTGGAAAACTTGCTGTCGCAACGGGCGGCGGCTTTCGTGAATTGCGATGGCTCTAGACTAGCAGAGTTAATA
>JAFEEI010000113.1 GCA_018241205.1 Pseudomonadota bacterium
GGCGTAGTACCGCAGCAGCCGCCGACGATATTGACGAAACCATCCTGCGCAAACCCTTTGATCTGATTCGCGGTATATTCCGGCGATTCGTCGTAACCGGTTTCGGATAACGGATTCGGCAATCCGGCATTGGGATGGACGCTGGTGTATACATTTGCCACGCCCGCCAGCTCCTCGATATACGGACGCATCAATTCAGCACCCAACGCGCAATTGATTCCCACCGACAACGGCCGGGTGTGGCTGATCGAATTCCAGAACGCTTCTGGCGTTTGCCCCGATAGCGTACGGCCCGAGGCATCGGTAATCGTCACCGAAATCATGATCGGCAGCCGGATATTATGATCTTCAAAGAATTGATCGATGGCAAACAACGCCGCCTTGGCATTGAGCGAATCGAAAATGGTCTCAACCAGCAGGATGTCGACACCGCCATCGACCAAGCCGCGAATCGACTCGGTGTAATCGGCGACCAATTGATCATAGGTAATGCCGCGAAAACCCGGATCGTTGACATCCGGCGAAATCGACGCGGTTTTGGTCGTCGGACCGATCACCCCGGCGACGAAGCGCGGCTTGCTGGGTGTTTTGGCTTCATATTCTTGCGCCGCGTCGCGTGCCAGTTTAGCGGCGGCAACATTCAACTCGTACACCAGATCCTGCATGTGGTAATCGCCCATCGAAGCCGCATTGGAATTGAACGTGTTGGTCTCGATGATATCCGCGCCCGCTTCCAGATAACCGGAGTGAATCGAGCGGATGATGTCCGGCTGCGTCAGCGTCAGCAGATCGTTGTTGCCCTTCAGGTCATGCGCAAAGTCCGCAAAACGCTGTCCGCGAAAATCCGCCTCGGTGAGTTTAAAAGTCTGAATCATGGTGCCCATCGCACCATCCAGAATCAGGATGCGTTGGGAAAATAAATTTTCCAATAAAGCGGTACGGGATTCTCTCGTCATGAAGTGGATTTTGTTGTAAAAATAAAAAGAATAATGCTGGCATTATACCTGAGGCAGCTTAATCGGTTAGCAAGGGAAAAAAACGAAATGACACATTTTGAGATCTTTATAAAAGGGCAGAAATTTCTCATTTTTGAACCTGATTTCAACGCAGAATAGCCGAGCGCTGTTGTTTTTCAGCGCTTCCCTAGAATTTTTACCGCGCAAAGGTTGCTATCTATGCTGTAATAAAAAAATGTTATCTTCGCATCATACCCACTATCAATAATTCATCATGATTAATCCGACATCCATAGAACTGATCGCCGCTGTGTTATTCGCACTGGCAGTGATTCACACCTTCTCGACCAAATTCTTTGAACATCTGGCACACAACCAGCCGCACCACGCTGGTATTTGGCATTTATTGGGCGAAGTGGAAGTGGTATTCGGTTTCTGGGCAATGGTTCTGATTCTGTTTATTTTTGCTGCAAGCGGTAAACAGGAGGCGATCACTTATCTCGAATCGCGCGATTTCACCGAACCGATGTTTGTGTTTGTCATCATGGTGATCGCCGGCACGCGCCCGATTCTGGATTTCGCCGCTGCAACCGTTCAACGCACTGCGGTGGTATTACCTGTTCAAACCGGGATGGCAATGTACTTCTTATTATTGGCCTTGGTTCCATTACTCGGTTCATTCATCACCGAACCCGCCGCCATGACGCTCGCCGCACTGATGCTGCGCGACACTTTATTTAGCAAGGAAATATCCACTCGCCTGAAATATGCGACGATCGGCGTTTTGTTTGTCAATGTCTCGATCGGTGGCACGTTAACGCCGTTTGCCGCGCCGCCGGTATTAATGGTGGCCGGAAAATGGAATTGGGATACCGCATTCATGATAGCGACCTTCGGCTGGAAAGCCGCATTGGCCGTTGCTGTCAATGCGCTAGCCGTAACCTGGTTATTCCGGCATGAATTGGGACATGTCGGTCAAAAAGAAAACACCGCGGCAGCAAAAACGCCGCTGCCGGTTGTTTTGATTCATTTGGTATTTCTGACACTGGTTGTATTATTCGCGCATCATCCGGTGGCGTTTATGGGGATCTTTCTCTTCTTCCTGGGATTCACTACGGCTTATCAACAATACCAAAACCCGTTGATTCTGCGCGAAGCGTTATTGGTCGCATTCTTCCTGGCGGGATTGGTCGTGCTTGGCGGGCAGCAGCAGTGGTGGCTGCAGCCGCTACTCATGGATATGGACGATACCGCGGTATACTTCGGCGCGACCGCATTGACGGCCATTACCGACAATGCCGCACTGACCTATTTGGGATCGCTGGTCGAAGGATTGAGCGAGGAATTCAAAATCGCCTTAGTGGCTGGCGCGGTAACCGGCGGCGGGCTGACCGTCATCGCCAATGCGCCGAACCCAGCCGGTTTTGCGATTCTGAAAAGCAAGTTCGATGAACAGTCGATTCATCCATTGGGATTACTCATCGCGGCATTACCGCCAACATTGGTCACTGTCATTGCTTTCCGCATACTATGAACGGCTCTCGCATACAGAAAATAGTTGATCCGCGGTGAGTTTGAGCAGTCCCTACCGTAACAAAAGAAATTAGGGAAACGCTGATTAATTCGGCGAACGAGATGAAGCACGAGGCGCACGGAACACAGCAACCGAGACATATCAACAAGATAGACGAGGGAGCGAGTACCTCGCAACGAAGTGATTCACTCGTATAGTCAATTAATCAGCGTTTCCTTAGAACCAGATTGTGATTTTATTGCGAAGCAGTATGGGAAATTTCTTGTTCCAATACTGTTTCGCGGTGAAGATCAAGCATTCTTGACGGGATTTTGCGTCATATCCGGTACGGGAAGCGGCTCAGTTACATTAGCCGCTGTTTTGTCAGGCGTATCGTCGAACCAGCGATAGAGCATCGGCATCACCACCATCGTCATCATGGTGGCGGTTGTCAATCCAAAAATGACCACGATCGCCAGCGGTTTTTGCACTTCCGAGCCCAAACCTGTCGCCACCAGGAAGGGAGCCAACCCGAGAACCGTGGTAGCCGCAGTCATCATCACCGGGCGGAAGCGTTGCTCACAAGCCTTTCTGACAGATTCCTCTATGCTCAATCCCTGATTGCGCAATTCCCGCACAAAGGAAATCAGCACGACACCATTTAATATCGAGGTGCCCCATACGGCGATGAATCCTACCGACGCCGGTACGGACAAGTATTGACCCGTTATGAAAAGCCCGACAACTCCTCCCACGGATGCAAACGGCAATGCCAGATAAATAAGTCCCGCCATTTTGACCGAATTAAACAGCATGAATAGTAAGAAGAAAATAGCTGCCAGTGTAATAGGCACAATCACAGCGAGCGTAGCCATCGCACGCTCCATATTCTCAAACTGCCCGCCCCAGGCAACGTAATATCCAGGCGGCAGTTTAATTTCTTTCGCAACCCGCCGCTGAAGCTCTTCCACAAACCCTCCCATGTCGCGCTCATGCACGTTTGCACCCACGACGACACGGCGTTTGGCGAATTCACGCGAAATTACCGATGGCCCGTCGACCACTTGAATGTCCGCAACCGCACTCAGCGGTATCAACCGGCCACCGGACCCCATACCGCCCGGTGTACCACCGGCCGGTCTTAACAAAAGCTCCTTGATCGACTCAACATCATGGCGGTATTTTTCCGGAAATCTCAGCAACAAAGTAAAGCGCCGTTCACCTTCGAATACCTGCGTGACGGCTTTTCCGCCAATTGCAGTTGCTATCAGTTCATTCACATCGGAAACGTTAAGGCCATGGCGGGCAATCGCATGCCGGTCGATATGAATAGTCAATTCATGTTGACCGGATAAACGCTCAATACGGATATCCCTGGCACCGCGCGTCGATTTGACAATGCGCGCCATCTGTTCAGACAGTTTGCGCAACTCCTCCAGGTTATCGCCAAAAATTTTAATCGCCACTTGCGACCGAACGCCAGTCACCATTTCATCCACCCGTTGCGCAATCGGTTGCGAAATGACGATATTGACGCCGGGCAACGTTGTCAGCGCTTGACGGATATCCTCTTCGATTTCCTGCTGCGTCCGCCCCGATCCCGCCAAATCCAGATCGGCAATCGGATCCGACTCATTTTGCGATGCCGGATCGGCTGGAGACTCTCCTCTTCCGATCTTGGATACTACGGCTTTAACACCGGGAATCTCAGCAATCATGCGCATGGCTTCGGCTTCCAGCTGAATCGCTTCTTCCAGTGAAATGGAGGGCGCGCGAATGATCACCGGGGTCACCGCCCCCTCCCTCATAATCGGAATAAAGGATTTTCCAAGCAGCGGAAACAATGCAAATGCAACCATTAACGAGCCGATAGCCACGACCAAGGTCTTTTTCTGATTGCGCATTGCCAAATCGAATAGCCGCAGATAGGCGCCTTTAAGCGCGGCTACGATGCGCGTATCTTGTTCGCTGCCGCCGGTTAATAAATAGTCGCTTAGCACCGGTGATAGCAGCACCGACACAATGAGCGCGATCAATAGCGAGATGGCAATGGTGACAGCCAGCGGACTGAAAGTTTTACCTTCCATCCCTTCAAGCGTCATCAGCGGCAGAAAAACCAATATCGTGACAAAGACGCCAAAAATCACCGGCGTTCCGACTTCGGCCACAGCGTTGACGATGATATTGAATTTGGATTGGTTGGTGCCTTGCGCCTGCCCAAGGCGTTGATAAATATTTTCAACCACCACCACCGTCGGATCAACCATCATTCCCAATGCGATCGTCAACCCGCCCAGCGACATCAAATTGGCGGGCATACCGTAATAATTCATCACCATGAAGGTGACAAGCGGCGTAATGATCAAGGTAAAACACACGACGATACTGGTGCGCACGGTGCCCAGAAAAATCGACAACACAGCAATAACAAGAATCAAAGACTCCACTAGTGTGCTTTGCACAGTGGATAAAGCGCTATCGACCAAATTCGTCCGGTCATAAAACGGGACAATCTGCAAACCATCCGGCAGCATGCCGCGTTCATTGATCTCAGCCACTTTTTCCTTCACCCGGCCGGCGATTTCCTTGGCATTTCCACCGCGCAGCATCATCACGATACCGGTAACCGATTCCGTGTAACCGTTCTTGATACTAGCGCCCTGCCGGACTTCACCGCCCAGCGTCACTTCGGCCACATCGCGCACATAGACGGGCACGCCATCCATCTCCCGCAATACGATATTGCGGATATCGTCCAGCGTGGCTATCAAACCGACACCGCGAATCAGGTATTGCTCGTAGTGCATCGCCAGGATATTTCCGCTGGCATTGGCGTTGTTACTGGCCAGTGCCCGATCCACCTCGGTCAAAGTCAAATCGTAATGCCGCAATTTGTTGGGGTCGGCATACACTTGATATTCCTTGACGTGCCCGCCGATGGAATTGATTTCCGCCACACCACGGATGGAACGCAACATGGGACGCACCATCCAATCCTGGATCGTCCGCCGTTCGATCAATTCTTCTTTGGTTAAGGCACGCTTACCGTCATCCGGATGCTCAATCGTGTATTGATAAACTTCACCCAAACCCGTGGAAACCGGCCCAAGCACTGGCGTGATACCAGGGATCAGCCGGGGAGAAACATCGATGATGCGCTCCATTACTAACTGGCGCGCAAAATACACATCGGTTTTATCGGTAAAAACCAGCGTGATCAGCGACAACCCGCTTTTATTCATCGAGCGCATTTCCACCAATCCCGGCAAGCCGGTCATGGCAATTTCAACCGGCACCGTCACCAGCCGTTCCATTTCCTCCGGGCTGCGGCCTATGGCAACCGTGGCCACTTGCACTTGAATATTGGTGACATCGGGAAAAGCATCCACCGACAGTTCTTTTACCGCAAATCCGCCGGCAACGCACAACATCAAACTGATGATCAACACCAGCAACCGCTGCTTCAACATTACACGTACGATTGCAGCCATCATGATTATTCCAGCTCAGCAAGCTTGCGCTCGCTATCTAAATGAAATGCGCCTTCCATGACGATATGCTGGTCAATGGCAAGACCGCTCAACACCGGACGGAAATTAGCAACTTCGGGACCCAATTCAACGGGTATACGCTGAAAACGCCGCTCTCCCGTGACGGTAAAAACATAATCCTGATTCAATTCCCGCACTACGGCGGCCTCGGGAACAACCAGCGATTTATGTTGCGGATCGGTGATATGCATGTTGGCCAGCATGTCCGGCTTCAATTTGCGATCCTGATTATCCACCAACACCCGGGTCATGACGGTGCGCGTTAAACGGTTAACCGTATCGGAAACAAAGATGATGCGGCCCCGCAAATGCGCTTCACCTATCGCCGGCACATTGATTTCTACTTGCTGATTAAGCTTGACGTCGCGCACAATCTGTTCCGGCACATCCCCGGTAACCCAGACGGAAGACAGATCGGTGACCTGAAACAATGGATCGGAAGGCTGGACGACTTGCCCCACGATCACATTGCGCGAAATGACAAAGCCTTCACGAGTCGCCTTGACATCCAGCCAAGGCAAAATTTTTCCTTTTCTGGCGAGTTCTTTGATTTCCGCATCATCCATGCCATACAATCTTAATTGATCGGTTGCCGCACTCATTTCGGCCTGGGCAATCTCCAGCTCGGATTGCCGGCGTTCCACTTCAGCCAGCGCAATTACGTCAGCAGCTAATAAATACTTGGCGCGATCATACGACTTCTGCGTAACCACGACTCTTGACGAAGCACGTAAAAAGGCGAGTTGCGATTGCGTCAATTCCGGACTGGTAATGCGCGCCAGGCGAGTACCCGGTTTAACGTAGTCGCCTAATTTCACAAACATGTCAACGATACGGCCGGTAACATACGATCCGATTTGCGCAGTCCGCTCTTCATCTACTTGGACACGGCTAGGCACTAATATTTTGTCCGCCAGATCAACGAACAATGGCGTTCCGACCTTCAATCGATCAACCAGCTCGCGGCGAACAGTGATGCTGTTAATATCGCGCTCTTCCGTGATGTAATTAGCGGATACTTCCTTGGAAACACTCGCTGGCGGATGCTTGTAACAGCCATCCAGCAATAATGCAGTAATAACGACACCGCTGATCGTCAATAATCTGATTTTCATTCGGCAACTAACTCCTTGGGATAATGGGCGCGCAAGCGGTCTATTTCAGCGGCAGCCGATTGCAGATCAAAACGCGCCTGCAGGGAATCACCCAAAATTCCCCGGAGTATGCGCTGCGTATCCAGAAACTCGATCAAGCCGCGCTCACCGAAACGGTAGGCCGCTTGAGCAATCTGCACGGCATTTTCCGCTTCCTTAATCAGGCCGCCTTCGAACATATCGACCCGGCGCTGGGCAATCTGCAAAGCCTGCCAAGCAGATTCAAACAATTGACTGATCTCGTAGCGGCGGAACTCGAGTGTTTCTCTTATGCGCGCGGAATCATAAATAGCAGTATCGATTTCACCCCGGCGGCGGTAAAAAATAGGAATCCGGACGCTCGCCCCGGCAATATTGGAAGTAAATTGCGCATCTTGATAGTTGGTGTACAGTACATTGACCTGCGGCAACACGGATGCCTTCTCCTGCTTAATCCGTTCATTGGCGCGCTCCTGCTCAGCTTGCAAACGCGCCACATCGGGATTTACCGCGGGCACTTCCTGGCGCAATGTTTCCAGCGGGGGCAATTGAACGGGGTCTTTCAATGAAGCACTGATCGTAAAATCCGCAGGCATTGCACCGGCCGTCAATTGCATCAATGCCAGCCGGGCGCGCTGAACAGTCAATTGCGCTGCCTGCGCGCGATTCAGCGCGCTTTGCACCTCAGTTTCCGCTCTGATCAACTCAAAACGCGCTACCTCGCCCCGTTCGACATTAATTGCAATACGGCGGCGGACATCTTCCACAAGCTCGTATATTCCTTGCTCCATGGCCGCCTGCTCTTGACGCAGCAGCAATTCAAAAGCGCGGATGCGCAGTTGCGCCGCCAAATCGGCGCGCACCTGATCATAACTGGCACGGCTAGCATCCACCCCGGCTTCCGAAGCGTTGATACGCGCGCTGCGCATGAAAGGATTTTCGATAGGCTGACTAACCGTTACGGAGCGCTGCATGGAAGCCGGTCCGGTAAGATCAAACGGTAATCGCCGGGTGTCCGGTCCCGCCATCACAGTTACTTCCGGATTGAGAAATGCCGATGCCGCCACGACCCCTGCCTTGGCCATCTCTATTTGCGACCGGGCAGCCTGAACAAGCCCATTTGCCTGCAAACCCAGGCGTTGCAATTCTTCGATGGTAAATCTGGACGTTGGTTGAGCAGAAACGGATAGAGATGTGAATATGAAGCTTATGCCGAGCAATGAATACCAAAACGGAGAAATCTGCATAACATCCTTTCTATTGTTACTGTGAGACAGCTACTTTCACATATTCTTCACAACTTTTTCACACAAAATTGATTATCAATCATAGCCGAAATTTTGGATTCTATACCATCAATTAATGAGCGAAAATCGAGTTATTATATTTATTTATAAAAAATATCAATTAATTAAAGACAACTTCTTAACAGCGGCTTAGAATTTAATCAAAATAATCCTGAATAATTGCTGAACGAAGGGATTGATTCCGATGATTTCCAGACCATTTAATCGCTATCCGTCTCAAATAAAGCTTTTTTTGCTGCTTTCCACCTTATTGGTCATAGCATGGCTTATTACCGGCCTATCTTGGCGGTTTTACGAGCTCCGTGACAACGATCCCGATCGTGGCGCCAGCATGAAGGGCACCGGTAAATTTGGCGAACAATTTTCCCGGGTGGTTTATCTCGACCAAGGCTGGTCTGCGGCGGATAGTCTGTGGTTCTATACTGCAACGCAAGGCTCCAATTTGTTACCGTACGATTTTTTCCTGGTACTGGAGCAACCCGGTTCGCCCACTTTGTTCCGCACGGATGAGAACATCGATCGCTACGGTTATCTGCCGCAACGGCAAACCATCAGCAATCCCGATGGATTGCCTGCCGGGATGGTACGGGATGAATATCAAGGTAAAGCATTCATGGGATTCACCTGTGCCGCCTGCCACACCACCCAGATCAACTATCAAGGCAGCGGAATCCGCATCGATGGCGGTCCGGCGCATTCCGATATGGAAACGTTCATGATCGATCTGGCCGAAGCTTTGTATACCACGCGAGAGGATCCGGAAAAACGGCAGCGCTTCGTAATCAATGTATTGCAGCACGGCCATTACCATAATGCGGATGATATTCTGGCCGATCTCGAGAAATATGCGCAGCGCATTAAAACTTACACCATCATCAACACCCCCCGGGACACCCAGCGTCCGCTGACACGTTACGGTTACGCACGGCTGGATGCATTCGGACGTATTTACAATCGTGTGCTGGAACACATCATGAGCGCGCAACAAATGCGCGAGCTGCTTGCCGAGCTACTTTCTCCGGACGAATTGGAGCAAGTCATGAAAGACGTGGAACCTGTTCTCAGCAGCCGTGACCGCGACCATCTTATCGAGCGAACCCAGCGTTATCTGACCCGCAAACAAAGCCTTCAATTGCGCAATAAAATCTATAATCCGGCCGATGCACCGGTCAGTTATCCGTTTCTCTGGGATGTGCCGCAACATGATTACATTCAATGGAACGGCCGGGTCGACAACAGCGGATTGGGGCCGATGGCGCGCAACGCCGGTCAATTGATCGGCGTTTTCGGCACACTCGACTGGCAGGAAAAAGATGGCTTTACGTTGGCCTCGGTACTAGGCGGCCAGGGATTCGGTTCCAAACATATCGATTTTCAATCGTCAATCGATATCCGCAATCTGCGCCGGGTGGAAAATCATTTGCGCAAATTACAGTCGCCGCAGTGGCCGGAGCACATCCTGCCGGAAATCGATAAAACGCGTAAAGCGCGAGGGGAAGAATTATTTTCCCGCTATTGCTCAATGTGCCACGATTCAATTGACCGAAGCGGCCCCGATCGCCGTGTCGTTGCCAAAATGATTGCCGTATCATCGGTAGGCACGGATTCCAAAATGGCCCAAAACGCCGTTGAATTTACCGGCTATAGCGGCATTCTGCGTAATCAGTATGTTGCTGTTAGCACGGGTAATATCTTGCTGCAGCAACAAGCTCCTGCGGTGGCGTTACTTACGGCCGCGACCCGCAATGTGGTGACGACTCCGGATCATGATAAATGGCTTGTGCGGCGCTGGATTGAGCGATCATTCGACTTTGCCTATACTTTCTTCGATAACGAAGTGCAATCTTCCTTGAAATACGGCAACTACACACCAGACACGACAGTGCAGCCTTTTGCCTCTGCGATGGCCTACAAAGCCCGTCCGCTGAACGGTATCTGGGCCACGGCGCCGTATCTGCACAATGGTTCGGTACCTTCACTGTATGATTTGCTCCTGCCGAAGAGAAAACCGGACGATCCGGCGGAAGACGAATACCGTCCGGATGAGTTTATGGTTGGATCGCGCGAATTCGATGCGGACAAAGTGGGATTCAAATCGGCGGGCTACGACGGCTTTCTGTTCCGCACCAGCATTTGGGGTAATCATAACGGCGGTCACGAGTATGCTTCCGCCCGCACACCGCTACCCGATGGCACACTATTACCGGCGCTGACGAAGGAAGAACGCTTGGATTTACTTGAATACCTTAAATCTCTCTAAACGAAGTGCGAGAATAATCTTGAGTGGATCAAAACATAACTGTTTTTTTGACGGATCCCATCAAACAGCAAACGTCAGTTTCCGTTCAGGTAGCGCTATTCTGTTTGCTTCAATCGCTTCTTCCAGGCGAACCGCTTCCTCTTCCGGCAGGATTTTTAGCTGATAGTTGGAGGCGAACTGCATCATGAATTGGTAAGCAGCCGGATTGATTTTAAGTAACACTTTTTCCACTCGAACACCGATTTGTCCTTGATGTATAACGGGTTGCGCATACTCCGAATAGACCCAGCGTCCAGTATTGTCGTAACCGGCCAGCACCCCGCATAAACGTTCCGCCCAATCGCTGGGGCGGAACGGCCGCCCTGTAGTGGTGATGCCCAAAATCAAATAAACTTCCGTTGCGGTTTTCATAATGTGTATAGAGGCAAAGAAAAAACCAAACCCGAGAACCGCGCCAGCTTTCGCCACAATTGTGGAATGGACTGAGAAAACCTCATGTCGAGGTAAATTTTCCTGGAACCGCCGCTAGAATTTGCCATAAAAAGTATCTTTCCTTTTGAATCAGCATCTTTATATCGGCTCCAATGAGTAAAAATAGAGAATTCTTATGACATTTGTATAAAATACGCAGGGAATTAAGTGGAAAAAATTAAGTCAGAAAAGTGGATAATCAAAGTAATCCATCGTTTTGATGAAGTTCGTGACGGCCGATCTTTGTCGAGCAAAATGAGTGGCAGCACGATACGACAAGATTCACATTCACAGCTCAAATGACTACGCCAATCCCATACCCGATAAAACTTGCCATTGCCATGAGTCAGATAGTTTGGCTCAGCGCTTGCGCCAATCTTTCTTATTACGCGCAAGCCGTCGATGGGCATTTTCAGGTCATCCATCGCGCCCAACCGATCAGCAAAGTGATCGCGAATCCGGATACCGATCCGAAACTGAAACACTCGCTCACCAAGGTGATTCAACTGCGAGAGTTTGCCAGCCGCGAATTGAAGCTGCCGGACAATCTAAGCTATACCAGTTATGCCGATCTGGAACGCCCTTTTGTGGTATGGAACGTTTTTGCGGCACCAGAATTGTCCGTTCAATTGAAAGAATGGTGTTTTGTGCAAGTCGGTTGTGTCAATTACCGCGGCTTCTTTTCACAAGAGAGTGCCGAACGTTACGCGGCGGAACTGAGGGATGAAGGTTACGATGTGCATGTCGGCGGAATCCGCGCCTATTCCACATTAGGCTGGTTCAGCGATCCGGTATTGAATACGTTTATCGGCTATTCGGAAATGGATCTGGCACGTCTGATCTTTCACGAATTGGCGCATCAGGTTATGTATGTCTCCGATGACACGGTTTTCAATGAATCCTTTGCCACCGCCGTCGAGCATGAGG
The DNA here is from genome assembly GCA_018241205.1 of Pseudomonadota bacterium. GTDB lineage: Bacteria > Pseudomonadota > Gammaproteobacteria > Burkholderiales > Nitrosomonadaceae > Nitrosomonas. The sequence goes on from JAFEEI010000113.1 coordinate 12,119, forward strand.
GAATTAAACGCTGGTTTAACAGGGCGGGCACCGCTTCGGCACAAATGGCATTGACCGCAAGGCAGAAAAGAGAAACGCTTTTCACTGGCCTGATATTGAAACATCGCAAACAACTGCAAGAACTCTTCGAATCGGATCTCAGCGGCAACGAGAAACGCACCAGGAAAGCACGCATTTTTGATCAGTTGCGCACAGAATTCTCGCTGCTGAAAGCCGAAAACAACGAACTCGGCAGCTACGACCGGTGGTTCTCTCAACCCATAAATAATGCCTTGCTGGCGACGGTTTCGATTTATACTCAGTTATTACCGGCATTCCAAGGCATTCTGCAGCAGCAAGATCAAGATATGGAACGATTTTTCGATACCGTTACAAAACTCGGCAAATTACCGAAGCATGAACGGAATTTAATCCTGCAACAGGCTGCTGAAAGCAATCTGCCCGGAAAAATCGCCGGACAATAATCTGCATTCGTTAACGCGTCCATCACATAAGCACTATGTCCTCCGCCGAGCAGCAAGCCATAATAAACCGGCCCGAACCGGTATCGTTCATGGAAGCATTTCTCTATTGGCTGAAACTCGGTTTTATCAGTTTCGGCGGTCCGGCGGGGCAAATCAGCATGATGCACCAGGAATTGGTCGAAAGGCGGCGCTGGATCTCTGAGCAGCGATTTTTGCACGCCTTGAATTACACCATGGTGCTGCCCGGCCCGGAAGCCCAGCAACTGGCAACCTATATCGGCTGGTTGATGCATGGCACCTGGGGCGGTATTGTAGCTGGCATACTATTCGTGTTGCCGTCGCTCATTATCCTGATGGTTCTGACATGGATCTACCTGGTTTATAGCGAAATTCCCGCCGTCGCGGGCATTTTGTACGGAATAAAGCCCGCAGTCACGGCGATTGTGCTTTTCGCGGCTTACCGCATCGGTTCGCGAGCATTGAAAAACAATCTGCTGCGCGCCATTTCGTTCGCCGCGTTCATTGCGATCTTCGCATTTAACATTCCCTTTCCCTACATCGTGCTGATCGCAGGCTTGATCGGATACATCGGATCGCACTATATGCCGGACAAATTCAGAGCAGGCGGGCACCACGCAGAATCGAAAAATACTTATGGCCCCGCCTTGATCGACGATCATACCCCTATTCCCGAACACGCCCGCTTCCAGTGGAACCGGTTCCTGCTATTGCTGCTGACCGGACTGCTGATCTGGGGCGGCGCCATGTCGCTATTGGCCATGCAATACGGCTGGGAAGGCACATTGACACAAATGGGCTGGTTCTTCACCAAAGCCGCGCTGATGACGTTCGGCGGCGCTTATGCGGTATTACCGTATGTTTATCAGGGTGGCGTCGAACATTACGCGTGGCTGAATCCAACGCAAATGATCGACGGATTGGCACTGGGCGAGACGACACCGGGTCCGCTGATCATGATCGTCGCGTTTGTCGGTTTTGTCGGCGGCTGGACCAAGGCGCTTTTCGGATCCGATCTGCTGGTTCTGGCAGGTATTTGCGGTGCATCCGTTGCGACGCTGTTTACATTTTTGCCTTCGTTTGTATTTATTCTGCTCGGCGGCCCCGCAGTGGAAGCAACCCGCCACGATCTCAAATTTACCGCGCCGCTGACCGGCATCACGGCCGCAGTGGTCGGCGTTATCGTCAACCTGGCAGTATTCTTCGCTTACCATGTGTTGTGGCCGAACGGATTTGATGCGGTATTCGAATGGTTCTCCGCGCTGATCGGCGTTGCGGCATTTATCGCGTTATTCCGGTATAAAGCCGGAATTGTCACGGTCATCGCAGCCTGCGCTGTTGTGGGATTAAGTTATTCGTTGCTGCCAAATTAAACTTTGATACCGCCCGCGTATTGCAGCGGTTTTATCGCCACTCCGATCAAACATTCTTTCCACAGGTTTCAACATGACCGAACCGACCATCCGCTGCCCACAGTGCACCTCCGAAATCAAATTGACCGAATCGCTCGCCGCGCCGCTGATTCAGGCCACACGGCAGGAATACGAAGCAAAGCTGGCGCAAAAAGAGACGAATGTCTCCAAGCGTGAAACCGCATTGAAGGCACAGCAAAAATCCCTCGAAGAAGCGCAAAAAACGCTCGATGAACAAGTCGCCAGCAAACTCAAAACGGAACGCGCACTGATCGCCGCCGAAGAAGCCAAAAAAGCCAGATTCGCATTGGCATCCGACCTGGAAGCGAAATCCAAGGAATTGCTGGAATTGCAGGAAATTCTCCGGCAACGCAATAGCAAACTGGAAGAAGCACAAAAAACCCAAGCTGACTTGCTGCGCAAGCAGCGCGAATTGGATGATGCCAAACGCGAACTGGATTTGACCATCGAAAAACGGGTACAGGAATCGATCGCTCAAGTGCGGCAAAAAGCCAAACAAGAAGCCGAGGACAGCCTCAAACTCAAAGTCAGTGAAAAAGAGGAGCAGATTGCTTCGATGCAGCGCCAGATTGACGAATTGAAACGCAAAGCCGATCAGGGCTCACAGCAACTCCAGGGCGAAGTTTTGGAGCTTGAATTGGAAACCGCGCTGCGGCTGAAATTCCCGCTGGACAGTATTGAGCCCGTTGCCAAAGGCGAATTCGGTGGCGATGTGCTGCAACGCGTGATGGGACCGTTAGGACAGTGGTGTGGCGCAATTTTGTGGGAATCCAAAAGAACCAAGAACTGGAGCGATGCTTGGCTAGCAAAACTGCGCAACGATCAACGCACCGCCAAAGCGGAAATCGCAGTGCTGGTATCCAGCACGTTACCGAAGGAAATCGAAACGTTTGGACAAATCGAGGGCATCTGGATCACCGAACCGCGTCTGGCGCTGCCGCTCGTCATGGCGTTGCGCCAATCCCTGATAGAAATCGCCAACACACGGCAATTCCAGGAAGGCCAGGAAACCAAAATGGAGTTGGTCTATCGCTATCTAACCGGACCGAAATTCAAGCATCGCATCGAAGCGATCGTGGAAAAATTTGCCGACATGCAAGCGGACCTGGACAAAGAGCGTAAGACCATGACCCGTCTCTGGGCCAAGCGGGAAATGCAAATTCAAGGTGTGATCGAATCCACGGTCGGTATGTACGGCGATTTGCAAGGGATCGCCGGTCGTGCTTTACCGGCCATTGAGGGATTGGAATTGCCGCTGATCGATCTGCAAGATTCCGGAAATGAACCGTAGCCAGCCGATGCATGTTCATTACATCTCCCATACCCTTTGTTACACAGTAGCTTAAAACTTTTCATACACCCACGGGACAATCAAGTCAGAAAATTTACCTAAGCATCTAAAGAAATTTAACCAGCTCTCGTTAAAAAAGCATACTTATAACCTCACGCTGATAAAAAATGAGTTTATCCATTAATACCAACCTGGGAGCGCTGAATAGTTCACGGTATTTATCCGCCACTGCAAACGATCTGAGCCGTTCACTAGAACGGTTGTCATCGGGAATGCGAATTAATAGCGCCAAAGATGATGCCGCGGGCCTTGCCATCTCCGAACGGATGACATCGCAAATTCGCGGCCTGAATCAAGCCACCCGGAATGCCAGCGATGGCATTTCCATGCTTCAGACTGCCGATGGTGCATTAAACTCAATAACTTCCGCAATACAGCGCATCCGCGAACTTTCCATACAGGCGGCAAATTCAACCAATAGCCTGAGCGATAAGAAGGCGCTACAAGAAGAAGCCAATCAACTGACTCAGGAAATCGAGAAAGTTTCCACTTCGGCGACATTTAACGGTGACAAAATATTCGACATTTCCGGCAGCAGTGTCCTTGGCAACTCCGATCAATTGGCTGTCATGTACGGATTGCAACACGGTTGGCTGGAAAATGCGGAAAACAAGATCCAGCAGTATTTCGGTATTTCTGCCGACGGTGCCGATATGAGTATCGAACTGACTACTTTCACTGATGGCGCCGGTGGTACCGCAGCCAGGGTTGTGGGATCGGTGCCCGGCAGCTACAGCGGGAAAGCAACCAATGTCAAATTGCAGATCGACATGAGCGACTTCACGCCCCCCAATCTGCCCGATGGCGGTAATGCGCCGTTTTATAACGACCGGATCATTGCGCATGAAATGGTGCACGCTGTGATGTACCGCAGCATGAATATCGGCTCGATGTTTGATCCCGCAGTAGATCAGAAATGGTTCATGGAAGGCGCTGCGGAATTCATTCATGGCGCCGACGAACGTTTGCAATCGTCGATCAGCAGCGTCGGCGTCGGCGGCGTCATGGCCAGGGCAGCCACTTTCGGCTCGGCAGGCGCAGCCTGGGGCGGCACGTCGGATGATTACTCCGCAGCTTACGCCGCTGTGCGTTACCTGCATCAAGTCATCAAGGATAACGGCGGCTCGGGCATCAAGGATGTCATGGTCTACTTGAACCAGCATCAAAACGCCACCCTCAGTGATGCCATCAATGCCGCGACAGGCGGATTGTATGCAAACGCCGATGCCTTTAATGCGGATTTTGTCGCACATGGCGCAGCATTCATAGCCGGTATGAATCTCACCGATACTGATACCGGTGCGATTGGTGGTGCAGATGCCGATGGCGGGCCGATCCAAACCGCGACAAGCGTTATCTCCGACAGCGGTTCACGCAGCGACACCAATCCACTCAGCGGGTTTAACGAAATCTGGGAAAATATCAATGCCGCCACAGCCGGTAACAACAAACAACTGCAAGTCGGTGCAAACAAAGGAGACACCCTGGATGTCGCTTTCGGCGCAGTGAATACAGCCGCCATGGGCATACAAAATCTGGATCTGATCAATAACGCAGGATATGCCACTTACATGATGGATCTCGCTTTGAATCACATCAACGAGGAAAGATCGAAGATCGGTGCACAGCTCAATCGCCTGGAATCGGTTGTCAACAACAACAATATCAGTGCCGAGTCTGCCGTAGCCAGCCGTTCGCGTATCCAGGACGCCGACTATGCTCAGGAAACAACTATTCTGACCAAAACACAGATTCTGCAGCAATCCGCTACTGCGGTATTAGCGCAAGCCAATACATCGCCGCAACTATTGCTGGCGCTGCTTAAGTAAGCCAGCCGCATTCTAATTTTCCCGTTCTGCTTTTATCCGTCTGTTCCGGCATAACAATCCTTTCATTCGGCCGGAATCCGGTTGCTTATTGCTTCTGAACTGATACACTGAATTCCAGGAAATAGTTGCAGCGGAATCATCCGCAATTTGATGCGAACCGCTCGAAATTCATCGTTAATCACACGACAGGTTAATCATGACAAATATCGATTATAAACGGCGCCAGTTCCTGCAATACGCCGCGTTCGGAACACTGTCAGCCGCCATGCCCGGGTTCGCATTCGCAGAAAACCGCACCATCAACAAAACACCCAATAGCGCATTCAATGCCGATGTCGAAATCGCATTGACGGCGCAAAGCGCGGATGTTCCGATTCTACCGGGTGCTCATACGCATGTTTTTAAATACAGCGGAAAACTGTTGAAAGGACCGCACAATGCACTTAAAGAACTGCCCGGTTATTTAGGGCCGATCCTCAATTTCGAACAAGGCCAAAAGGTACGGATATTCTTTTATAACCAATTGCCGGAACCATGCGTTACACACTGGCATGGCATGCATGTACCGCAAATGATGGACGGACATCCGATGTACGCAATCCATCAGGGTGAGCAATACGTCTATGAATTCGAGGTAAAAAACCCCGCCGGCACCAACTGGTACCATTCGCATACGCATGAATTGACCGCTACGCAGGTATACCAAGGTCTAGCGGGACTTATTACCATTACCGACGAAGCCGAGCGTAAGCTGGGCTTACCGGGCGGTGAATTCGATATCCCGCTCGTTATCCAGGATCGCAGCTTTACACATGGCAATCAACTGCGCTACCTGCTGAATATGCATCAACGCATGCGCGGCTTCCTGGGCGATACTATCCTGGTGAATGGTCAAAGTGATAGTGTTATTCCCGTAAAAACACGCGCATACCGCCTGCGCATCTTGAATGGTTCAAATTCCAGAATCTACAAGTTGGGCTGGAGCGATGGCACGCCGGTCACTGCTATCGGCACCGATGGCGCATTACTGGAAAAGCCCGAAACCCTGCCCTACGTCATGCTCGGTCCGGCGGAACGAGTGGAACTGTGGGCCGATTTCAGCGGCCGCAAACCCGGCTCGGAGTTGACACTGCAAAGTTTGCCGTACCAAGGATCGGCGGCGCATATGGGCGGCGGCATGGGGCGCGGCATGCGCGGCGGCCGTGGCGGAATGGGCATGATGGATGGCACAGCAAGCCAGAGCGAGAAAGATACCATCGTCCGATTCACCATCGCCGAACAAGTCGGCGATTCGCCCAAACTGCCGGACACGCTGATTCCCATAAACCGCCTGACAGCCAGGGATGCTTCCGATCCCAATATTGTGGTACCGATCACCATCGGCATGCGCCATATGGCATTCAATCTCAATGGCAGAACCTTCGAAATGCAAAATCATATGGAACGGGAAAAGATACCGGTCAATACCGTGCAAAGAATCCGGATATCTCATGATAACCGGGGCATGGGTGGCGGAATGCGCGGCGGCCGGGGCGGCGGGATGAGTATGATGATGGCGTTGCCGCACCCGATCCATATCCACGGCCAGCAATTCCAGGTCCTGTCGCGCAAGCAAAATAACCTCGATAGCGCTTACGATACGGTGAAAGACGGATTCATCAATAGCGGCTGGAAGGATACCGTGCTGGTGATGCCGGGAGAAGAAGTCGAAATTATTAAACCATTCAAGGACCACACGGGATTATTCCTCTATCACTGCCACAATCTGGAGCATGAAGACATGGGTATGATGCGCAATTTCTTTGTCAGCTGAAGGAAACGCTGATTAATTGA
>JAFEEI010000114.1 GCA_018241205.1 Pseudomonadota bacterium
CAATTCCACCATCGTCGATCCGAAAAATTTCGACTCCAATTCGTTCATCGACGTTAAAAGCGATATCTGCATCATCCCGCCCAACTCGTTCGCACTGGCACGCACGGTGGAATATTTCCGCATTCCGCGCAATGTGCTGACGATTTGCTTGGGAAAATCAACCTACGCGCGCTGCGGCATTATCGTCAATGTCACACCGTTTGAACCGGAATGGGAAGGTTTTGTCACTTTGGAATTTTCCAACACAACCCCCCTGCCCGCCAAAATCTATGCGAATGAAGGTGTGGCGCAAGTCATTTTCTTTGAATCGGACGAAGTTTGTGAAACCTCGTACAAAGACCGTGGCGGGAAATATCAGGGGCAACATGGCGTAACATTACCGAAAATTTGAAGTCGAAAGACAAACAATGATGTAGAGGCTTGTTGATGCCGATTCCAATATGCTTAAAGCCAGAGAAATGGTTTCCTGTTTTTCTTGCGTTGATTATGTTCTCCGTAGCATTTTCCGCAGAAGCTCATCCGCACATTTCTCTGCCGCGAACCGGCTTACTGCCCGAGGATATCGCCGTCATCGTCAATGACGATGATCCTTTATCCCGGCAAATAGGAGATTATTACCAGCGTGCGCGGCAAATACCGAAAGCCAATGTAATCCATCTGCGCTTTCCGCCCGAACGTAGCACTTTGACTTCAACTGAGTTTATAAAACTAAAAGCTAAAATTGACCGGCTTACACCCCAGCATGTGCAAGCTTTCGCTGTGGCCTGGACGGCACCGTACAGAGTGGACTGCATGTCGCTGACTTCCGCGTTGGCATTCGGTTTTGACAAAAAATACTGCTCCGATAAATGCGAGCCGACGGCACCCAGCCCTTATTTCAATGCATCCCGCCTTCATCCTTTTGATGACTACAAGATACGCCCCGCGATGATGCTGGCCGGTACAACTTTCACCCAAGTCAAGGATTTGATCGACCGAGGTATTGCATCGGATCATACTTTTCCAAAAGGTCAAGCTTACCTCTTGAGTACCTCGGACAAAGCCCGTAATACGCGTGCAACCACTTTTGCAAAAACCGCGAAAGAATTTATCGGTGTTTTTCCTGTACAGGTGCTGGAAGCTAATTTCATCTCGCAGCGCCGGGATGTGCTGTTTTATTTTACCGGATTGACCGAAGTCGCCATGCTGGACACGCTCGAATTCATTCCCGGTGCGCTGGCCGATCATCTGACATCCGCAGGCGGCATGCTCACCGACTCTCCACAAATGAGCAGCTTACGTTGGCTGGAGGCAGGTGCAACCGCGAGCTACGGCACTGTGGTCGAACCTTGCAGTTTTCCGCAAAAATTTCCCGCTCCTGCGGTCGCCATGTTTCACTACGCAGTAGGAACCAGTGCGCTTGAGGCCTACTGGAAAAGTGTCGCCTGGCCGGGACAAGGAATTTTCATCGGTGAACCATTAGCTAAGCCATTTGCGCCATTATTACGTGAAATGAGCCCAGGACAGTTTGAACTAAAGATTTTCTCACCTCGTACTGGGAGATTGCGTATAGAAAAATCGGTTTCAGCTGCCGGACCGTTCAAATTGGCTTCACAACCGCAAGCCATTCGCCGTGGAGTTAATCGATTTCATTTCCGTTTTAACGAAAAAACAGATGGTTATTTAAAATTACAATGGAATTAGCTAATAAATCTTAACTCATCACCGGATATTTGCGCGCGCACAGTATTTTCATACACTGAAGTTGCTCAGCAACTATGCAACAAATCGCGAAAATTCCCTAAACTTTTTAAAGAAATACCCGTCAAATGCAACAAGAATTATGCATATACAAATTATTGTTTATTAATGCAAATATTCAACAAGAAAAAATGCTTGATTTACCCGGAATGCGGACTATAATGCGTGCAAATTTTAAACCAGCAAACTTGCCAATAAGGAGGTCATCATGAGAAGCACCAAGAACTTTTTTGCTCCAGCCGATTTAGTCAATATCCATATTCCTGAAACGTAGCGGTTCTTAAAGGAGCAAACACATGTCAAAACTCTCATCCACTCTTCAGAAACATGATCAATCTGAAGTTCTGTTTGATACCCATCCTGAAATAAGTCTGAATTTTGAACACGTCAAAAATGCCTTGAAAGAAGGTTATCGACGACCTTTTTTGCTGGTTGATAGCAATATCATCCGAAATAAAATGCGCCGTTTTAAAGCTGCAATGCCGCGAGTTCACCCGCATTATGCAGTTAAAGCTAATCCCGATGCACGCGTGCTGAAAACTCTGATCGAAGAAGGTGCTGGTTTTGAAATTGCTTCGATTGCCGAACTCGATGTGTTACTCGAATTAGGCGTACCCGCCGCTGAAATTTTCTACAGCAATCCGATGAAGTCCAGAGCGTATCTGGAATACGCCGCTGCCAAAGGCGTCGAATGGTACGTACTCGATAGCCTTGAAGAAATGCGCAAAATCTTCAGCGTAAAACCGGATGCAAAGATGTACCTGCGCATCGACACCCCCAATATCGGCAGCGACTGGCCGTTAGCGGGTAAATTCGGCACCCACCTTGCCGACATCAACGAAATTATTCAAGAAGCTGCAAAACTCAAGGCGGATTTGGCCGGCGTTACTTTCCACGTTGGTTCGCAATGCCGCAACCCTCAGAATTGGCGCGTAGGCATTGAACGCGCAAAAAAAGTTTTCGCTGAAATGCAGTTAGCCGGTTTAAATCCCCGTTTACTGAATATCGGCGGTGGTTATCCGGTTCGCCACGTCAAACCGATTCCTTCCATCGAAATCATTGCTGAAGTAATCAACGAAGCTATCGCCGATTTGCCGGATAATATCCGTATCATGGCGGAACCTGGCCGTTACCTGGTATCGGATTCAGCTTATTTCGTTTGCCGCGTAGTAGGTACGGCGACACGCAATGGCAAACGATGGATGTACTGGGATGCGGGTATGTTTGGCGGTGTCATCGAAATGACCGAAGGATTGCGTTATGAAATTCTCACTGACCGTACAGGCGGTAACGTCCCGTGGTCGGTTGCAGGTCCAACCTGTGATTCGGTCGACATTTTAACGCACGACTTGATGCTGCCTAACGATATACAAGAAGGTGACTTCATTTACATACCCAACGCCGGTGCCTATACGACCGCTTACGCCAGCAATTTCAACGGTTTTCCGTTACCGGATGTGAAAGTGATTTAAGCTCCCTGCATGGGCATGCATTGAATAATTACCGCAAAAAATGGTGAAGTAATTGCAACTACTTCACCATTTCTGTTTTTAATACTCCCTCAATTTCCAGGATTATCGTTATACCATACTTGATTTACGCTCCAGTACGACAAAGTGATATTCCAAGTTATCTTCGTCTTCCGCAATATGCTTATCGCGTTGCGTTTCTTCCCATTCGTTGCGATCAAATTCCGGAAAAAAAACATCGCCATCAAAATCCCGCTGAATCTCGGTAATATATATGCGCTGACAGATTTTGAGCGCCTGCCGGTACAATTTTTCGCCGCCGATAATGAAATTCTCGCTATGACCGGTGCTGGTTTCTTCGCATATCAGCAACGCATCCTCAAGCGAATTGACGACCATCGCTCCAGGCACTTCGTAATCCATTTGCCGGGTGATGATGACATTGGCTCTTCCGGGCAAGGGTTTGCCAATGGATTCGTAAGTTTTTCTCCCCATGACGATAGTTTGCCCCATCGTCAGGAATTTGAAATGCTTTAAATCAGCCGGTAAATGCCACGGTAACCGGTTGTTGCGGCCGATCACCCGGTTTTTCGCCATGGCCACGAGAATGGATAAATGCAAGGGTGTCATACGGCTACTGGCGCCTTAATCGCGGGATAAGGATCATAATTTTCCAACATGAAATCTTCATATTTAAAATCCAATATTTCCCGGATATCAAGATTTAATTTCATCACAGGTAGCGACCGAGGAGCGCGTGACAGTTGTTCCCGGGCTTGTTCCAGATGATTCAAATAAAGATGCGCGTCACCTAAGGTATGCACAAAATCCCCTGTCTGCAGATTGCACACCTGTGCAATCATCATCGCCAGCAAAGCATACGATGCAATATTGAAAGGTACGCCAAGAAAAATATCCGCGCTGCGCTGATAGAGCTGGCACGATAACCGGTCATCCGCCACATAAAACTGAAAGAAAGCATGGCACGGGGGCAATCGCATTTTATGCAAATCACCTACATTCCAAGAAGAAACAATCATGCGCCGTGAATCGGGCGTGTTTTTTATCTGCTCGATTACTTGCTGCAACTGATCTATGTACTTACCATCCGCCGTTGTCCATGAACGCCATTGATGACCGTATATCGGACCAAGATCACCCTGTGCATCCGCCCATTCATCCCAGATCGTTACGCCGTGCTGATGTAGATAATTGATATTGGTATCGCCGCGCAGAAACCACAACAATTCGTGAATGATCGATTTCAAGTGGCATTTTTTCGTTGTCACCAGAGGAAAACCTGCCGCTAGATTAAAACGCATTTGATAGCCAAAAACCGATAGCGTGCCAGTACCCGTCCGGTCCGATTTACGGTGGCCATGCTCAATGACATGCTGCATTAATTCGAGATATTGGCGCATCCCTATTTGAAACTCCCCGGTAAAATCAGAATAAATCCGTTTATTGAAAGGCTTTACCAGCCATAAAGCATATAAGATGTATATAATAACAATATTACAACAATCATTCTGTATGCAATGACACACGATATTGTCATTCAAGCAATACTATTCAACAGGAAAGCTTTCAATGCTGGCATCCCTATTCCAAAACACATCATCAATCGATCAATCCGTTAAAGCATCGCACATTCTTGTAGTTCTCCCGAAGTTAGAAAAACTCCCCAAAAAATTTGATATTCCCGGTGAGGAATCACTAAACAAACTGCTTGTCCGGCGCGAAATGGCATTGACTGATCTGACCACCACGCCAGTCAATGCCGACCTGCCGGATGGAGAATTGTGCGCCTGGGTGATGATCGACACGGACCGTACGGTATTCGAGCAGCAAACCGCTCTGCGCAAAGCTATCAAATTACTTCTCGCAGAAGGACCGGCCGAATTACATATCGCCGTTTATGGTTCGACACAGCAAAGAAAAAGCTTTTCCGAGTTAGCGACTTATATTGGCTGGATTAATGGCGCAGTGCTGCCGGTTCGAAAAAATAAACCGGTTAGAAAACCATTGGCAAAAATTTTTCTGCATGGCTACAAAGATGCCGATAGCTTCGCCTTGCAACGCGCCTGCGCAGAAGGTAATTTACTCGCTCGCGGCTTGACAGCATTACCGGCCAACGAACTGACGCCCACAACCTACCGCCAGCAAATAAAAAAATTGGCCGATAGCGAAGGTTGGAAGTATCAGGAATATGATTTGAGTAAGCTGAGAGAGATTGGTGCGGGTGCTTTCGTGGCAGTTGCTCAAGGCAGTGACACGGAAGATGCTGCCATCGTCCATTTGCAGTATCAGTGCAAGCAAAACTCAAACAAAAAAACCATCGCGATTGTCGGAAAAGGCATTTGCTTCGATACTGGTGGTCATAATTTAAAGCCCGCCCGCTATATGCAGGGAATGCATGAGGATATGAACGGATCCGCCGTTGCATTGGGTATTCTCCTCGCGGCAACGCGCGCCGAGATTCCAATTACAATTGATTGCTGGCTTGCTATCGCGCAAAACCATATCAGTCCGCGCGCCTATAAGCAAAATGACATCATTACAGCACTGAGCGGTTTATCCATTGAGATTGTCCATACTGATGCTGAAGGACGAATGGTTTTGGCTGACACACTGACCTTGGCAAATAAATCAAAACCCGATCTGATTATCGATTTCGCCACCTTAACAGGCAGCATGAAAACTGCCCTCGGGTCGCGCTATAGTGGAATATTCAGTAATCGCGATGAGCTACTGCAAAAGTCCGTTTTGGCAGGAAAAGAAAGCGGTGAACGCGTCTGCGCTTTTCCGATGGATTCTGATTATGAGGAAAACCTCGAAAGCTCAATTGCTGACATCAAACAATGTGAACTAGGCGGGGAATTCGATCATATACTGGCAGCCCTCTTTTTGCAGCGTTTCGTGAATGATACACCATGGCTACACATGGATTTATCCGCTAGCAGTCACAAGGATGGCTTGGGTGCCGTGGATAGCGAGATCACAGGATTCGGAATCGGTTGGGCGATTGAGTTTCTAAAGAAAATTTGATTGCGCCATTGCGATCACGGGCACAATGTGCGTGATCCATCGTAAACTGCGCTTTTTTTTACCTGGCTTCGCCTTACTTTGCCATTCACACTGCCTCTTTCAAAACTTCCTCAGCTTTTCATAATAACCAGCTTTTGACCGACGGATAAATTTTCGTCGTTATTATTCCAAAGCTTGATTTGATTCACAGTCGTACCATACCGTTTTGCAATTTCGTACAGGGTATCCCCTTTTTTTACGATATGAACATTCGAATGATAGTTCTGCAGCTGTCTTTTCTTGAGTGCAACACTATCTTCCTGATGCTCTGCTACGATGTGCGGAACCAATATCTTCTGCCCGAGGGTAAGATTTTTATTGCGGCCAATGCCGTTGATGGTTTGCAGTTGTTTTACCGTGGTGTGATGACGTGCTGCAATTTCATTAATATTTTCCCCTTTTTTCACGTGATAAATTTGCCATGAAACTTTAGGATCTTGATAGGTTTCCAGATTCTTCAGAAAAATATCTTTATTCTTCTTCGGTAGCAACAACGTCCGAGGCTCATCAAGCACTTTGATTACGTAACGGTTATAGGCGGGGTTTAATGCAGTGAATTCGGTTTCGGAGATGTTGGCTAGGCGGGTGACAAGAGGAATATCAATGTGCTCGTGTATTTTGATAGTATCAAAATACGGCCGGTTCGCGATCGGTCGAATTTGAATACCATATTTTTTAGTATTTACGATGATATCCTTGATCGCCAATAGCTTATAAACATAGTGTTTAGTGTCACTGGGAAGATTCAAGTCGTAAAAATTGCCAGATCTCCCTTTATGGATGTTTCTAGATAGCACTTTGCTGACAGCTCCTTCACCTAAATTGTAAGCTGCAATCGCCAGCTTCCAATTATTGAACTTTTGATGCAGATATTGCAGGTAATCGAGTGCTGCTTGAGTGGAGGCTATAATATCGCGCCGGTCATCGTGCCATACATTCTGCGCTAACCCCAATATTTTGGCTGTTTCCGGTTGAAATTGCCATAATCCAGCCGTTTGGCTGTTGGATTTAATCAATGGATTATATGCACTTTCAATAATGGGTATCAGTGCGACCTCCATCGGCATGCCGCGGCGTTCGACTTCCTCCACTACATGAAACAAATACCGCTCACTGTTTGCGATGATACGTTCAAACATTTGAGGGTTATGCGTATAGGAAACCCCTATTTTGCGAATTATTTTACTATCGGGCGGCAGCGCTAGAGCAAAGCCGCTTTGTAAGCGGCTCCATAAATTTGCATGATACTGTATTCTTTCTTGAACTAATTTATCTGCAAATGCACTCAGCGATATTAATGAACAAGCCCCGAAAAATAGTGATATTAGTAAAATAAAAAGGCCATTTCTTTTTATAATCATTTACATATATTATTTTTTATATCCATATCGACTAACAGGATATATAAATTTTCAACATTTGCAAACAATTTTTTACATAAAAGTGCATTCAATTTCTATAAAAATTATTTATTATCAATGCACTATAAAAATTATCCTCGAATATTCGATTGCGCGGTGAATTCCTGAAGTAAAACTACCGGTTTTGGTTGCCATCCTTTTTTCCGGTGATCAACGATTACATTGGTAAAAATGCCGCCACGCACATAAAAACGAGCAATTATCCGAAGATATCTGGGCTTCAAAACAGCAACGAGATCATCGAGAATTTGGTTGGTTACCGCTTCATGAAACACTCCCTCATCGCGGTACGACCAGATATAAAGTTTCAAACTTTTCAGTTCAATACATTTCTTGTCCGGCACATAATCCAGTATTAAAGTAGCAAAATCCGGCTGTCCCGTTTTCGGGCACAAACAAGTGAATTCGGGGATTTCCATGTGTATATGGTAATCCCGCTCGGTAAATGGATTGGGGAAAGTTTCAAGTGTCTTTTCTGGTTTACTGGCCATTCTTCATGCTCATGTTTAAAGTAATTCGGTTACAATGATAAAAAGCGTTATGCACTTTCATTATTATAACTGCCTTACCCGATAAACAAAAAATTGCGCTTAGCTCACATCAAGCTTGCCGGCTTCAAATCATTTGTCGATCCCACTGTAGTTCCCATTTCCCAAGATCTGGTCGGTATTGTCGGTCCGAACGGTTGCGGCAAATCAAACAT
>JAFEEI010000115.1 GCA_018241205.1 Pseudomonadota bacterium
AGATGGTGCGGTTGGTCGCTTACGAATGATTCTGCTGCCATTGACTTCACGTTGGCCACGGTAACCACGATCACACACCGCTTGCTTGACGGTTCTGCCGCGCGATGCTTCAACATTACGCAGTATTCCGGTTAGCGTATGACTGTCATATTGGTTCGGTTCGTGACTGATCACGCCAACGATTAAATTACCTTGGGCGGTGCTGGCGATCGATGCCTTGCTGCCGTACTCGTATTGCTTGTGGTCTTTTCCCTTGGCCACACAGTACACTTGCGGTTCATGCAGCGAGTAGATCTTGTGTGTATCCTTCGGTTGCTGCGCTAAAACCCGCTCATACAGTAGAAAATCCTTTGGGTAGCGCTCAAACAAACAGTGCTGCGGCAACTCTCTGCGTAATTCCCGTATCAAAATACCGGCAATCGTTCTCAATCTTTTGAGTGCCCGTTTTGCCCTCGATCTTTTGGTAACGTGGCGGAAATGCCGGATAGCCAAGCGTAACGATTTCACTTCTTTCACGAATGTACGCCGCTGGCAGACACGATGGATTTTACCAATCTTGTTCAGGCGGTTAATGATTTTGACCGCTAATTTGCTGTCAGTAGGATAGGTAATGTGAGCTGTCCAATCTTGGCGTGAAGTATCTTCAGATCAGGCGCGGCGGCCTTTGCTTTTGAATGACCCCCGAATACATCGATCGCAGATGCCTGTAACTGCTGCTTCCATTCCGCAATCTGGTTCGGATGTACATCAAATTGTTCAGCTAGCTCAGCTAGAGTCTTATCACCCTTGATCGCAGATATCGCAACCTTGGCTTTGAATCCCGCTGCGCAATTCCTCCTCGTCCTTCTCATACGCTCTCTCCTGTTTTGCCGCAAACTTCACGGATCTAGATTGAGCAAGATCAACACTTATCCGACTGTCCGAATTTGAGAGGCCACTTCTGATTGAAAATAAAATGCGTAAATTTATTCTGAATACTGAGAATAAATGATAATCTGGAGTTCTTGAGATGGACATTATGTGAAGAAGCGGCCGCGGCCAATACATAAAATATAAGGGGAGTAAGCAGTGAAAAATATTGGATTGTTTCCAATACTAATGTTCGTTATCAGTTTTAGTGTGAGTGTGAGAAGTCAGTCGCTACCGCCAGCTGCATCCACTCAATCCCAGTCATTTTCAGTAAAGACACTGCAAATCCAAGGAAATACGCTGCTGCCTGAAAATAAGCTAATAGCACTGGTTATTCATCTTATTGGCGATGACCGTACCTTGAATGATCTTGTACAAGGAGCAACTGCAATACAGCAAAGGTACCGTAAGGCTGGATATGGCGGGGTAGTTGCTTTTGTGCCTGAGCAAAAATTAGAAAACGGAAACGTGATTATTCAGGTAGTGGAAGGAAAGATTGACAAGGTACATATTTCCGATAATACCGAACGCGATGAAATGAACATTCTTGGGAGCTTGCCACATTTAAAGCAGGGAGAAACGCCAGTTGTCAGGAATATTGATCGCAACATTCAGATGGCTAATGAGAATCCGACCAAGAAATTACGGGTTGCATTGGTAGCAGGCGCCGGTCCCGGCGCAATCAATGCTGATGTCAAGGTAACTGACGAAAGACCGCTTCGACTCCTTTTTGGAGTGGATAGCGCAGGTACGCCAAGTACCGGCATCTTTAGATCCAATGTTGGAATTCAACGCACCAATTTATGGAATCGCGATCATATTGGTACGTTTCAATTTCAAACTTCACCCACTGAACCAAGCCGTGCACAGATTTATAGTGCGGGCTATAGAATTCCTTTTTATAATCAATTTGCGGCCATTGATGCTTTTTACACCCATTCCAATGTTGAAAGCTTAGCCTCAGCAGCTCCAGTTGGTGTCGGTCCATTTGGATTCACAGGCAAAGGCGATATCGCGGGTTTTCGTGCTCATCGTTTTTTACCTCGTCTTGGTGAGTACGATCACCGTTTGACGTTCGGTTGGGATTGGCGTCATTTTAATAATGACTGCACTTTTCAGGGGAATACTGGGTCTGCTGCATGCGACAGGATCGCGGCAAATGTAACAATTGCTCCACTTAGTTTGGGATATACCGGTCAAAAAGACGGGCCGATTTTTTCATGGGGAATCAATACCATCATCTCTGGCAACTTTGGCGGTAGTAGTCAAGCAGCCTTTGATATGGCGCGTGTTGATGCAGATAAGCATTATGCTGTATGGCGTTTTTTTGGATTCACTAACCTAAACTTGCCAGCGGGTTTTGGTATTTCAACACGTGTTTTAGCGCAATACAGTCCATATGCACTGGTTCCTGGTGAACAATTCGGTATTGGTGGTGGTGGTAGCGCAATGGGCGGTTTTATCAGCGTGCGCGGTTATCGTGAAAGGGAAATCGTTGGCGATTACGGAACTTCCTTCAATATTGAAGGCCTTGGTCCGGATTTTGCCAAATTAGTTAATTCTGAAAGTCTGAGTTTACGCCCCCTTGGTTTTTTTGATTTTGGCTGGGCGGGAAATAATCATCAAGCACCCTGTCATGCGCAAAGTTCATCCTGTGAGATTGCCGGGGTGGGTGGAGGCATCCGTTTTGCTATTGGCAAGAAATTCTCTGGTCGCTTAGATTTCGGACACGCACTAATAAGTGGAAACCAGAAAGCAGCCGGTACATCACGCGGACATTTGGCGATCAATTTCCATTATTAAGAGAAGTATGATTGATCAAGAATCAAAGTAAAGTATTTATTTGCTATTTGTGGGAAAGGAGATAATCGTAGTGATCGCCAAATACTTTCTGGTGTTATGGATGACATTTGCATTGATGGGACATTCTGTCATCAGTTATGCGCAATTGCCCGTTGATCCATCCATAGTCCATGGTCATGCAGTTATCGATACCGTAGGCAGTCATATGACAGTCATTAATACGCCTAATACCATTCTGAATTGGCAAAGTTTTGCGATTGGCACCGATAGCAGCGTTTATTTCCTGCAACAAAGTGCAGAAAGTATGGTTCTTAATCGCGTTACAGGTAATGATCCTTCACATATTTTTGGTAGTCTTGGTAGCAATGGCCATATCTGGCTGATCAATCCGTATGGTGTATTGTTTGGTGAGCATGCGCGTATTGATGCGGCTGGATTAGTTGCTTCGACTATGGGTATTGCCAATATCGATTTTCTCGCAAAGAACTATCATTTCAATTCAACAAATATCACCGGTGAAATAAAGAATCAAGGCGAAATTCGTACTAGCTTGGGGGGGCGCGTTTGGTTAATGGGGGATCGTGTCCAAAATGACGGTTTAGTACAAACACCCAGTGGCCAAACAGTCATTGCAGCAGGTAAAAGTGTCGAGTTTGTCGATTCTGGTGCACCGAATGTCGTGGTGCGCGTCAAGGCACCTGAGAATGAAGTCGTCAATTTGGGATCACTAGTGGCTACGAGTGGTCAAGTGGATTTGCATGGCAGTATTGTGAATCAGGAAGGGATTGTCCGCGCAAATAGTGTCGGTGCTGATGAGATCGGACGCATTGTACTAAAAGCTGACCAAGTGACGTTGGCAAAAAATAGCCAAACTCAGGCTGACCAAGGTACGGTGCACATGGAAGCTAGCTCTACTCTGAATAACTGGGGTGGAATCAGCGGTAAAGAAATTGCGCTTACGGCCAATGAAATTCTGCAGCAAGGGCAGATAAGTGCTCAGAGCGGTAACGTAACCCTGACTGCCAAAACATCGACTTATTTGGATGGATCAATCGATGTTTCCAACGATCAAGGCATGGGCGGCAATATTCGGCTTACCACGAACAGACTGGAAGGCATGGCTGGCGGCGTTCTACGTGCCGATGGCGAACAAGGCGGTAGTATCCGGGTAGAAGGCAATGGCATGATCGCATTTTCCTCCACGTTAGCTGCAACCGGCAACAAACAAGGCGGTACCATCGAAGTGACTGGTGATCAGGTTTATCTGCTCAATGCCGACGTTGATGCCTCGGGTGGCGCGCAAGGAGGTATCGTGCACCTGGGCGGAGGTTGGCAGGGTAGCGGCGATTTGCCGCACGCGCGGGAAGTATTGGTGGGAGTGGGAAGTGAAATCAAAGCAAATGGGGGCACAGATGTTGATGCCAAAGGTGGGGAAATTGCGGTATGGTCGACACAAAGCAGCGAGCACTATGGTTCCTTGCAAGCCCAAAATGGTGGCCGTATTGAGCTCTCTTCCAAGGGAGAGATTCGGCAGACCGGAAACATACAGGCCGGAGCTGGTGGTGAAGTATTGTTTGATCCCAAGAATCTTATCATTACTGACAGTCCACCGGATAATCTGACTCTGGCACGAATATTAGTTTCAGGAAGCGTTAATGGTAAACCGGAATTAGCAAATGGGGATAATTTTGGAACATCGGTAGCACTCGACGGTGATCGATTAGCTATAGGAGCGCCTAGGGATGACACCGGTGGTCAAGATCGCGGTGCCGTGCATTTATTCACCGGCATGGAAACAGATAATATGACTGGACTAACCTGGCAAAAGGTGCTTACTTCCAGTAGCGGTGCCATTGGCATGCCGTCATTGGAAGATTCTGGCTTTTTTGGAACTGCGGTAGCGCTTGACGGTGACCGGCTGGCGGTAGGCGCAAGGGGAGCAATTCTCAGTGATGGCAATCATGGAGCAGTATATTTGTTTTCGGGTGTCGGAGCGAATTTCTCTGGACTGACCTGGCAGAAGAGTCTTACTTCCGGTACAAATGGTATGCCTGTTTTGGGTACTTTTGATTTTTTTGGCACATCCCTGGCAATGGATGGCGATCGATTGGCGGTTGGAGCATCGGGCGATAGCGTGAGTGGAAAGAATAGTGGTGCAGTGCACTTATTTACCGGTTTGGAAACGAATAACATGAGCGGGCTGACTTGGCAGAAAAAGCTTTCTTCCGGTACGGGAGCGAACAACATGCCTGCATTAGCCGATTCTGATTTTTTTGGTTGGTCGCTAGCAATGGATGGCGATCGGCTAGCAGTGGGTGCACTCGGTGATAGTTTGGGTGGTGGCAATCGTGGTGCTGTGCATCTATTTACCGGTTTGGAAACGAATAACATGAGCGGGTTGACTTGGCAGAAGAAACTCTCTTCCGATACGGGAGCGAACAACATGCCTGCATTAGCCAATTCTGATTTTTTTGGTTGGTCGCTAGCAATGGATGGCGATCGGCTAGCAGTGGGTGCATTCGGTGATAGTTCAAGTGGCAGCAGTCGGGGTGCTGTACATTTATTTACCGGTTTGGAAACGAATAACATGAGTGGGTTGACCTGGCAGCAGAGGCTTGCTTCTGGTACGGGTGCGAGCAATATGCCTGCGTTAGCTGATGGCAGTGGTTTTGGCTGGTCATTAGCGCTTGACGGCGGTCGCTTGGCCGTAGGGGTATTAAGCAATAATGATGGCAATAGCGCTGTTTATTTATTCAATGGTATTTCGAAATTGAACAATGGCACCACCGATGCTACTTTTGCTGCAAATCCTTCTGCAACTAGCTACATTACACCTGCTTTAATTACAGCATTATTGGATGCAGGAACATTTGTTACGCTGCAAGCCAATAACGACATCACAGTACAATCCGATATTACTGCCGGGAAAATTGGTACGAGCAGCAATTTCATGCTGCAAGCAGGACGCAATATATCGCTTAATGCCAATATAACAACAAATAATGGTAACTTTACAGCTATCGCCGGGGACAGCACGGCCAATTCGAGTTTTAGGGACCCTGGCACGCCAACGGTGACTATTGCTAACAATGCTAGTCTTAATGTGGGTTCCGGATTGGCAACGATAGCCGCGATAAATGGCGATTTTATCAATAATAATGGCGATTCCGCCATTCTGACGGATGGCGCAGGTCGATGGTTAGTTTATGCATCTAATCCTGCCAGCAGTTCGGAAGGTTTTTCGCCAGCCAATCACAACAGGGACTTTAATCAGTCATTTGCACTTGGCAATGTCCCAAGCAAGGCGGCAATTGGTAACTGGTTTCTCTATAGTAGTGGAGATATTCCTGCTCCTGCCCTTACTCCTACGCCTGCCCAAAAGCAAGAAACACTTGATACTCTCGTTCAGAGCATGAATGCTTCGGTATCAGGTGCAAAAGCAGTGCGGAGTGAGTTTGTTGAGGGTGAGGTGATCGATATGATGTCTTCCCTAATACCCAACTTTGGTCGCCTTGATCTTGCACGTATGAGCCGTACGGAAATGCAGCTCCTCATTAATGATAGAAAGGAATTCAAACAAAAACTGTTCGCTGATGCGATTTATAAGCTGGAGCTGGATCCACGCTTGTCTGATGTGCCGTTATGCTCGAATATAATGGAAATCAATTCGGGTTTATGTAGGATTTCTGCTGACCAGAGCAAGGAATACAAATCAAAAGTAGCAGAAACGGAACCGCTGCTGCATAAAAGCAGATATAAAACAAAGGTCGCAAGTATCCCGCAGATCGGACAGAAATTTGTTGTGTTATTTGGCATCGATAAATACGCGGACAAGACTATTCCATCTTTAGAGAACGCAGTCATCGATGCGGAAGTGGTTGGGAAACTATTCGCCGATAAGCTAGGGTATGAGATTCTCGTAGTACAGAATGCAACAAGAGCCGATATTGTCCGGACGTTGAATCAACTTTCTATCGAAATGGCAAAGAATGACAGCGTGATTGTCTATTATGCGGGGCATGGGTATCAGAGTGAGAAAACTGGTGCTGGATACTGGATTCCTTCAGATGCATCAGCAAAAGATCCGGCAAGTTGGATATCTAATGCCAGTGTTTCCGAAATGCTGTCCGGCATTCATTCAAATCAAATCATGATGATTTCGGATAGCTGTTATTCCGGAGTTTTTACTCGAGAAGAGAAACTTAACAAGTTGAGTGACAACAAGGTCCAACCAGTCGATATTCTTGCCAATCGCTCGGTGGTTGCGATGTCTGCAGGTAATGATGAACCGGTTGCCGATGAAGGTAGAGAAGGGCATTCGATTTTTGCTTGGTATCTGATGCAAACGATTCGTAATGTCGACAACTGGAAGTTGGGTAACAATATCTTTGAGCAGGTTCAGCGCGAAGTCAGGAGAAGCTTCCCACAAACGCCGCAATACGGAGCAATCATTTCTGCCGGCTATGAAAAGGATACCGATTATCTTTTTGAATTCAGGAAATTGGAAGCGATGCATTAAGATTCTCTTTTCTGAAGAAAAAGTATTTTAATGAGAGAATTAAAGAGTGAAAGTTTTCTTGAAATTTTTATATAGTGTTAGCTCTAGGAGAAAACCATGGAACTAGGTGATTCCGATCCAAATATGGTTAAAGTTTTGTTGCTAACAAGCAATTTTCCTGGGTCAGATGCGCTACATAGCGAAATCACACAGATCTATGATCAAACGCGCGATTGGAATCAAGTTGCAGCAGTAGTCAATAATTTTATGAACCAATTGGTAGCCCAATATGAAACGGGGGTGAGTGGCGTAGCACAAGCGATATTTGATAATGGCTTTGGTATAAAATTATCGATTACGCAGGTCGAACAGCTAGTCGTTGATTTTATCCGACAAGGTATTGACTCATGGTCTGGTTTCTTCGAATTTGTCATCACTGACACAGGCGGGGAATTGGGGAAAGCTTTGGATGGCCACGTGGAAGAATTGGATGCTCCTAAGCTATTAACCAGCCTGCCTTCTGATGATGCTACGCAAGTAAAGATCGATAGTAATGTAGTGCTCACTTTCGACGAGAATGTCATGGCGGGAGTGGGCGACATCATTATCAGCGATGGACAAGGTGATAACCGCGTCATCGCTGTGACGGATACCAGCCAGGTCACCTTTAATGGCAATACGGTGACTATCGATCCGGCAAAGAACCTGATTTTTGGTAGGACCTACAACGTGCAGATGGCAAGTGGCGTTATTGCTGACCTGGAAAACCATCCTTACGCGGGTATCACCGATGCAACGGCACTAAACTTTGGTACAGTGCCGCAACCGCAAGTAATTCCGTCAGGTGCAACGTTTGTTTTGACTCCTGACACTGATAATATTACAGGAACATCAGGTAACGATTCCATTATAGGTTTGTTAGTGGATGGGGATGAGGGGCAATTACAAACAATTCAAACTGAAGACCATATTGATGGCGGCGCCGGTACTGATTCCGCTGTCCTCGAGATTATTAATTCAAGCACTGTTGCACCGACTATTACGAATGTTGAAGTAATGGATATAACGGTTCTGTCTTCTGAAAATAGTGCCTTGGATATGTCGCATATCGATGGAGTACGATCTATAACAGTAGAGGACAACGGTTCTGCGTCATTCTCGCTAACTAATGTCGGTGAGGTAATTGATCTTGGTGTGAGGAATATCGGTACATTCACAATCGATTACTCGCATGACGTTTTAGCTGGAGCGAGGGATGTCATGAATCTTTCATTGATTGGCACAGAAAGTTCATTAACCCATAGGTCATTAACCATTAATGGTTCTGAAGGGGAAACACTTGAGCGCTTAAATATAGCAGCAAGCGGTGCTGCTGAGTATATCGCTCTGGGCGGCTCTGCCTTAGGTTCGACCGATACGTTAGTTATAACTGGTACTGCAGGTTTATCTTTATCAATAATAACCGGATTATTAAATGGCACCACTTCATCAGGCAATGCATTGGTTGATGCCTCTGCAGCGACAGGGAATAACAGATTAGATCTATCAGCCATAACAAACAATTTATCGGTAACGGGTGGTTCGGGTAATGATGAAATCATTAGTGGCTCAGGTATTGACGAAATTTCCGGTGGTGCAGGCGCCGATACTTTTAGTTTTGGAGCCGACTCGTCAGGTCTGGCTTTAGGGGCAATCGATATTGTGACTGACTTTGCCACCGGGATCGATCGTCTTGATTTCGGTGGGGGCGCAGGAAATAGCAGCAACTTTAAAGATGCAGGGCAGGTTGCTGATTACGCTGCTGCATTAGCAGAAGCTAATGGCATAATGCAGCAGTCGGAGGGCGTAAGGTATGTATTTGCTGATAATGGCATTGATGGTTGGGTGTTCGTCGATAACAATAGCAATCCGAGTCAACTTCAACCTGCAGATTTGTCGATTCAGTTAAGTGGCGTTACAACCATTGGTGCTACTGATATAGTAGCACCAATAATCCAATAATTTCATGAAAAACTGAATGAAATTGGTTCCATGCTGTTTTTCATGGTTGCGTGTATAAAATAGCGCCGTTTGGAGAAGGAATCAATTATAAAGGGCAAGTTTGGGGTAGATGGTTGGCGACAGTTGGAAGATGATGAGAATAGGGCCAGTGGAATGGTTCGTGAAGAATCAGAAGGTAACCCATGAGTAAAACTTGTCAGCTCAAACTTTTTTGATATCCCGTGCTTTTGATGCGGAGTGGTTAATTAATAATTTATTAAGATTGGGAGCTATCGATGATTCAGATCCAGGTAGTAACTTACGAAGGCATGCCGCCGGTACAGTCAATTTCGGCTAGTTTCGATGAGCTTGGCGGCAATATAGGTCGGTCTGATGGCAATGCTTTGGTACTGAATGATCCGGGGCGGAGCATTTCAAGGATTCATGCGTCAGTGGTGTGTCGTGGCGGTAAGTATTTTATCCGTGGACTCGGGAGCACGATGCCAGTCTATTTGAACGAACAGTTGCTCAATAACGGGCAGGACACACTGATTGTTGACGGTGACAGAATTCGTATCGGGGGTTACGTGATGCAGATTATGGATCACGATAGCTCATCAAGTCGTGGATCGTTTGAGCCGGCTATGCAGCAACCACTGGCACCTGCAAATGATTACTCAGATAATAACCTGTCACTGACTGATTTGCTTGCTTTACCAGAGGAACAGCAGGCAAAGCAAGATCCAATGGCATCAAAAGCGGAAACGTCAGATTCAATAGCCCAAGATATTGTGGATCCTTTTGCGAGTAATGCAGTTGCGGCGCCTAAACAAGCAATACCCCCTGATTTCGATCTTTTTGCAATGCCGTCCAATGAAGAGAATAAGCTGGTTGAAATGGCATCTTCTGGCGATTTCAAGCATTCCGATGATTTTAGCTCGATGTTAGAATCCAAAGAGAGGCAGCCCAGTATCGATGATGTGATTAACTCCTCCCATGCAATCGTGGATCTGCCTGCATCTGCAAGTAAAGGCAGCATCGATGATCCGTTGGTGGCATTAGATAATGCAGCGAATGATCGAAAGATGAATCATGCAGTGCAACGTGATGATGTTTCTGAATTAAATTCATCACTGCCACCGATGCGCGTGTATGATAAAGATGCCGAAACGCCAGCGGTTTCTAAGCCAGCAGCACCTGCTGGAGTTCCTTTATCGCATCAGGAGGAATTACTGCAAGCCTTCCTTTCCGGTGCTGGACTATCAAATCTGGATAAGCCCATTGAATTGACACCGCAATTAATGAATCAAATCGGACAGTTATTGCGGGTATCAACGCAAGGTACATTGGATTTGTTGCTGGCTCGCGCGTTGATGAAGCGCGAAATGCGCGCCGAAATGACCATGATCAGGCCGCGAGAAAATAATCCGCTCAAACTTTCACCGAATGTGGAAGTGGCTTTAATGCATTTACTCGCTCCTAAAGCCAAAGAGCAAGGTTTTATGCCTCCTTTGCAGGCAGTGAAAGACGCTTACAATGATTTGCGCTCGCATCAATTTGGTTTTATGGCTGGAATGCGCTCTGCCTTGTCTGGAATACTCTACCGTTTTAATCCTAATCAATTGGAAAAACGGCTTGGGCAAAAAACACTGGTCGACTCGGTTTTTTCGTTAAACCGTAAAGCTAATCTTTGGAATATGTTTACAGATCGCTATGACGATATTTCCCATGAAGCGGAAGAAGATTTTCATGTGATGTTCAGCAAGGAATTTTTGAAGGCATACGAGGCGCAAATTGCCAAGCTCGAGATGGAAGATAAGAAACGATGATCAAGCATTGATTCATCTTTTCGTAAATCCATTTTTAGCGCATTGTCCTTACTTGATTGACGTTTGTTGGGTCACAGAATCCTTTTTTATGTATCTTGAGATTGCCAAATTATCAAAAATAGGTAAACGCAAAGTAAATGAGGATGCATGCGATTATTGGTTGACTTCCAATCTTGCTTGTTGTGTTTTGTCCGATGGGCTGGGTGGACATTTTGGTGGTGATGTGGCATCGCAACTGGTTGTAAGCAGCGCGCATGATAGATTTCATCAGCAACCGGAATGTAGTGCGCGAGCAATTGAGTTGCTTTTGGATACAGCGGATGATGCGATTGTCAGAAAGCAGCAGAAGAATAAAGAATTGAAAGAGATGCGCGCTACTGCGGTCATTCTCATTGTAGATGCGGCAAACCGTCGGGCAACGTGGGGCCATATCGGGGATTCGCGTTTGTATTGTTTCCGAAAAGGGCGCATTATTTTACAAACCCGTGATCATAGTATTTCTCAGAGCATGGTTGACGCCGGATACCTAAGGCATGAGGAATTACGGGCTTCACCCGTTCGCAATCAATTATATGCAGCTTTGGGTAATGGAGATCGATCCGAAGCTGAGATTTTATCCGCTGAGTTTTCGATTCAAGACGAGGATGTTTTTTTGATGTGTTCCGATGGATTATGGGAATGCGTGGATGAACGTGAAATGGAACGGATGCTGAATTTGGCACCTTCGGCTTCAGGATGGTTAGCAGCTTTGGAGAAACAGGTATTGCTGCGAGGTAATCAAAGACAAGACAATTATTCTGCGATTGCCTTATGGTGTAAAGATTCAGGCGATAAAACATTAATGCCTAGTTAATAAAATTGATTAAACCCATGTTTTTTCTTGGAGAACTATTATGAAAATAAATCCAAATCTCTTTACATTGATTCTAATTCTATTGAGTGGATTAGCTTTGCAGGCAAATGCACAAGAAGTCAAGGTGCTGCAAGAAAGCGATATTACTGAGGCTGCGATAATTGATGCACTGGCACCAGAAAAGATTGGTCGAACCAGATCTTTTAGACCGATGGATGACCAACTGGGATCAGAAGCCAATCAAAAAGCAAGCGCTTCCATGTTGATTACGTTTAACACTAATTCCGCGGAATTGACATCTGGCGCAAAACACGCGCTTGATAAAGTTGGCAGAGCACTTAATATGGATAAGCTGGCTAAATTTGATTTTGTAATCGAAGGACATGCGGATTTGAGCGGTTCCTACCAGTTAAACCAACGTCTGTCCGCAGCACGCGCTGAAACAGTCATGGATTATCTCATCCGTACGCATGGTATTGAGCCAAGCCGGTTAACAGCGGTTGGTAAGGGCTATACCGAACTAATGAATAGGAACAATCCTCTAGCGCCGGAGAATCGCCGCGTGACGC
>JAFEEI010000116.1 GCA_018241205.1 Pseudomonadota bacterium
ACCAGAGGTCAAAACCTCTTTTTTATTAACCTAATTGGTACACTCTTCGCCCGATATTTGGTACCTTTTTACTCCGCTATTGACAGAGATTCAAGATGAAAGAGTATCAGAGTTTGAGCCACCCAAGATGGGATTGTAAGTACCATGTGGTATTCATTCCGAAGAAACGTAAGAAGCGGATATTTGGGGCGTTGCGCAAGCATTTGGGGGAGATATTCCACGAACTTGCGGGACATAAGGAAGCGAAGATTGTAGAGGGGCACATTATGTTGGATCACGTGCACATGTGCATCAGTATTCTGCCGAAATATGCGGTATCGAACGTGATGGGCTACATCAAGGGGAAGAGTGCAATTGCGATAGCGAGGCGCTACGGAGGTCGAGTAAAGAATTTTACAGGTGAGGTTTTCTGGGCTCGAGGGTATTTTGTTTCTACGGTCGGTCTTGATGAAGGAATAGTCAGGGCATATATCCGCAACCAAGAGCATGAAGATGAACGCTACGACCAAATGAAATTAGATGTTTAGCCGCCTTGGGCGGCTCCTGGTTCAGGACGCCTTTGAGGCGTTCACCCAATAAGCCTCCGGCTTTGCCGGAGGTAATTTAACTTATACAGATGATGTTGATCTGCATGCCAAATTAGCCGAATGGGAAGCTTTCTACAATTACCATCGACCTCATGGCGGTTTGGGAGGAAAAACTCCCTATGAGCGTTTAATCGAAAAAATGAGATAATTATTTCAGTCCGCCGAAGTTGTTTCCATCACACATAATTCTTTTACAAGTTCGTCAGGTTGTTTTTTTCAGTGCCATTTAGATTCTTTTAAATGCAGTTCAAAATTGACTGATACGCCGTTAAACTTTGCCAGTCGTCGCTTGGTAAAGCTCCAGAACGATTCGATACTATTAATATGGCAGTGCTCATCCCGAGCAAATTCATTATCGCCATGAGATACAAGAAAATGCTTGGAATATCCTACATCTACCAAACTATTATATCCACGCCAGCTATCACTATAAATAACACTTTCTATTTCTATTGATACTTTGCCTAATATCACTGCTTGTAGAGTCAATCGCTTACAGTCCGGTACTATTTCCGTGTATATCCTGCCATCTCGCTCAAAAACACCAAATACAGGCTGTTTTAATGTGCCACGGCCTCGCTTGAGTTTGCCGTGATAGCCACGATGCCGTTTCGCACCAAAATAGCTTTCATCAACCTCCACTCTACCTAATAACTTGTCTCTAAGGACAGTCTGATGGCGATAGATCACTTGTCTGAAAATGCCATACCAGCGATTAATCGTGTTACGATTTTTACCTAACAGTAGTCCTGCTTTACTGGCTGCTATATCAATACTAAAGCATTGAATTATTTTTTTAACAGAATAAGTCACCTAATTTGCTATTTATTAACATCTTTCTAGAATAATGGATAGCTTCTGCTAGTCTAGAGCCATAAATAAACATTACTGCGCTGACAGAACATCCGAAACGTTACTCTTATGAAAACCATCGCTTTGTTTTTTTCTGAAACAACCGGCAAATGTGCCATCTTGACACTCGCCTGTTTCATACTTTTCGCCTGCAATCCGCTAGCGGATACGTTGTCGGAGCGCGAAGCCCGGATCAACGCACGCGAATCCGAATTAGTTACGTTGTTTGCCGAAGTGGTTGAGCTGAAAAAGTCGCTGGAGAAAAATCAACCGGATCAACGCTCCATCCGTCCGGAAGATGCAAATACTCCGGCAGCGGATAATTGTGCCTGCGAAAATACCGGTGCTGAGTCGTCCCCGCAAGGCTCTCCAGCGAAAATAGATTCCAAAACAGTGCTGGGTGCCATCGAGAATGTGCATCTTGATCCACCCGGCCTCGAGTTCAGCGCACGCATCGATACTGGCGCGCAAACATCATCACTGAATGCGCTGGATATCGTCGAGTTTGAACGGGACGGCAAACCGTTCGTGAAATTCAACCTGATCCACCCGCAAAGTGGTGAAAAAATCCAGCTGACGCGGCGCTTGCGCGGCCATGTGCGTGTCAAGGAATTGGGCGATAGGGAAGCGCTGCGCCGCCCGGTGATCAGAATGCGCATCCAACTGGCCGATATCGACGAGCAGATCAACTTCACCTTGGAAAACCGCAGCCGCTTCAAACATCAAGTGCTGATCGGGCGCAACCTGTTGCAAGACTTGGCGGTTGTCGATGTCAGCAAAAAAGCCGCCCCGCCTAAAAGCGATAACCCGGCAGCGGCGGTGACCAAATAATGTCCGCTAAACTGAGACTCTATAGCGTGGTCATTCTGCTCCTGGCATTCGGGATCGGTTTGACTTTGTACAAACATTTCGCGCTGGGATTTCCGCTTTCGCCGGATGACAAGAAATCGTTGTGGACCATCGAAGCGCGTATTGATTTTGTCGCGCGCGGTGACCCTGTCATCGTTTCGTTCGCGCTGCCGCCGCAAACGCCGACGGTTGTTTTCATGGAAGAAGATTTCGCATCCTCCGATTACGGTTTCAGCGAAATGACTTCCCCCGCCGGACGGCGTGCGCAGTGGAGTAGAAGAACCGCATCCGGCCCGCAAACGGCCTATTACCGGCTGAGCATGTACGAAATCGACCGGCTCGTACACCCGCCCGTTGCCGCAGATCTCCCGCCGGAACCGGAAAAGCCGGAATTCGACGAGGTGCTGAAAACCGCGGCGACTACGTTGTTGGATCAGGTGCGCAGCCGCTCCGCCAATACCGAAATCTTCACGCGCGAACTGATCACCACGTTAAACTCAAAAGCGCCCAGCCAGAACCTGAGTCTGCTGATTAATGAACGATCCAGCGAAGATTACAAAACCCACTTGATCATCAACTTGCTGGCGCTGGAAGGCATCAGCGCGCGCATCGTGCGCGGCTTGTATCTGGAAGACGGACGGCGCAGGCAATCCCTCAGCAACTTTGTGGAAGTCTACATCGGTAACGAATGGCTGATGTTCAACCAGAACACCGGCAAAAGCGGCAAACCGAAAAAACTCCTGGTCTGGCAGCGCGGCGATCAATCCTTGCTTGACGTGGTGGGCGGTAAAAACTCGCAAATATCCTTTTCCATTATCCGCAATGTCTATTCCGCCCGCGATTTGGTCGTGCATGACCAGATGAACAAACAAGTGGGCACGATCGACTTTTCCATTTACAGCCTGCCGATCGAGCAGCAGAATGCATTCAAAATGATTTTGCTGCTGCCGATCGGCGCATTGATCGTGGTCATCATGCGCTTGCTGATCGGCCTCCGCACATCCGGTACGTTCATGCCGATCCTGATCGCATTGGCGCTGATCCAAACCACGTTGCTGACCGGCATCATCATTTTTCTCACCGTGGTGGGCACGGGATTATTGATCCGGTCTTACTTGTCGCGCTTGAATCTCTTGTTTGTCGCGCGTATTTCGGCGGTGATCATCGTGGTCATCGCCATCATGGCGAGCATCAGCATCCTCAGTAACAAACTCGGGCTCGACGAGGCCATGACGGTCACGTTTTTCCCGATGATCATTCTGTCCTGGACCATCGAACGCATGTCGGTGCTATGGGAAGAAGACGGACCACGGGAGGTATTCATTCAAGGCGGCGGCAGCTTGTTGACGGCGGTGATCGCGTATATCTTCATGACCAACCGGACGATCGAATATTTAACGTTTAATTTTCCCGAACTGATGCTGGTCAATCTGGCGCTCATTCTGATTCTCGGACAATATACCGGCTACCGGTTATCCGAGCTGTACCGCTTCCACGCTTTGGAACGACGCAATGTTGCTGGCAAGCGCTAAGAAACTGCGCAGTTTCGGCATCATCGGCATGAACCAAAGAAATTTTGGTTTGATCTCGCGCTATAACCCGCGCCATCTATATCCGCTGGTCGACGACAAGTTAAAAACCAAGCTGCTGGCGCAGAAAGCGGGGATCACTGTGCCCCAACTGCTGGGTACCGTGCAGTATCAGCATGACGTGCGGTTGCTGAAAGCAATCCTGCAGCCCTATGACCAGTTTGTCATCAAACCGGTCAAAGGCAGCGGCGGCAAAGGCATTCTGGTGATCACTGAACACGATCATAACCTGTACTTCAAACCCAGCGGCGACGCCATACAGTTGGCGGATATCGAACGCCATGTGTCGAATATTCTGAGCGGTCTGCATAGCCTCGGCGGCAAACCCGATACCGTCATGATCGAATCGCTGATCCAACTCGACCCGGTTTTTTCCGACTACAGTTACGAGGGTATTCCCGATATCCGCATCATTGTGTTGCGCGGCTATCCCATCATGTCGATGCTGCGGCTGACCACCCACGCCTCGGACGGTAAAGCGAATTTGCATCAGGGTGCAGTGGGTGTTGGTGTCGACATTGGTACCGGCCGTGCGTTGCACGCGGTGCAGTACGGTGAATCCGTCGCGCACCATCCGGACACACGCAAGACTTTTTCTGAATTGGCCATTCCGCATTGGGACAAACTATTGCAATTGGCAGCCGCTTGTTATGAGATGACGGGATTGGGGTATTTGGGTGCCGACCTGGTATTGGATAGGGACCACGGGCCGATGATCATCGAACTGAATGCCCGTCCGGGGCTTGCCATTCAGGTGGCGAATCGCGCCGGTCTGGCGCCGCGTGTTGCGGTGATTGAAGCGATCAAAACTGTCGATCCCGATGTGCAAGCGCGCGTGGCGTTCAGTAAACAGCAGTTCGCTTTCGACACGGATGTTCATCCGCCGCGCCTGTTGCGCACGCGCAGCGGCGATCGTTGACGGCAGGCAGGTTCAATCCCCGGAATTTACAACCACTTTGTTGCGGCCGCGTTGTTTCGCTTGATAAAGGGCCTTGTCGGCCGCTTCACTTAAATTCACCGCATCGGAAAAATGCGCCAGATCCGCAATCCCGCAACTGAAATTCACCGAAAACTCTTCGTCGTGGCTCAGATGCAGCAAACGTGAGAAAACCGTGCGAATCTCATCGATGACTTTGGCCGCCGACGTTGCATCGGTATCGGTCATGATCACGGCAAATTCCTCGCCGCCGTAACGCCCGACGATATCAGTTTCACGCAAGCGCTGTTTCAGCAACCGCGCCAGGCTCTTGAGCACGCGATCGCCCGCAGCATGACCGTACGTATCGTTGACTTTCTTGAAGAAATCGATATCCACCATCGCGAACGACAACGGCGAATTCAGACGATTGGAGCGCACCACCTCGCGCGCCAATTCTTCTTTGATGGCGGTATGATTCAGCAAGCCGGTTAAGCCGTCATGAATCATCAGCGAACGTAAAAAGCGCGCACGCGTTGCACGCGTCGTCACCGCCGCAACCAAATGCGCGGCATCGATCGGCTTGACCAGAAAATCGTCGCCGCACAAACTCATGGCTTCCGCCTGCGTGTTGAAGTCATTTTCGGAAGAAAGGTAGACGATAGGTGTGCTCAGAAAACCATCGATCTGCCGGATGATTCTCGCCAATTCGATACCGTTGCACGACGGCATATACAAGTCCATCAGAATCAGATCGGGATTGAAATCATTCAGCGCCTGCAACAGATTCATCGGCTCCGCCACGGTCTTGACCAGCATGCCGGCCTGTTCCAGTATCGTGGCGTGGTATGCCAATATCGTTTGACTATCGTCGACGATCATCACGCGGAACGGCTCCTGAATTTGCGAAGCGGTAATCAAATCCAGCTGATCGATCAGCTCGGTGGAGTTGATCGGCTTGGTGAAATACGCCACACCGCCGGCGCGCACCGCACCCAACCGGTATGCCATGTCGTCGTGTGTCGAGATAAAAATCACCCGGGCTGGGCAGACCAATTCTTTCTGAATCTGCTCCATGATTAGAATACCGCCCATTTCATCTTCCGGAAACTCGATGTCCATCAGGATAATGGCATGCGGCCTATGTTGCACGGCGGCGCGGAATTTATCCAAATGATTGAACACTTCCACTTCATAACCGTAATAGCGCAATTGCAGCGCAAGCTCCTGCGCGGCTTCGATATCGGCTTCCACGACAAATATCAGATTGGAGGACGGTGCATTCGGCAAGAATGTGCTGTCGTCATGGACAAGTGCAGCATTCTTTGCTGGCGAGGACTCCGGCTCATTTGAAATGCGTTTCAAGGCATCGACCTGCTGCAAAATGCGGTTAGCCAGCGCATCATCCGCCGGAATCGTTTCCACCAGCATGCGTTTCAGCGTTTGCTCCAATGCACGCGCTTCGGCACTCAGTTCCGGGTAGCCGAAGGTCTTGCCATTGCTCACTAAATGATGCACAGAACGATGCATTTCTTGTAAAGCTTTGGTGTCCCAATCAAGCTGCAGCTTGCTCCATAGCGATTCAATCTCACTGATACGCTGCGGTAATTCTTGTGCAAATGCCGCTAACAGCGAGCGCATTCTTTCGTGGAATTCTTTGTGCTCTTTAGTAATCATGATAATGTACCAATCCTATCTACTTATTGCAGTTTACTGCACGAGATTAATGGGTTTTGCGCTAACACCCGCGGTGCTGCGGCAGTAAAAGCAAATCTGCCATTACAAGCAGGTTAATGTTTCTTCACCGTTTTCCCTACATCCGCATTCAGTGTATTCAAAAAATGAAAATTCAATCCCGCAATTTAATACCGAAAAACCGGTCACTAAATCGATTTACTTTTAACTTTCATTGCCATCATGCGATTATCTGAAAGTAAAATTTGAAGATCATCGTTATATTAGCTTGTTTATCATAAATTAAATGAATTCGTTATTGCTTCTGCCGGTTCCATCGAAAACAATTACCATAATTTTGCATTTATGCAACACAAAATACTTTTTCCACTTCTAGCTGCCATCGCCGCAATTACACTCGCGCTATTCGCCATCGGCCCGCTCCTGACCGCTCCGGCTCCCACGGCGGTGAGTACGTTGTCGGCGGACTTTCCGGTTGAATCGGTGGAAATACCTGCGCAGCGGGGAGTCACGGTGCATGGCTGGCTGGTTCGCGGAAAGCCGGGTGGCGGTGCGGTGCTATTGGTGCATTCGATGCGCAGCAACCGGATGGAAATGCTGAGCCGGGCGCGTTTTCTGAAAGATCAAGGGTACAGTGTTTTGTTTATCGATCTGCAAGCGCATGGCGAAACCGCTGGCGATCACATTACGTTCGGCTTGCGCGAGTCGGAAAATGTCGAGGCATCGGCTGCTTTTCTGCGAAGAACTTTCCCAGCTGAGCGAATCGGCGCTATTGGCGCTTCCTTGGGCGCCGCCGCGATTGTGCTTGCCAAACAGAATCTGAAACTGGATGCCATCATTCTGGAATCACTGCATCCTACGCTTGAAGAAGCGGTCAATAACCGCTTAAAACTGCATTTTGGCGATCACGGATCGATCCTGCTGCCGCTCGTGCTGTGGCAGTTGTCCTTTTATCTGGACACCCCGCTGGATGCGCTGAATCCGATCGCACGGATCAATGATTTGAATTCGCCCGTGCTGTTTATTTCCGGCACGCATGATGCGCACACCACACAACTGGAAACCGAGCGTCTGTACGCTGCGGCGAGATTTCCCAAGGAACTCTGGATCGTCCCCGGTGCATGGCATTTCAATATGCACAGCTATGCCGGACGGGAATACGAGCAACGTGTTAGTGAGTTTCTCGCGGCTTATCTGCGCCGTGGTGCTGACTGATAAACCGCAAACTTCCAATTGCGGCCGTTCACTACAGCGTGGATATGATAAAGTGCCCATCTGTCTTCATTCCCGTTCAACAACAAAGAACTCAACATGACGCACTACCAAAATATTCTGCTCGCAGTCGATTTTTCCGATCAGGGTCATTATGTCGGGCAAAAAGCCAAATCACTGGCGCAGCTGTTCAGTGCTCAGCTTCACATCGTTCACGTATTGGACAATATTCCGATGCCGGACACACCTTACGGCACGGTGATTGCGCTTGATGAAGATGCACCGGATGATTTGCTGC
This sequence comes from Pseudomonadota bacterium, assembly GCA_018241205.1. Classification (GTDB taxonomy): domain Bacteria; phylum Pseudomonadota; class Gammaproteobacteria; order Burkholderiales; family Nitrosomonadaceae; genus Nitrosomonas. The sequence continues at coordinate 7,999 of JAFEEI010000116.1, forward strand.
AAGCGGAGAAAGACAAATTGATACAAATCAGCGATCAATTGGATATCGCAGCGGCCAGGCGCTGGTTGATCTGGGGGGAGCCGCAACAGGAAATCATACGGCTAGCTGAACAAGAACATATCGATTTAATTGTCGTCGGCTCTCACGGCCGTCATGGGCTTGCCGTACTGATGGGTTCGACAGCCAAGGAAGTTTTATACCACGCGCAATGTGACGTGCTCGCCGTTCACTTGTGAAATCATCCGGAAAAACACTGGAAATACTTACTCAGGATTGCGCGATATCAGTTTTTCCAGAATTCCCACCATTTCCTTCCGCCCACCTCGGGCAATTCGGAAAGATAATAGCTGTTCTGAAAATTCAACCGCATCACGCGCTCCGCATCATCGCGCAAGTCATACATTTGCAGTGCATCATAGGCTCTGGCCATAATGTACAAAGCTTCTTCGGTAGCCGGTGTGCGCGGATATTCCTTTACCACGCTTTGTGCCCGGTTGGCGGCAGCGATATACGCTTTACGCTTCATATAGTACCGCGCCACGTGAATATCGCTCATCGCGATGGAGTTCAGCAGATAAGCCATGCGCTGCCGGGCGTCAGGGGTATACTTGCTGTCCGGGAAGCGTGACACCAGTTCCTTGAAATTTTCAAACGATTCATACGACGCTTTTGAATCGCGTTCGCTCATATCCTGCTTAAGCGGTCCGCGCATCAACGCACCCATCATGCCCCAGTTATCGTTAAAACCCGATAGCGCCTTGATGTAATAGGCATAATCCACGTTCGGGTGATTGGGATGCAATTTGATAAACCGTTCCGCCGACGCAATTGCCGAAGCCGGTTCATCATTTTTGTAATGCGCGTATGCAATTTCAAGCTGCGCTTGCTGTGCTATCCGGCCATAGGGATAACGCGCTTCCAGCGATTCGTATAATTTGATGGCCGCGGAATAATTACCTTCGTTCAGTTTATCCTTCGCTTCCGAATAAAACTTATTGGCCGACCAATCTTGCTGATCTTCCGTGCGTTCGGACAACAACCCCTCCGGCAACAATTTACAGGCGGATAACGTTAACAGCAAAATAAAAGCTAAAATACGCAACATGATGAATTCCGTTAAAAACAAAGGTACACCCGGGGATTATAGCGCAAAGCCGCCGGCATGCCATGAATCGGCGCCGGATGTCATTGAGCTGACGATTCCTGCCGATTATGCCGGGCAACGCCTGGATCAGGTTCTGGCAAAACTGCTGCCCAATTGGTCGCGCAACCGGCTGCAAACTTGGATCACTGAGGATCGGGTCAAGCTGGATGGACAAAAAACCAGCGTCAAACAGAAAGTATGGGGAAGCGAACGGGTCCGGATCTCGCCACAAGACAATCCCGCGGAATCCAAGTACGCCGCCGAAGCGATCAGCCTGCCGATCCATTATGAAGATGAAACGCTCATCGTCATCAACAAGCCCGCCGGTCTGGTTACCCATCCGGGCAACGGCAACTGGCAAGGTACTTTGTTGAATGCGCTGCTGCATCATGCGCCGCAATTGGAGAAAGTACCGCGCGCCGGTATCGTTCATCGTCTGGACAAGGATACCAGCGGATTATTGGTCGTGGCCAAAACACTTGAGGCGCAAACCAGTCTCGTGCGGCAGTTGCAGCAGCGCACGGTAAAGCGCGATTATTTGGCCTTGGTGCTGGGGGAAGTTAAACAAGCCGGCTGCGTCGACGCGCCCATAGGCCGGCATCCGGTTCACCGTACGAAAATGGCGGTTACAACCAAAGGAAAACCGGCATGTACGCACTACCGGGTGATCGAAGATTTCGCCGGTTGCACGCTGCTGCAGTGCAGCCTCGAAACAGGCCGCACGCATCAAATACGGGTGCATATGCATGCTATTGGATATCCGCTGGCAGGCGATACGGTTTATGGCGCTACCCCCCGCAACATTGATGCGGAAATAGGGCAGGTATTAACCGGCTTCCCCAGACAAGCGCTGCACGCAGCGCGGCTTGCGCTGACACACCCGCACAGCGGGCAGATCGTACAATGGGAAAGTGTTATTCCGGATGATATGAATCGTTTGTTGCGGGCTTTGCGGCAACACAGTAAAACGGATGATGCTGAATAAAAAAATGCGCCCGCAGGCGCATTTTTGTTTTATAGATAAATTCATGCATCATATTTTCATACCTCAAAAAGGCAAGATGGCGTCTAGTGAAAATAAAAACTGGTCCTTATTCCCGCCAAATGGTCTGTACGTTGCCGTATGCAGCGAATCCACTCTGTCATAGCGGAAATTGGGGCGGATATTCAAATTTTTTAATCCTTTCCATTGGAGATTCAATGTCTTGGCTGCTTTCCAATTTGCACCGATGGTAACCGCATAATAATCAGCCGGTGTGCTGGCAGCCAGTTGTGTTGCGCCACCCAATGCGTAGCTGTTGCCAAGATAATTGGTTGCTAAACTTACCCGTCCTGGGGCGAAAACACGAAAACCGTCGCGGTCTCGGAACCATTCGCCGCGTGCACCGATAGATAATTCCGGAGTCAAGTCATAATAAAGATGCATATTGACGCCATACCATTGCGCATCTTTGACTACACCGCCGTACTTGAGATTAGCCAGCAGCACATTATCAGCAAAACCATGATCATGCTGCACAACTAAATGTGTCTTGTTCGTCAGCATATGCCTCAGAACGATACTGTACATTCCCCAGAAACTGTTGTTGCGTGTAGAAGTTGTACTGCCAGTGCCGCTGACGTTGAAAGAGGTTTTGCGATCGTCACTGGTCCAGGTTACGCCACCGATGCCGCCCCAGTTTTCCATTTGTTTGTCGAAATTACCATCCCAGCCGCCTGTCCCGCTGCCGCCGATTGCACCCGCCATGGCAGTGAAATTTTTATTAATGACATAGCTACTCAGCACACCCGTGTGAGTGAAGGGCTCGCCGTATTGCATGGTATAAGCATGCGTATAAAAGAAGTTGTTGGGTGCCGGTACCGTTTCGTATCCAATAGGCGTGTAAAAATGCCCCACTTTGATATTCAATCCGTTACCAACAGGTGCATAGACTTCCGCATAGGCTTGAGGAATTGCAATGCCGTAGGTACGCAAGGAACTACAGCATATCCCAAGATCCCAGTTTCCCCGGTCGGCTAACGGCCGGCCATCGTTGACATCGAATGGAGGATTACCATAGGCTTGGGTAAAAATCGCGTCCGTTCCAAACATAAAATCGGTGCGAAAACCAATATCCCAATCTCTTCCTTCCGTCCTGACCGGGCGTTCCAGAAAGAAGTTCAGTTGATTCATTTGAACTCTGTTTGCTTGATCGGCAAATGTCACTGGACCATTAAAACCGTCCGTTTGGTATGGATTGAATGTCGCTCCGCCATGAACCCAGCCGCCGAATCTGATACCGCTATTTGTTATGGCGTTGATAAAAGCATTACTGCTGCTCCCGATATTTTCCATCACACTATTCGTGTTCGCTTCAACACCAAATGAACTCATACCGAGTAGCAAACCACCCGCTACGGCATGAGTCATTTGGTTTTTGTAGATCGTTTTATATATCATCCTCCCCCTCCCTAAAAGACAAAAAAAGATACTAATAACAGACACAAAAACCCTAATCTGCATAGGGATTGAACTCTAACATTGAATCGCTCGAAGGGTCAACGCAAACCGCCGGGATATTTGACTTATCAGAAAAAATAAGCTTTGAGAAATTGCGTAATTTCATCATTGACGTTTTATCTGTTATTAAAAAATGCGTGTAAACATGCGCCCATGCTTAAGGAAGCGCTGAACAAATCCCGAAGTTTGCGATAATAGTGTTTCCTGATAACTTTCTAAATACGTCATGTCACGCCAAACGAGCTTTGCGGATCTTGACTGCAAGCACAAGACGAGATCGAGAACATGCGGCGCTTTGCGGGATTCGCCGGAGTTACCGGTGCCCTGCCGGATGAAACCACGATACTGAATTTCCGTCATCTTTTGGAGAAGCACGAATTGACGGCGCTATTGCTGGAAGTGATCAATGCTCACCTCAAGGCGTAGGGACTGCTGGTTTCCAAAGGCATGATGGTGGATGCCGCCCTCAGTCACGCCCCAAGCTCGACCAAGAATCAGGAACGGGCGCGTGATCCTGAGATGCGCCAGACGAAGAAGGGAATGCAATGGTACTTTGGCATGAAAGTGCATGTTGGGGCAGATGTAGATTCAGGGACGGTGCACAGTGTTGGGATTACCGCTGCCAATGAAGCGGACATCAGCGTCCTGCCCAAGCTGCTGCGATCAAAAGACAAAGTTATCTTTGACGATGCGGGCTACACCAGCGATGAATACAAACGGGGCTCACGGCAGTTGGGGATACGCTGGTGCGTGCAAGACAAACGCAAGCCCGGGCAGAATCTCCCGGGGAGCCAGAAGAAACGTAACCGGAAGCATTTCACGATCCGGGCGCGAGTGGAACATGTATTCCGGGTGATCAAGCGGCAGTTTGGATTTATCCGGACCCGCTACCGCGGGCTGATCAAAAAAATGGCATTAGTACCGGAAAATCTGAAAGCTGCTGATTGTCAGCGTTTCCTTAATGCACTCTAATTTCTTTAATTTGTTTCAAAAACAGCAATGGTTGTTTGTATACGTTGCAACAACCAAGCAATTGGCAATTTCGAATCAGGATTTTTACTCACTCGATCCAACAACTGCCGCTTACTCTCTCCCGTCACCACCAGCACAATCTGCTCGCTTTCCGCCAGCAGTTTCAATGAAAGACTCATGCGCAGCGATGGTGCGATGGGTGGTGCGACGGCGATGCAGTGATGTGCTGACAGCAAATCCGGGTTCATGCCGGGAAACAGCGAGGCGATGTGGCCGTCTTCTCCCAAGCCTAACACCGCCAGGTTGACCGGTAGCGGCAGGGAATCCAAGCGTTGATGGAGGGTTCCGATGGCGTCGAATGGATTGTCGTGCGCGGTTTTTAAGCTGACGAAGCGTGTATTTTCCGGAAGGTGTTGCATCAGGTAGTGTTTTACCAGCCGTTCGTTCGATTGCTCGTTATTAACGTCGACCCAACGCTCATCGGATAGCGTGACGGTGATCCGATCCCACGGTAACTGACACTTCGCCAATGCGGGCAGGTAATGGCGCGGGGTATTGCCGCCGGGGACGACCAGGGTGGCTTGGGGTTTATGCGCCAGCGTGTTTTGCAGCACGGTTGCGGCAAAATCGGCGAAGCCTTGGCTTAACGATTCGATATCCGGATAAACGCGCCTTTGCATTACGGAACCTGCCGGTGTTATTGCACCAAGCTGCGCAAGTCCGGCACGGTCTTGATGTGCGCCGGGAACGGGTTCGGGTCGCCGGGGAAGACGCGGCCCAGGAATGCGGTGTGGTTGGCTTGCGCACCTTCCAAGTCGGCCATGGCATCGCCGATCATCAGCACTGATTCGGGTTTCAGGTTATGCGCGGATAAGATCTCCGCGATGATAGTTTTTTTCAGCGCCGGTGCGCCGCACACAGCGGTGAAATAAGGCGCCAGGCTGCGTCGCTCAACGATCACTTTAAGTTCAACTTCCGGTGTGCCGGAGGCGACAAACAATGGGATTTTTTGGGATTGCTGGCGGATTAGTTCGATCGCGCCGGGTACGGCTTCGGCGGCGATGACGGCTTCTACCACCAGTTCGGAAAAGCGGATGTCCAGTTGTTTTTCTTCTTCTTCTGTCAGCGGCGGTTGGTTGAGAAAATGTTGCTGGAAGTGGCGGAATTTGCGGTAACGTGACATGCCGCCGTTTTGCGTATGGAATTGCACCACTTGCGCAACGATATCCTCGCCGTACGGGCGGTACAGTTCCGCAAATGCCTGTGTTTTGATTTTGCCGGATTCGACCACGACGCCGTCGAAATCGAAAATGATCGCTTGCCAGCTAAAATTATTCATGACTAGGCGCGATTGTCCGACGTGGACGGTGTAGCGTCGTCGTTCTCGTCGCCGTGGTGCAGATCCCGGTGAATCTCGCGCAGGCAATCGAGTATGCCTTGTCCCAGATCGACGTGCTCGTTCAGCACCAGCTTGCGGCCAACGCGCGGTTGAAACGCATACGGTGTAATTTCGTAGTGATGCACCGCGTTGGCTTCGTCGAAATGCAATTCCACCGGCCACGGCAGGATTTCCGAGATCATCGTCATGACATCCTTGATGCGCAGTCTTTCCTGGCCGGTCAGAATCATGTGCCGGTTGGCGAATTCCGGCGCCAATATTTGCACGCTCATGCGTGCCGCGTCTTCTACGTGGATATATTCGCGCATGGCATCGCCGCTGCCTTTGTAGGTGATGGAATGATGCGCAACCGCTTCGTGCAGCATGCGGTAAATACCGTTGCGCTTGTCGGCGCGCCGTCCGTACAGCGAGCCGTAGCGCAGAATGCTGTAATCCAGGCCATAGCGCTCGTGGTAGGTCTCGGTGAAACGTTCCGCCGCTTGCTTACTGGCGCGATAAAAAGAACCGGATTCGGAATAGACATAAATGCTGCTGGCGAACACAAACCGGCGCGCCCCGGCGATACGCGCGGCTTCCAATGCGTGCATGTTGCCCAGCACATTGATGGTCGCGGTCGGGATCGGCTTGTCGTTGGCTTCGTCGATGTCGGCGATCGCGGCGAAGTTGTACACGATGGAAGTTCCTTTGGCGGCCTCGACCACTTGGTCGAAATTCATGATGTCGCCGATGATCATTTCCTGGTTGCTTTTCAGATATGGCGATGGGCTGCGGTCAAACAGCCGTACCCGGTAGCCCGCAGCCGATAATGCGTCCGCGACATGGCTGCCCAAAAAACCGCTGGCGCCGAATACCACAACCTGTTCATTCACCATAATGCTATCCGTTATTGATGAGACCTGATTCGATCAAACCCTGCAGCAGATTCTCCGCCGCTTCGATTTCCATGCGCTGGCGCGATTCGCGGGCCAGGGAGCCGACATGCGAGGTCAGAATGATGTTGCCGCTTTCGATGAGCGGGCCATGATAAGGTTCCTGTTCGAACACATCCAACGCCGCGGCACTGATCTTGCTGGATTGCAATGCCGCCAGTAGCGCGTTCTCATCGACCAATCCGCCGCGTGCGGCGTTAATGACGATGGCTTCCGGCTTCATCGCCGCGAATGTATCCGCATCCAGCATATGGTGCGTATCCGCGCTATAAGGAGTATGCAGCGTAATGATGTCGGCGCTGCCCAGCAGTTGTTGCAACGGCATTAACGTGACACCGTCCGGTATTTGGGTTGCAAACGGATCATGCGCGACCACCGTGGCTTCAAACGCCTGACACAAGCGTGCGACGCGGCGGCCGATATGTCCCAGGCCGATGACGCCGACGGTTTGCGCCGCCAGCAGGCGGCCTTGCGTGCGCGGCCATTCGCCGTTACGCACCGCCCGGTCGATCGGGTTGATTTGCCGCAATAAGCTCAGGATGTAACCCAGTGTCAGCTCCGCCACGGCTTGCGCGGGCGCTTCCGGTGTATTCAGCACTTGAATACCGCGATTTTTCGCTGCCGCCAGATCGACGCTATCCATGCCGGCGCCGCAGCGCGAAATGACTTTGAGATGGGGAGCGGATTGAAACACTCGTTTGGTCAACGGTTCGATGCCGGCGATCAGTCCGGTCGCACCATCGCTCAGCAATGCGATGATTTCATCTTCGGTGAGCTTGCGCTTGTGAGGGTTTGTGATGATGCGCATGCCTTTTTGCAGCAATTGCTGCAGCGGCGGATTGTTGTCGATGTCGAACGACGAGGTGGAAATAACCAGTGTATTCATTATGTTTTCAGGGTTGCCCGGATACTTTGTAAATGCGTGCGGCAGATCGAATCCAGGATGCGGATATCCAGCGCATAGCCGAGGAAATTAAAACCGGCTTGAATACGTTGCTGCAATGCTTGCGGATCGGGTTCGATGACGTGAATGCCGCCGGGTTTTTGCGCGCGGCGGCCTGCTTCCAGTACGTGCGCGATGGCCGCTTGCACATCCGGGTGATTGAGATCGCCGGGGCGTCCCATCGAACCGGATAAATCGTACGGGCCGATGATATACGCATCAATACCGGGAACGGCCAGAATCTGGTCGATCGCCTGAACGGCATCGACATGTTCAATCATGACGACAATCACGGCATTTTCTTCCAGCCACTGCCGGTAGGCTTGAAAGCTCGCGCCATAGCCTTGCGCGCGCGCCAAACCGACGCCGCGTTGTCCGCGTGGCGGGTAATACACGCCTGCTACAGCCGCTTCGGCATCGGCAGCGGATTTGATCATCGGCACCATGACACCGGTCGCACCGGCATCCATGACACGCTTGATCTGGTCGGGGTGGTTCGACGTCAGGCGCACGATGGCCGGGCATTGCTTGGCATCCAATACCTGGATGATGGCTTGCACTTCGCTCAGTTCCAGCACACTGTGCTCCATATCCAGCACCAGCCAATCGAATCCGGCGGATGCCATGATTTCGGCAATCGACGGATGCCCCAGCGTGACCCACGAACCGATGGTCAATTCGGAGCGGTTTAATCTTGATTTTAATGACATGATCGTTCCTAGTATTGGGATAGCAGTGGATCCGCTGCCATCAGTTTCTCGACGCGCGCCAGATCCTCCGGAGTATCCACCGCCTGGGTATTGAATTCGGTAGGCACCATTTTGACTTGCATGCCGTGCTCGAGCAGACGCAGCATGTCGATGGACTCAAGCTGTTCCAGCGGTGTCGGTGTCAAATGTGTATATTGATACAAGGTGCTGCGACGAAAAGGAATGATGCAGACTTGCTTGTAAGCGGCTGTATCGGCAAAACCGCTTTTGGCCAGCGACGGAATCGGGCGGCGCGACATGTACAAAGCATCGTTCTGTTGATTCATCACCACCTTGATGGTATTGATGTCGAGATAATCCGCTTCGTGCTCGATTTTGCGTACCAGATTGACGCAACCCAAGTTCGGATCATCTTTGAAAGGCGCAACGGCGGTATCGATCATGTGTGGATGGGTCATCGGTTCATCGCCTTGTACCATGACGACCAGATCCGCATCCAGGTAGACGACGGCTTCCGCTACGCGATCGCTGGCGCGCTCGTGCGTATCGGACGTCATAATCACCCGTGCGCCGAAGCCTTCCGCGACCTCACGGATTTCCTCATCGCAGGTGGCGATATACGTGGCGTCGAGCGATTGGCTCATGGCGACGCGTTTGTAAATATGTTCGATCATCGGGCGCCCGAGGATTTTTGCGATGGGTTTGCCCGGGAAGCGCGACGAGCCCATACGGGCCGGTATGACAGCAATTGTTTTCATGAAAATATCGTGTGATGAATGAGTTGTTAAGTACAAAAATGACGGTTAAAAGCAATGCGCTGATTATCCGGTTTTTCCTCTTGCCTGGGCAATATTTCTTGTTAAATTTAGCGCGTGTGCGGTTTTTTGCGATAGCATGTGTTGCTTGCCGCCATCACTTTGGCGATTTATGAGGATGCGTTGCTGGTAATTGGCAGGGTGCCAGAGTAAAATGGCCCACATTTTCAGAATCTGCTGTTTAAATTGGAAAATTACATGACATGCTGCGAATCCTGAATAATTCTGCCATTGCATCACCGTTATGAAAGCGCTTTTCTTCCTCCGCCACTATAACGATATCGATCATGTCACCCCGGTTATCTACAAGTGGACAAAATCCGGTCATCAATGCGATGTGGTGCTGATCGGCTCGGCGCAATTCCGCCGCGATTTCCGCGTTCAATATCTGAGTCAACTGCCAGGTGTGCGCGTGGCGCATATGAAGGAGCTGTTTCCGCTCATTGTCTATTTAAGATGGCGCTTGCAGATGTTGATGCTGACGCGCAATGTGCGGCGCATCGCCGTGATCGGCAAGCTGATGGAGAAGCTGGCCGGGCGGTTTGATGAAAAACAACGCGAACCGCTGTGGCGGTATACCGCCGGATTCCTGCTGAACCGGTGTTTCGGTGATGTCGGCAAAGGGGTGGTAGCGTTCGACTGGATTGAACGCAATTCGGTGATTTGCGTGGAATGGGTCGAAGTTGTCATTGCGATGGCGAAAGCGAGGGGGCTGGGTACGGTTTCGCTGCCGCATGGCGATAGTCCGCATTACAGCCAACTGATCCGCCGCGGCGAGCGGCGTGTTGAACCTGATGTCACGTTTTCGGCGGCTACGATGTTCGACAAAGTGGTGGTGCCTAACGAGCTATGTTCGGTACGTTTCCGTCCTTTTATGAACGAAAACCAGCTGGCCGTGTTGGGTTCGCCGCGCTATTGCGAAGAGTGGCTGAAAATTCTAGGCGGCTTGATGCCGCTTTCACCGCTGACGCATTCGGACAGCCGGTTGAAGATCGTCATGTTTCTGCGAAAGGCGAACTTTACGACGTTCTGGGAAGAAGTGGGCGAAGTGGTTCACATGATCGCCGGATTTCCCGGTGTGGAACTGGTCATCAAGCCGCACACCCGCAGCGGCTGGAAGCAGTCATTGACTACCGACAGTTCAATCAAGAAATTATCCAACGTGCGTGTCGCCAGCGACGATGCGCATTCGGTGCATTTGATGAACTGGGCCGATGTCATCATCGATTTGGCGACTTCCGTGGTGTTTGAAGCCGTGCGCGCAAAAAAACCGGTTCTGGCGGCTGATTATTTGATCGCGGCGCGCTCGGCAGTGGCTTATTACATGCCGGAAACCGAGCTGAGATGCCGTGACGATGTGTATGAGAAAATCAATCATTTTCTCAACAACGGTTGCGATTCTTTCTATATCGAAGAGCACCAGCAGCGTTTCTTGCGAGAAATGCTGGATTATCCGGATGCCGATGTGTTGCCTCGCTATGTGGCAATTCTTGAGCAGCTTGCGCACTAGGCTGTTTTGTGTTTGTCCGCCCTGCGGCAGTTAATGCTTACGTTTCATGCGGTAAGCGAACTGAAAGGCGGATTTTACCGAGCCTCGGTTTGTTTATGAACGGCTCAACTGCTCCAACGATCGATGTCATCATCCCGGTTTATAACGCACCGGAATTGACCAAGCGCTGTATTGATTCTGTCGTGACGCATCTTGGCCGGTCGATCGGGACTATTTTTATTCAGGATGATGCATCAAACGCTGAAACGCGCGAAATGCTCGATGGTTTGTCTTATCAGCAACTCCACGTTCATCATGCACCCGAAAATCAGGGATATGGCCGATCCGTGAATGAAATGGTTGCCCGCTCGCATGCCGACTTGGTGTTGGTGCTGAATTCGGATACTGAGGTTCGTGAAAATTTTTTACCGCTATTATGCATGGCTTTTGCAGCTGATCCGGAGCTAGCGGTAATCAATCCTGCGTTTGATAATTTTTTTCGCTATAAGGCCGATCGTTACCAGCAGCAGGCGGGTGGCTACATTACAACTTATCGCTTTCAAGGATATGCTTTTTTGATCCGGCGTGATCTTTTTCTAGCGCTGGGTGGATTTGATACACAATTTGGCCGCGGCTATTATGAGGATACCGATTTCGGACGCAGATTGGTGCGGCAAGGATGGCGCATGGGTATACATCCGGGTACGTCTATTTATCATAAAGGCGGCGCATCATTCGGTCGCGGCTGGTCGTATTTTGTATTGATGAAACGTAACCGTGCCATGTATTTTTCCCGTTATCCTGAGATATACCAAAATATCCTTGTGGTTTCAGGAGAATACACGCTGACCGACTTACCGGTTCAATTGTCTGATGCACTGGAACATGTGTTACGGCAGGGTGGCGGAGTTCGCTGGTTGACGCCTTTACCGTTGCCGCAGTTACTCTGCTATCCCATGCGTAATGGTCCGGCAAGTTTTAGCGTGATCGTTAAACAGTTAATGCGAGGTTGGTGGCGGAGGGATAAGCGTGTTTCTGCCGTATGGATTTTGCCGGGCGTGTCCTTGGGGTTACGAATGCTAATGATGTTTTTTGTTCGTCTACGCCGCCTGGAAATGCGCGAGTGGCAAACGGATCAGCTTGGTGCGCCATCGACGACGGAATCCCGGCCGGATTTACCGGCTGGGTCGGCTTCCAGGCAGGATAACAAGAGAAACACTGAATAATGTGACGAGCAAGATAAGATGCAAGGCGGATGGAGCACAGGAAATGAGACATGTCATAGCGAGTGATAGGCGACTTTCCGGGCATATCCTTTCGCCGCAGATCGCTTGCGTAGACAATTGCTCAGTGCTTCTCAAGCAAAGTTTCGAATGAATATGTCGCAACTTTGCAAATTTTCATGACGACGAATCAAGAATCCCGCTGGCTTGGTTTTATGCGCACTCCGATCGCATGTCAGGAATTATTCACCCGTTTTACGCTGGTATTTTTTTGTATTGCGTTTTGGCGCGGCGATTTGAATATTTTTTCCTTTCCGTTGCTGGTTTTAGCCTGGCTGATGGACGGCGGCTTGTACCGATTGGATCGGATTCTCAAATTGCCTTTGGTGCAAGCGATTTTGCTGTTGTGCGCACTGTTACTGATCGGATTGTCATGGGGCGGATTGCCGGACAGCGGGCCGACGAAATGGTTGAAGTATTTTAATTTACTGATTCTGATTCCGCTGTATGCGTTGCTGAATAAAGCGCGCATGCCGTGGGCGATCGGCGGATTGGTCACGGGTTATCTGATTGTCTTGAGCATGGGTGTTTATCACTGGCTGGTGATGGGGGGGCAAGGCATTCCGCAGCTGAAAATGTCCTATCTGAGTTTTTCCGCGATGCTCGGAACGGGAGCGATAGTCGCTGTCGGTTTTGCTTGCTCAAGCCGGTCGGTAATGCTGAGTGCGATCTCATGGATTGCGGCGCTCGCGTTAGTTTTTGTGCAATTTCATCAGTACGGCAGAGTTTTTTTGCTGGCGGCGTTGATTGCTATCGTGTTGCAAGCTTACCTACGTTTCAAAATCGATCTCAGAAAATTCGCCGGTATTTTTCTGTCCCTACTGATCGTGACTGGGATTTTTGCTTACAGCAGTCCTGCTTTTCAGGAAAGGTTGCTGTTAGTGAAAAGCGATATCGAGTTGTTGCGGCAAGGCCATTACCATTCCAGTCTGGGTTATCGCCTTGCCATGTGGGATGTCGGCTTGCACGCCATTGCCGAGCGTCCGCTGACGGGTTACGGGACCGGCGTGCCGGGGCACTATTTCGACACAGCGATCCAGACGTATCGAGGCGGTCTTTATAAGGATTTACCGGCGTTTCAGAAAACTTCGCATTATCATAATGATTGGATTGAGATCGGTATGCATGTCGGCATTTCCGGCATGCTGGCTTTGGCGTTTCTCTATTGGAGGTGGTATCAGGCATTTAAGCGCAGCGGCTTAAGCATACTGGGTGCAGGCTTAATAACCTATATTATGTTGGCCGGATTGACCGATGCGTTTCTGATTTTTAGCAGAATGCCGGTGTTGCTGTTGACGATTACCGCGCTTGCGATGAGCAGCCACAAACAAAATGACCGAGTTTGATTTACTAGTGTTAAGGAAACGCTGATTAATTC
>JAFEEI010000117.1 GCA_018241205.1 Pseudomonadota bacterium
TGATGGAGTTAATATACAAGGTTGGGTTAACAGGCCCTAGTAAAACTGACCATCAGCGTCGTAGCACGGACCTGGAAAATAAGTTTGAGCCGTTCGACGATCATGTGATTGAGGAAACGCAAATCTTCCTCGTTCAGCCGTTTGATCGCTTCGACGGCGGAAACACGGTCGATGATTTTAATGTCTCCGGGTTTCATACGGTTACCTGGTTTTATAAGTTGGATTCAAAATATCTGAATATGACTCGGCAAGTCAATTCTATTCTGCGTAACCGATTGCGATTGCGATTGCGATCCCGCCGCCAGTTGGTTTACCATCCCTTCCCATACTTCAATGACCGAAACATAACCCCATGCTGCCTTCCATCGAACAACGTCTCGCTACCGAGCTATCCGTCAAATTCTCGCAAATCCAGGCCACCGTGCAATTGCTCGACGACGGGGCGACGGTGCCGTTCATCGCGCGTTATCGTAAGGAGGCGACTGGCGGGTTGGACGATGCGCAGTTGCGCCAATTGGCGGAGCGCTTGCACAGTTTGCGCGAGCTGGAGAAGCGGCGCGCGGCGATCATTACGGCCATTGAAAAGCTCGGCAAGATGACGCCGCCGTTGCTCGATGCGCTGACGCACGCAACGGACAAAGCGCATCTGGAGGATTTGTACCTGCCGTACCGCAAGAAGCGCCGCACCAAAGCGCAGATTGCGCTGGAAGCCGGGTTGCAACCGCTGGCGGATAGTTTGTTGAACGATCCGCGGTTCGATCCGCTCGTTGAAGCCGCGAAGTATTTGAAAGCACCGTTCACCACCGAGGAAGGCGACAATCCCGGTGTGTCCGACGTAGACGCCGCGCTGGAAGGTGCGCAACATATTCTGATCGAGCGTTTCGCCGAGCATGCGCCGCTGTTGCAAACCTTGCGCGACTATTTGCGCATGCACGGCGTGCTGACCGCGAAAGCCGCCAAGGACAAAAAAGATAGCGACACCAAATACACCGACTACCACGATTACAGCGAAGCGATCGGCAAAATCCCGTCGCATCGCGCGTTAGCGTTGTTGCGCGGCGAGCGTGAAGGGGTGTTGAAGCTGAAGCTGTTGCTCGATTCCGAATTGGAGGAAAAAGTCCGCAATTTGACACTCAATCCTTGCGAGCAACAGATCGCGCGGCAATTCAACATCCGTGATCAAAAGCGCGCGGCGGACGGTTGGCTGATCGATACCGTGCGCACGGCGTGGCGCGGCAAAATCTTTCCGCATCTGGAAACCGAGTTGATGAACAACTTGCAAGAGCACGCCGAAACCGAGGCGATCCGCGTGTTTGCGCAAAATCTGAGAGCGTTATTGCTCGCGCCACCCGCCGGGGCGCGGGTCACTATTGGACTCGATCCGGGCTTGCGCACCGGCGTCAAGGTCGCCATCATTGGCACGACCGGCAAAGTGCTCGACACCGCAACGATCTACCCGCATGCACCGAAAAACGATTGGGACAGCGCGCTGCATACGTTGCAGCAACTGGCGGAACGGCATCAGGCATCGCTGATCGCCATCGGCAACGGCACTGCATCGCGCGAAACCGATCAACTGGCGAAGGATTTGATCAAACGTTATCCGCAGCTCAAGCTGACGTCGATCATGGTGTCGGAAGCCGGTGCGTCGGTGTATTCCGCGTCCGAACTGGCATCGGAGGAACTGCCGGAGCTCGATGTATCGCTGCGCGGCGCGGTATCGATCGCGCGGCGGCTGCAAGATCCGCTCGCCGAATTGGTCAAGATCGACCCGAAATCGATCGGTGTCGGCCAGTATCAGCATGACGTCAATCAAAACCAGTTGGCGCAATCGCTCGACGCCGTGGTGGAAGACAGTGTCAATGCCGTCGGTGTCGACGTCAATACCGCTTCCCCAGCGTTGCTGCGTTACGTCGCCGGATTGAACAGCAAAATCGCGCACAACATCGTCGCATACCGCGACAGCAAGGGTCGTTTTGGACAGCGCGCCGAGCTGTTGAAAGTCCCCAACCTGGGCGCCAAAACCTTCGAGCAAGCCGCCGGATTCCTGCGCATTCCCGATGGCGGCAACCCGCTCGACGCCTCTGCCGTGCATCCGGAATCGTATCCGCTGGTGGAGCAAATCTTAAAAGACGTGAAGCTCAACGTCGCCGCGTTGATCAGCAACAGCGCCGTGCTGAAAACCATCCGCCCGGAACGCTACGCCACCGGGCAATTCGGCCTGCCGACCGTGAAAGACATCCTGCACGAACTGGAAAAACCCGGCCGCGACCCGCGCTCCACGTTCAAAACCGCGACGTTCAAGGAAGGCGTCGAAACGCTGCAAGACCTACATCCCGGCATGGTGCTCGAAGGCGTGGTCACCAACGTCGCGGCGTTCGGCGCATTCGTCGACATCGGCGTTCACCAGGATGGCCTGGTGCATATCTCGGCGCTGGCGGATAAGTTTGTCAAGGATCCGCATAGCGTCGTCAAGGTCGGCCAGGTCGTCACCGTCAAAATCGTTGAGGTCGATGAAAAACGGCGGCGAATTGCGTTATCGATGCGCATGTAATCGATACTACCCACCTAAACTCCTCGGATTCATGCAGCAGTTTTAGAAAGTATCTCGATCAAAGGATCGGCGTCGCACCATTGCAATAGGGATTTATTTGTTAATTTACGTCAATCAATCCGCTGCCGGCAACATCGGACTTTTTTGCTAGTCTTTGTATGTTATAGTGAAAAAGGCAACGCATCATGCCACTCCTATTCATGCTATATGGAGGATCAAGATGAAGAAAAGCAAATCCGAGTTACGCGAAGCGATTGTGGATACAGCTGTTACCATCGCGGAACGTACCAATTGGGAAACAGTTCGTTTGTTTGACGTAGCCACTGAACTGAATATTACGCTGGACGACATCCGTGTTTATTTTCGCGAAAAGGAGGATCTGGTCGATGCCTGGTTTGATCGGGCCGACTACCAGATGCTGCGGGACGCGGAAACGGTGGAATTCTTCTCGTTGCCGTCACGTGAACGGCTACAACACCTCATCATATCCTGGCTCGATGCCTTGGCCGCGCATCGCAAGGTCACACGGCAAATGATCGGCGCCAAATTGGAACCCGGTCATTTGCATATCCAGATTCCCGCTATCATGCGCATCAGCCGTACCGTGCAATGGATGCGCGAAGCTGCGCACCGCGACGCCACCTTCGTACGCCGCGCGCTGGAAGAAACCGCGCTGACGACCATATATCTCGCGACTTTCGCCTACTGGATGCAAGATGACTCGGAAAATTCACAGAACACACGTGAATTTCTGGCGCACAAGCTGAAAATGGCCGAATCACTCGATCACATGGTATATAGAACCGGATATGAAGAAAACGAAGCCCATCCCTCCACCGAGCCGGAACCAATCCCCGAAATCGCCGCCACATTTGAGTCTGCACCAATAAGCAAAGCGGTTACGCAAGAAAGACAGGCAAAAAATCGGCAACGTTGAGCAAATGCCGGCACAACAAATACCGCACGCGATGTCGTCCCCGATCAGGCGAACTCCCTTGAGAACCTGACCGGTAATCGGTTCCGGCACATGATACAGATCGACGATATCAACCGGGCGGCCGAATTTGGCTCCAACCGTTTGCATCAATTGCAACTTGAAGTCTGCGCTGAGTGGCGCTTGCGCCAGGATACCGAGATCGATGTCGCTGTCCGGACGCACCTTGCCGCTTGCTTGTGAATCGAACAACAGCGCCAATTTGATTTGCGGAAATTGCAGCAATAATGCTGTTAACTGATTAAAAAAGCTCCGATCTTGCCCTTCGACAAATTCAGGAGGAGCGGTAGATTGTTGCTTATGCTTATGGCGAATCCGTCGAGTCATGATGCCTTCGCTCCATCTTCTAAGAACCGGCACCCTTCCCCCACGAATCGCGCAATGTCACGGCGCGATTGAACACCGGCTTGCCGGGTTTCATGTCGATGCGGTCGGCGACAAAGTAGCCGTTGCGCTCGAACTGGAAGCTTTGCTCCGGTGGCGCTTCGCATAAAGCCGATTCCACATAGGCGCTGATGATCTGTTTGGAATCGGGATTCAATGCGGTTTTGTAGTCTTTATCGCCGCTATCCGGATGCGGATCGGTGAATAACCGGTCGTACAAGCGCACTTCCGCCACATACGCGTGTTGGGCGGACAGCCAGTGGATGTTGCCTTTGACTTTGCGGCTGTCCGCACCGGGCGTTCCGCTTTTGGTATCGGGATCGTAGATGCAGTGGATCGCTTCAATCCCGTCTTGAGCATTTTTTTCGATGCTGATGCACTTGACTAGATAGGCATAACGCAAGCGCACTTCTGCGCCCGGTGACAGGCGGAAATAGCCTTTGACCGGCGTTTCCATGAAATCGTCGCGTTCGATATACAGCACTTTGGAAAACGGAATCGTGCGTTTACCCCACTCCGATTTTTGCGGGTGATTCGGCGCAAAGCAATCTTCTTGTTGGTCTTCCGGGTAGTTGTCGATGATCAGCTTCAGCGGTTTGAGAATGGCGATGCGGCGCGGCGCGTGCTCGTTCAGATCGTCGCGCAAGCAATCTTCCAGCACGCTCATGTCGATCCACGAATCCGCCTTGCTGATGCCGATGCGTTCGGCGAACAAGCGGATCGAGCGCGGCGTAAATCCGCGGCGGCGCACACCGGCCAGCGTACTCAACCGCGGATCGTCCCAGCCATCGACCAACTTCTTCTCCACCAACTCGATCAGTTTGCGCTTGCTCATCACGGTGTAGGTCAGATTGAGGCGGGCGAACTCGATTTGCTGCGGATGACACGACACCTTGTCCGCCAATTGATCAAGCACCCAGTCGTACAACGGGCGGTGATCCTCGAATTCCAGCGTGCACAAGGAATGCGTGATGCGTTCCAAGGCATCGGAAATGCAATGGGTGTAGTCGTACATTGGGTAAATGCACCACTGATCGCCGGTACGCTGGTGATGCACATGACGAATACGGTAAATCACCGGATCGCGCATGTTGATGTTGGGCGATGCCATATCGATTTTGGCGCGCAGCACGTATTGTCCGTCAGCAAACTCACCGGCTTTCATGCGGCGGAACAAGTCGAGATTCTCGGCAACCGGGCGATCGCGATAAGGACTGTTTCTACCGGGATTGGTCAATGTGCCGCGATATTCGCGGATTTCATCGGCCGACAAACTTTCGACATAAGCTTTACCTTGCGTAATCAGAAATTCGGCAAATTCGTATAACTGTCCGAAATAATCCGACGAGTAATACAGGTGCTGCCCCCAATCGAAACCCAGCCAGGACACGCTGTCGCAAATCGAATCGACGTATTCCTGCGCTTCCTTCTCCGGATTGGTATCGTCAAAACGCAAATGACACACGCCGTTGTAATCGTGCGCAACGCCGAAATTCAGGCAAATGCTTTTGGCATGGCCGATGTGCAGATAGCCGTTCGGTTCCGGCGGAAAACGCGTTTCCACGCGACCGCCCCATTTACCACTGCGGTTATCTTCGTCAATGATATTACGGATAAAATTGGCCGGGGTTGCCGGAGTTGTTGATGCAGCGGATGAATTAGTTTCAGGTTTGTCTTTCAAAGCGAGTCTCTCGGCATGTTTATGATTAATACTCAAGTAGAAGCGAACATCTCCAATCGATGAGATTATAGCGGCGATTGGCTTAAAATCCATCATTCTTCATTCTTCAATAAACGGCATCCGTTCCGGGTCTTGCAAAAATATGCCAACCCGGCAAAAAACAACGTATTTTGAATTTGACTTCTATCGATATCTGACTTAAAATTCGCGGCTCTTTTTGAATACGCAGGACAGGTTTTCGTGAAAACATTTTCAGCCAAACCACACGAAGTAAATCATGACTGGTTTGTCATCGATGCGACCGATAAAGTATTGGGTCGGCTTGCTTCGCAAATCGCTCATCGTTTACGCGGCAAACACAAGCCGATTTATACACCGCATGTCGATACCGGCGACTACATCGTCGTTGTCAATGTTGACAAATTGCGCGTAACGGGTAATAAAGCCGAAGATAAGATATATTACCGCCATAGCGGATATCCAGGCGGGATCTATGCAACCAGCTTCAAGAAAATGCATGCGCGTTTTCCAGCGCGGCCGCTTGAAAAAGCCGTTAAAGGCATGTTACCTAAAGGTCCGCTGGGATACGCGATGTTAAAGAAATTGAAAATATATGCTGGCGACACGCATCCTCACGCCGCACAACAACCTAAACCACTCGAAATTAGAGCTTAATATCCATGGCTATTCAACATAATTATGGTACCGGCCGGCGTAAAAGCGCTGTTGCGCGCGTTTTCATTAAACCCGGAAAAGGTGCGATCATCATCAATAATAAACCGATTGATGTTTATTTTTCCCGCGAAACGGGTCGTATGATTGCGCGGCAGCCGTTGGAATTGACAAATAATGCCAATACTTTTGATATTATGGTGAATATCCACGGGGGCGGTGAATCGGGTCAAGCGGGTGCAGTACGTCATGGCATTACTCGCGCCTTGATTGATTACGATGCAACTTTAAAATCCGCTCTTAGCAAAGCTGGACTGGTTACCCGCGATGCACGTGAAGTGGAAAGGAAAAAAGTAGGCTTGCGGAAAGCCCGGCGACGCAAACAATTCTCTAAACGATAATTTTTTATTCGTAGGAATTATCAAAAAGCCGCCTCTTTCCGGGCGGCTTTTTTATTGGATATCAGGCAAAAAAAACCAATATCGAGAAAATAAACAGGAGTTACGATGATCAATGTCGGCATTGTCGGTGGAACCGGTTACACAGGTGTGGAGCTATTGCGCTTGTTAGCGCAGCATCCCAAAGTAAAAATCAAGGCAATCACTTCGCGTGGCGAAGCGGGCATGAGTGTTGCTGATTTATTCACCAATTTGCGCGGACATATCGACCTCAAGTTCAGCGATCCAGCCGATGCAAAACTCACCAAGTGCGACCTGGTTTTTTTCGCCACGCCGAATGGTATTGCCATGCAGCAAGTGGAATCTTTGTTAAAAGCTGGCGTCAAGGTGATCGATCTGGCGGCTGATTTCCGCATTAAGGATGTTGCGGAATGGGAAAAATGGTATGGCATGCAGCATGCCTGCCCTGATCTGGTAGCGGAAGCGGTATACGGTTTGCCGGAAATCAACCGCGAACAAGTCAAGAACGCGCGTTTGATCGCCAATCCGGGATGCTATCCGACGGCCGTGCAACTGGGTTTTCTGCCGCTGATTGAAGCCGGTGTCATCGATATCAAACATCTGATCGCCGATGTCAAATCGGGTGTTTCCGGCGCTGGACGGAAAGCCGAGGTACATACCTTGCACGCCGAAGCATCGGATAATTTCAAAGCCTATGGCGTTCCGGGTCATCGCCATCTGCCCGAAATCAAACAAGGGCTTGCCAATGTCGCCCAGAAACCGGTCGGTTTAACGTTCGTTCCGCACCTAGTGCCGATGATTCGCGGTATTCATGCAACACTGTACGCCAAGCTGACCCAAAAAACCGACTTGCAGGCGCTGTACGAAAAACGCTACCAAAACGAAGCATTCGTCGATGTGCTACCTGCCGGCAAGCATCCGGAAACCCGCTCTGTGCGCGGCTCCAATCTGTGCCGTATCGCTGTGCATCAACCGCAAAACAGCGACATGGTCGTGGTGCTCTCGGTCACCGATAATCTGGTCAAAGGCGCAGCCGGTCAAGCGATACAGAATATGAACATTATGTTCGGCCTGCCGGAAACCCTCGGTATCCATCAGGTTCCGCTGCTGCCTTGAGCATACGTTCTACACCGGTTATCCGGCGCGGATAAATCGAATATCAATCGGCAGGATAGCGCACAGCGATGAAGCTTTTTCAGAAGAAACCTCAGATTCTATCCCCTCGCGTCGTTATCCGTCCGCACCGTTCTTGGCAATTTCATTTGCTCACCGCTGTTGCAGTCTGCTCCTTGCTGGCATTGCTATCATGGGGCATGTACGAAGTCGGCAGGCAATCGGTAAACGATCACGATGATACGATCGAGGAAAAATCAACGTATTTATTCGACCCGGGGAGTTGCAGACAAACCAAAAAACAGCAATTGTGTACTCAAATCGGTGATCTGACTCAGCAATTACAAATCAGCACGACCGCCAGCCAGAATCTCGCTGAAGAAGTAAAGTCGCTGGCCAGCGAAAATGATCAATTGAAAGAAAAGCTGGTATTTTTCCAGCATCTGATTGCCGGCAACACAAAAAGCGGTATTTCCATTTACCAATTCAGTCTGAAAGAAACGGAAACAGCGGGGAAATACCGCTACGCGCTGACCCTCATTCAGGGCGGGGAACGGCCAAGTGACTTCAAGGGAAGCTTACGGTTTAAGGTAAAATTGACGCAGAACGGCCAAAGCAAAGCTATCCCCCTTACCAGCAAGAATTCCAAACAGGATTTCCCTATTCATTTCAAGTTCTTCCATCGGCTGGAAGAAATTTTCCAAGTCGCGCCGGATACCATGGTAGAAAATATTCAAGTACAGATTTACAAAAATGGCGACAAAAAACCCTTGGTAACAGAAACTGTCCAACCAGCATCGTGAAGGAGAAAAAATGTTTGGTCGAAAAAAGAAAAACCAGCTCCATCATCATATCGATACCCTGATTGGTGCGAACACAATCATCGTCGGTGATATTCATTTTACCGGCGGCTTACGGATCGACGGACAAGTCACAGGTAACGTCATGTCAGCGGATGACGAGCAAAGTACACTGGTACTGAGTAACGAGGGCAGCATCAAAGGTAAAATAAAGGCCGCCAATGTCGTCATTAACGGCACCGTCGTCGGTCCGATCAATGCACCAGGGTACTTGGAACTACAAGAAAAAGCCAAGGTCTCTGGTGACATGCAGTACGGTTCGATCGAAGTTCAGCTCGGCGCTTCTGTCGATGGAAAAATGATCCACCACAATAAATCAGAAACCGGAAATGCGCAGCAATCCGAGAAAATGATAACATTATTGCCACCTTCGGCCGATCAGCCGCACCTCTCAAGCAAAAAGGAAGCATGATGCGATCAGCTTGGCGGTTGCTTATGCAACACTCACTAATTTTGACGATAGAAATACTATGAACACAGAAAATAACGTTCCGATTTTATTTACCGCAAATGCGGCCGCAAAAGTTAAAGAATTGATTGAAGAAGAAGACAACCAAAATCTCAAACTGCGCGTCTTTATCAGCGGTGGCGGCTGTTCCGGCTTCCAGTACGGTTTCACTTTTGATGAAACGATCAACGAAGATGATACTATTACGGAAAAAGATGGTGTCAAGTTGCTAGTCGATCCGATGAGTTTTCAATATCTAATCGGCGCTGAAATCGATTACCAGGAAAGCATTCAAGGCGCTCAATTCGTCATCAAAAATCCCGGTGCTTCCAGCACTTGCGGTTGCGGTTCGTCGTTTTCGGTATAAATTCGCACGGTACTTCTGATCAGACCACAAACTCAAGCGGGATAAATCGCACCTAAGATTCTGTTGCCTCTGGCGCCGGTGACTTCTGCCAAGCTGCCCGTTTTCCGCATGAGTGTCTGCTGCGCCAGCCAGGCAAATGCAAAGGCCTCCACCCAATCCGCCGTTACACCTAGCCGATCGGTCAACGCCACAATCCTTCCCGGCAGATTATCGATCAACCGATTCAACAATAACCCGTTATGTGCCCCGCCACCGCAGAGATAAACTTCTCCAGCGGTGGGGCAGTGCATCTGTATTGCCCGCGCAATCGTGGCAGCTGTGAATTGCAGTAAAGTCGCCTGCACATCCTGCGGCACTTCAACGCCGCGCAACTTGCTCTCCAGCCAATGAATATTGAATAAATCGCGACCGGTACTTTTGGGCGGCAGACGGGCAAAAAAATCTTCGACCAGTAAATCCTCCAGCAAAGCGGGAATAACCCGGCCGGTAGCAGCCCATTGCCCATCTTTATCGTAGGCTTTGCCGGTATGACGCAAGCACCATGCGTCCATCAATAGATTCCCCGGACCACAATCGAAGCCGATGACCGGTTTGGCAGGATCGAGACTGGTGATATTCGCAATGCCGCCAATATTGACGATAACCCGATGATGCGTTGCGTGTCTAAACACAGCATGGTGAAATGCCGGAACCAGCGGAGCGCCCTGCCCTCCCGCTGCAATATCGCGGCTTCTGAAATCCGCAACGACACTAATCCGAGTCAACTCCGCCAGCAAGGCCGCATTATTGAGCTGGATGGTGTAGTGTTTGCCTGCTTCAGGGCAATGACGAATCGTTTGACCGTGGCATCCGATGGCGGCGACTCGCTGCACCGGCACATTCGCCTTTTCCAGCAAATCCATCACTGCTTGCGCATAAAGCCGGGATAACCGGTTGCTCAGTAGCGCGGCACGATCCAATTCATCGTGGCCGGGATGATGCAACGCCAGTAATTGCTCGCGCAATCCGGCATCATAAGGACTAAAGTGGGTTTGCAACAGACTTGGAGCAGCCTGACCGAAATCAACCAGAACGCCATCCACGCCATCCAGGCTCGTGCCCGACATGATGCCGATAAAATAAACAGATTCCAATGATTTCTTACGGTGTTAGCGGTGCTTCTGAGCAATAACAACCACCAAGGGTTCACGCGATAAACCGCTTGGTGACGGCACTCGAAGCGGTGTTATTCCAATGCAGCGAGATGAATACTACGCATGATATTCAGACGCGCCACCAGTGCATGCGTTTCTTTTTGGAAGTTATTTAAATCGCGTTTCGCAATCGGCGGAGCAGACGGCAGAATCACTTTCGTCGGATCGCGTTGCACACCGTCAACGCGCAATTCGTAATGCAAGTGCGGACCAGTTGCCATGCCCGTCGAACCGACATAACCGATCACGTCGCCTTGATTCACGCGCTTACCTTTACCCATTCCACTGGCAAAACGCGATAAATGACCGTACGCTGATTCAAATTTGCCGTTATGTTTCAGCACTACCAGATTACCGTATCCTTTTTGTGAACCCGAGAATGTGATAATGCCATTAGCCGTTGCTCTGACCGGGGTACCGGTAGGCGCGGCATAATCAATGCCCTTGTGCGCACGCCATTCTTTCAGGATAGGATGATAACGCGCATGGGTGAAACCCGAAGTGACGCGGGAAAATGCAAGTGGTGACAGCAGGAACGCCTTGCGTAAACTCTCCCCTTCTGGCGTGTAGTAGCCATCCGCGCCATTCGATGCTTTGAAGTAAATTGCTTGATGCGATTTTCCTTTATTGACGAATTCAGCCGCTAAAACACGGCCGGTTTTGGTGCGCTTGCCATTATCATTCGCAAACGTTTCATACACTATGGTAAAACGGTCACCTTGACGCAAGTCGCGGTAAAAATCGATTTCCGATGCAAATATTTCGGTCAGCTGCATCGCGATATTATTCGGTATACCGGCATTGTCGGTTGCCGCAAACAGCGAACTGGTGATTTCACCGGATTTCATATGAATTCGCGTATCCAGCTCGATCGGCTGTTCGCTCATCTTGAATTCATCATCCGTTTTTTCCATCAGGAACAGCTCTTCGTTCCCGAAGAAATAGCGCAGTGTCAGCAGCTCACCATCGGCGGTGGTTTGCGCATATACGGTTTGCCCCGGTTTCAATTGACGCATGGCGCGGCTGCCGCGCGCAGCTTGTAGGAAATCCGTCGAATCCTGATCACTGACATCCAAGCGGTTTAAAATGGCGGCAATCGTATCGCCGCGGCGAATACTTTCCTGACGCCAGAAAGTCTGATTATCCTGTGTCTCGGCAATAATTTCCGGAATGGATAAATCCAGCACAACTTCTTCAACCTGAATTTCCTCAAAAACAGGCGAATTAGGTGCGATACCGAATGCCGTGAAGATGCCGAACAGTGGGATGCTGGATAAAGTTACCAGCCAGCGAATTGATTTTTTTGTTAGTTTTGATGATTTTTGAGCTAGAATCCTTTGTTTACTGCTAAGAAGTGTATTTAGCATCTATGAAGTGCCTCCAGTCATTTGTCTCATTTTTGCAAACAGGCGCGAGTCTAACATGAAAATAGTTAATTTGTACTAGAAAATAACCTATTTTGTACTAAAAAATTATCATAAATCACAATAAATTTAATAAAAATCATTAATTTAGCATTATCGTGAAAAAATCAATATTATCTGATCTTGAAATTATAAAACGCGGCTGTCACGAACTATTAGTAGAAACAGAACTGGAAAGTAAGCTCATTTCTGGAAATCCGCTACGCGTCAAAGCGGGTTTCGATCCGACTGCACCCGACCTGCATCTGGGTCATACGGTTTTACTGAACAAATTACGTCAACTGCAGGAGATGGGACATCGCATCCTATTTTTGATCGGCGACTTCACCGGCATGA
>JAFEEI010000118.1 GCA_018241205.1 Pseudomonadota bacterium
CTATAAAACCAAGAATCTCGGTTTCCTTGGCGTTGACAAAGAATGTACCTTCATATTCCTTAACTAACTCTGCATCAGGTTTGATATCGTCATTTATTAACCAGAGTCGTTCAATCCGATGACTTTCTTTTCCCTGCACCACTCTGACTTGGCGCATGAAATATAACTTCTCTTTGCAACGTTCATCGCAATGACCGGAATCCACTGTAACCAACACCCACTTACCATGCAGATCTTTCATGCGAAGTATCGTATTGTCCAACAAATTTGTGCCCTTTCCAGAAACTTTTGTGACTGGCAACAAATCTCCGTAATGAGTACTGTTAGGCCTATACTCAAAAAAATAAAGCATGTAAGAAATCATTACAGGAGCGCACATAAGCGCCAGTAGTAACAAGAACTTACGTCTATTCGATTTTTTTATTTCTTCGCTTGACATTCAATACTATGAAAATAATTATTGCGGTAATAGCTAATGAAAACCATTGAACTGCATAACCAATGTTTTTAGAAGCACCTGAATCGTGCTTACTCCAATCACGTATCAACCCATCTTTCTCTTCACTTTTCTGCAAAATCATCAGAGGTTGCATTACTAAGCCTGTGACTTCTTGATAACGCTGCAAATTGAAATTATCCCAAACTTGTCCTTCTACAGCTTTATCTGAAAGATCCAGAGTCTTCACTTCAGGGGAGGCCGCAATCCCTGTCACTTTTAGCTCACCCTTCACATCTGCCACAGGCGGCAATGCTGATCTGTCACTTCCTGTGGCGATCCAACCCCTGTTAATCACGACATGAAGCTCTGTGTTCGAAATTTTAAGTGGCGTTATAACGTGATAACCAGCTCGCCCCTTATAAATTTTGTTATCTAAATAAATTGTATACTCAGGTAAGTATTCTCCACTTACCTCCACTTCTCGATACTGAAAATCTTTCAGTTCCACTAAGTTACCAGGCAATTTGACAGCTGGCTGTTTGGCATATTGTTCTAATTGCTCATATTGCCCTTTTTTTTCTTCAGCACGAGATAATTGCCACTTACCTAATTCAATGAAAATTATTACGGAAATAATCGTGATTATTATTGTCCATAATCTCGGTTCAAAACGATAACCCAATACATTCATTTCGATTAGATACGCAGTATGAAAGCTGATTTCTAAGTGAAGAATCTGAATCTATTTTTTTATTGAAACGATACAACTTCCGATGATCATTTAATCTTTTAGACAAAAATTCCAGCCACTCACACATATTATTGTTGTATTTTCATTTTTGATTTGAAACTCACAACTCAATGGTGTAGGGGCTGGAATTCTTATTTGTGCAATTGAATAAATTTACATCAAGTATACAAATACAAACAATCCCAGCCAAACCACGTCAACAAAGTGCCAATACCATGCAACACCTTCAAAGCCAAAGTGATGTTCAGGCGTAAAGTGACCTGCTGCACTGCGACAATAAATGACGAAAAGCATAATTGTTCCAATTGTCACGTGAAATCCGTGAAAACCGGTTAACATGAAGAATGTTGAGCCATATGCACCAGTTGTTAATTTGAGATTTAAGTCGTTGTAAGCATGAATATATTCGTACGCTTGGCAAGCAACAAACGTTGCACCCAAAGCTACAGTTGCCAACAACCATAATTTTAAGCCATCACGTCTGTTTTCTTTTAATCTCCAATGAGCGATCGTAACTGTCACGCCTGAAGTTAAAAGCAACAATGTATTAAATGCCGGCAAGCCCCATGCGCCCATTGATGTGAATTTTTCGTGTTCACCAGGACCAGCAGTTGGCCATTTGCCATCATATGTAGACCAGAACGTATTACCTAGAATTGTACTTTCTTCTTGCAGCCATGGTATTGAAAGATTACGCATGTACCACAGTGCGCCAAAAAATGCACAGAAGAACATAACTTCTGTAAAAATAAACCAGCTCATTCCCCAACGGAACGAACGATCTACTTGCTCTCCATATTTACCGCTTTCACTTTCTCTGGCTACGGTTCCGAACCATCCAAATAACATATAAATCAAAATTGCAAAGCCTGTTGCTAACAGACCGTAACCTAACTCTATTTTATTCATCGTCAAGGCAGCGCCTGATCCCATGAATAAAATTGCAGTCGATCCAATAATTGGATACGACGATGGAGCTGGGACGTAATAATGTCCTGATTCTTGACTCATTCTTCTCTCCTCCGACTTATGTTTTTTCAATTTCTAACTAACGATCAATCTGACTAAAAGCATGATACTAATTACAAAAAGAACACCCCCGATAATACCGCCAACAATCAATTGAGCCGGCTTCAACGTAGCCGCATCATTTTCGAGATCACTTTTCTTTCTTATTCCCATAAAGGCAAACATTACTGCCTTAGCAACTTGCCATATTGTTGCTTTTCTTTGTTTTCCGACAGTACTGTTATCCATTTTATACCTCTATTTTTTGATCGTGCTAGCACCATCAGGCAATTCGAAAAACGTATACGAAATTGTCACCGTATTTATATCTGCGGGCAATCCCGGTTCAATTACAAACTGAACCGGCATTTGTCTTGTTTCATTTGACTTAAGAACCTGTTTCGTAAAACAAAAACATTCAAATTTCTTTAAATGCTTATCCAGAAAACGAGGACTATAACTGGGAATCGCTTGCCCAATCACTTCCCGTTCTGAATTATTAGTAATTTCATACATCACTGTTATCGATTCACCTGGATGAATGCGAGTGCTCCGTTGCAGAGGTTTGAATTGCCACGGCAATCCTCGTGTATTTGCGTCAAACTCTACCGTAACCCAACGCTCCTCATCCACCCAGTTTTTATCGTTAACCGACACATCCGGTTTAAGCAAATTATTGATACCAGTCACTTCACAAAATTTTTCATAGAATGGTACCAATGCGTAACCAAAAACAAACATGATTAATGTGAAAACCAACAACTTTTTCATCATCAAAACATTCGCCTTTGTATTATTGCTATTTACCATTCTTTTACAATAACCGTAATATAAAGTGCTAACACCGTAACTAACAGAAGTAGAGCTGTTCTATACTTTTTCCGCTTGTTATCTGTTTCTTGTGACATATGCTGTTACCTTGTTTACTGAACAACAGGCGGTTTCTCGAAACTATGGTAAGGAGCTGGTGTTGGCAAATGAGTCCACTCCAACGTTGTGGCACCATCCCAAGGTTTCTGAGGGGCTTTTTCTCCACTACGTATGCAATTGATCATAACGTATAGAAAAAGAAGCTGTGTCATACCGAAACCAAACGCTCCAATACTTGAAATCATGTTGAAATCAGCGAACTGCAAATTGTAATCTGGAATTCTACGTGGCATGCCCGCCAATCCCAAAAAGTGCTGAACAAAGAATGTCAAGTTGAAGAAGAACATTGAAAGCCAGAAATGCGCTTTACCCAAAGTCTCGTTGTACATACGCCCAGTCCATTTAGGAATCCAGTAATATGCACCTGCAAATAGAGCAAATAGTGATCCAGAAACCAATACATAATGAAAGTGAGCAATCACATAATATGTATCTTGCACTTGAATATCAATTGGAACAATCGCGCATATTACGCCACTAAAACCACCTATAACGAACAAGAAGATAAACCCAATCGAAAATAACATAGGTGTTTCAAATGACATCGATCCACGCCACATTGTTGCTGTCCAATTGAATACTTTCACACCTGTTGGAACGGCAATCAACATGGTCGCATACATAAAGAACAATTGCCCTACAGCTGGCATACCTGCAGTAAACATATGATGTGCCCAAACAACGCACGACAGTATTGCAATCGATGCTGTTGCATACACCATTGACGAATAACCGAACAGTGGCTTACGTGAGAATGTCGGAATCACTTCAGACACGATACCAAATGACGGCAAAATCATGATATAAACTTCTGGATGACCAAAAAACCAGAAAATGTGCTGAAACATTACTGGATCGCCACCACCAGCTGCATTAAAGAAGCTTGTACCAAAGTGACGATCTGTTAATAACATTGTTACGGTACCAGCCAATACAGGCATCACCAATACTAACAAGTATGCAGTAATCAACCACGTCCACACGAACATTGGCATTTTCATTAGTGTCATACCGGGTGCGCGCATATTCAAAATGGTGGTAATAATGTTAATCGATCCCATGATTGATGATGCGCCCAGAATATGAACCGCAAAAATCATAAAATCAACCCCCAAACCTCCTTGAGTTGATAATGGCGGATAGAATGTCCAACCACCCGCCGCAGCTCCACCAGGAAGAAAAAATGAGCTAACTAGCAATGTTGCAGCTGGAATTAACAACCAAAAACTCCAATTGTTCATGCGCGCAAATGCCATATCTGGCGCGCCAATCATTAGTGGCACTTGCCAGTTCGCAAAGCCCACGAACGCCGGCATAATTGCACCGAACACCATAATCAAACCATGCAGTGTCGTGAACTGATTAAAGAGCTCTGGTTGCAAAATTTGAATTCCCGGCTGAAATAATTCAGCACGAATTCCCAGCGCTAATGTTCCTCCGGTAAGAAACATAGCGAAACTGAACCACAAATACATTGTCCCAATATCTTTGTGATTTGTCGTTGTTATCCAGCGCATTATTCCGCTTGGATGATGGTCATCATGTTCGTGACCGTGTGCGTCACCATGTACTGCTGCCATAGTTTTCTCCTTTTACTTAATTTTCCACATGCATAGATGTTTTAATTGCTGATGCGCCTTGCTGAGCCACCCACTTGCTGTACTCACTCGCCTCCATCACCTCCACCACAATCGGCATAAAACCATGATCTTTGCCACACAACTCAGCACATTGACCACGGTATATTCCCGGCTTATCTGCTGTAAACCAAGTATCACGAATGAAACCCGGAATTGCATCTTGCTTAATTCCCAGTGATGGCACCCACCAAGCATGAATAACATCGTTCGCGGTTAAAATAATACGAACTTTTTTACCTACCGGCACAACGACGCGATTATCAACTTCCAACAGATAATTTTCACCTTTTGGCGCTTTATTCTCGACCTGAGCGCGTGGAGTCGATAATTTACTGTAGAAACTTATACCTTCACCCTCACCCTGAAGGTAGTCATAACCCCACATCCACTGATACCCTGTTGCCTTAATCGTCATATCAGGACTTGAAGTATCTTTCATTGCGATAACTGTTTTTGTTGCTGGATAAGCCATAGCAACAAGAATGAGACAAGGTATTACAGTCCAAATAATTTCAACTGCAGTACTGTGATGAAAATTTGCCGCCTTATAACCAAGAGACTTACGATGTTTGAGCACAGAATAAAACATAACGCCAAACACACCGACAAAAATAACCAGACAAATCCATAGAAGCACTATGTGCTGATCATAAATATCTTTCGCTATAACGCTCTGCGGCTCTGGCAAATTATACTTAGACCCAACCGCCATGCTTGAGTACAAAGCGAGAGCGGATACCCCCGCCAGGGTTACTGCTGATTTACTTCTCATATTTCCCCCCCACATGATTACCAATTTTACAGATTTCAGGCACAACAAGTATGTTACAAACCTGAACGCCTACTTTGCTCAACCAGCTTACGGAAGTCATACGCCAAAATCCTACCTTGTTAAAACGACACCATAATTGACGATAGTTGCATTTCCTTGGTTGCATTTCCTTGGCCGAATTTCCTTATTATCCGCAACTTAGATTTTCTTAGTTATAGAATCTTCTACATGCTAATTAATCGAAGAGAAATTCTAGCATGCCGCTGCTGCTCAAACAAGGAAAAATCATGATTTTTATAGCAATATTCCCATGCTTTTAAAATGGTATTGCCCTAAGAAGGTTACAAAAATGCAATATTTAAAGTGAAAAATCCATTCTAATTGTTGGTTCAATCACCACCCAAAAATCACACCATGAACTCTAGTTGAAGCTTTTTAAACACAAAACCAAAAATCACACTAAAGCAACTAAAAACATCTCTTTTAAAACCGCTAGGGAGGCGCTGAACAATTGGATGCTTTCAGATTTTTCAGTATTACTGCCAGTTTTTTGAACACGGATTCCCGGGAATTCATTTTCCGGTGACATTTTGCCGCCGGATTCCCCTCTGTTTGTGCCTCATCGTTCGCCGCCGGGGCATTTTGATACGGACTTCTCCCTCAGCCAATCACCAGTCGCCTGCGCAGCAGGCACAGATTGGTCAAGCCCATCAGCATGTTCACCTAGACAGCATTCTTAATCAACTCGCAGTAGCGATCCGGGTGAATCCAAACTGCCACTTGCACTTGATCACCCGGAACACATGTTCCATCCGCGCTTGTATTCATCGCCGATGTAGCCCGCATCGCCAAAAATAACTTCGTCTTCTGCTCGCAGCAACTTGGGCAGGACGTTGATGTCCGCTTCATTGACAGCGATAATCTCAACACTATGCACCGTCCCTGAATCCACGTCTGCTCCAATATATACCTTCATGCCAAAGTACCATTGCGCTCATTTCGAGCTATAGTCAAATATGGCGCACGGAGAATCAAGCAGCGGCCTGTTTCTGATCTCCCGTTTGTTGTTTTATACCGTTAACGAATTTAATCCCAGAGATGACATCGACCAGCAGGTCGTAACCTCTCCCGTAACCATTTTTTCCGAGCTATTTCCATAAGTTTGAATGCCCCATGGTCAGCGTTGTTGTCCGGCTGCCACAGTTTCTGGTTTTGGCTGTTCTCAATCTGACAGTGGCAAATACAGATTCAACCGGGTTAGTTGTTCTGGTGTGCCGCCAGTTCCCGGCAGGATAATCGTAGAAAGCCAACATGGAAGCTTTATCTTTGGCCAGGCATTCCATGGCTTTTGTTGGATATTTCGGATTGAACGCGCGATAAGTGATCAAATGCTTCATA
>JAFEEI010000119.1:0-7237 GCA_018241205.1 Pseudomonadota bacterium
GCCGAGCTCGGTTTCCTGAGCTTGGATGAATTCACCGGTATCAAAATACAAGCCAGCGGCTGGGCCAGTCAAACCGGCGACATTGCCAATTAGGGAAACGCTGATTAATTCGGCGGATGAGATGAAGCACGAGGCGCACGGAACGCAGCAACCAAGACATATCAACAAGATAGGCGCGGGAGCGAGTACCGCGCAACGAAGCGATTCGCTCGTATAGTCAATTAATCAGCGTTTCCTTAGGCTACATCGCTAAAACCGATCAGCAGCTTGTTCTTAAGGCTTTTCAGTTCATCCCGGTACTGGGCTGCTTGCTCGAATTCCAGATTCTTGGCGGCGTTCAGCATTTTCTTCTCGACCCGCTGAATCTCCTTGGCCAGCTGTGTTTCATTCATGGCGTCGTAGCGTGCTTGCACTTGCGCGGCCTTGAGATTCTGCTGCGCCGATTCGTGGTTATAGACGCCATCGATTAAATCTTTAATCCGTTTCTGTACCGAGCGCGGTGTAATGTGATTGCGCAGATTGTGCTGTAACTGCTTTTCACGCCGCCGGTTGGTTTCATCGATGGCAACACGCATGGACCGGGTGATGTTGTCGGCGTACAAAATCGCTGTGCCATTGATATGCCGGGCAGCACGGCCAATGGTTTGAATCAGTGAACGCTCGGAACGCAAAAAACCTTCCTTATCCGCATCCAAAATCGCAACCAGCGACACTTCCGGAATATCCAGACCTTCGCGCAGCAGGTTAATACCAACTAGCACATCGAATTGTCCCAAGCGCAAGTCGCGGATAATTTCGACGCGTTCGACAGTATCGATGTCGGAATGCAGATAACGCACCTTGATTTGATGATCGGAAAAATAATCGGTCAAATCCTCCGCCATGCGTTTGGTGAGTGTCGTTACCAGCACGCGCTCGTTCTTGGCGGTACGCAAATTGACTTCCGACATCAAGTCATCCACCTGCGTAGTGACCGGACGCACTTCAATGATAGGATCAACCAGTCCGGTTGGTCTGACCACCTGCTCCACCACTTGGCCGCTATGCTGTTTTTCGTAATCGGCGGGTGTAGCCGAGACGAAAATGGTTTGCGGCATCCGTTTCTCGAATTCCTCGAACCGCAATGGACGGTTATCCAGCGCCGATGGCAGGCGGAAACCATAATTCACCAGATTTTCCTTACGTGAGCGATCGCCTTTATACATGCCGCCGATTTGCGGCACCGTGACATGGCTTTCGTCGATGATCATCAATGCATTGGGTGGCAGATAATCGAGCAGTGTGGGCGGCGGTTCGCCGGGTTTCTTACCGGAAAGATGGCGCGAATAATTCTCGATGCCTTTACAGAATCCCAATTCATTCAGCATTTCCAGATCGAACCGGGTACGTTGTTCCAAGCGCTGCGCCTCGACCAAGCGATTTTCCTGGTAGAAATAGTCCAACCGTTCGCGCAATTCGGTTTTGATGGTTCCCATCGCACGCAGGGTGGTGCTGCGCGGTGTGACGTAATGACTGGAGGGGTAGACGGTGAAGCGCGACAGCTTTTGCAGCATCTGCCCGGTCAACGGATCGAATAGCGCTAGGCTATCGACTTCATCATCAAATAAGGAGATGCGTAGTGCCGCTTCCGAGTTTTCCGCCGGAAACACATCGACCACATCGCCGCGCACGCGGAAAACACCGCGTTTGAATTCCAGTTCGTTACGATCGTATTGCATCTCGGTCAGCCGTTTGATGACATCGCGTTGCGAAATTTTTTCGCCGCTGCGCAAATGCAAAATCATGCCGTGATAATCCACCGGATCGCCGATACCGTAGATGCACGACACGGTCGCGACGATGATGGCGTCATCGCGCTCCAACAGCGATTTGGTCGCGGACAAACGCATTTGTTCGATATGCTCGTTGATGCTGGAATCCTTTTCGATGAACAAATCGCGCGCCGGAACATACGCTTCCGGCTGATAATAATCGTAATAAGAGACGAAATAT
Source organism: Pseudomonadota bacterium (assembly GCA_018241205.1). GTDB lineage: Bacteria > Pseudomonadota > Gammaproteobacteria > Burkholderiales > Nitrosomonadaceae > Nitrosomonas. The sequence goes on from JAFEEI010000119.1 coordinate 1,993, forward strand.
TCGATGGCATTTTCCGGGAAAAACTCGCGCATCTCGGCATACAACTGCGCCGCCAGCGTTTTATTCGGCGCGATCACAATGGCCGGACGGCCAAGGCGCGCGATCATATTGGCAATCGTATAAGTTTTGCCGGAACCGGTAACCCCCAATAAGGTCTGAAACGCCAGACCGTCGCTGATACCCTCGACCAATTGCGCAATTGCCACCGGCTGGTCGCCTGCCGGTTCAAAAGCTTGCTGTAATTTATACGGACTATTGGGGAAGGTTACGATCACAGGTATAATTCCAATATTGAATTGTTTTTTCGTGTCATTCTAACATGTTGGTCAATCTATTTTAGTGCGAGGATTTTTGTGGAACTCTCTAGCCGCGTTCAAACCATCAAACCATCTCCTACCCTTGCGGTAACTGCCCGTGCCGCCAAACTCAAGGCGGAAGGTAAAGACATCATTGGATTAGGAGCGGGCGAGCCTGACTTCGATACCCCTCAGCACATCAAAGATGCTGCCATTGCCGCGATTAACAAAGGATTGACCAAATACACCGCAGTCGGCGGTACACCGGGACTGAAAAATGCCATCGTGGCGAAATTCAAGCGGGAAAATAACTTCGATTTTGATGCCAAGCAAATTCTGGTTTCATGCGGCGGCAAACAAAGCTTTTTTAATCTGGTGTTATCGGTGATCAATCCGGGTGATGAAGTCATCATCCCCGCACCTTATTGGGTTTCTTATCCGGATATCGTACTGATCGCAGAAGGCAAGCCGGTTTTTATCGAGACCGGTATCGCGCAGAATTTCAAAATCTCCGCGCAACAATTAGAAGCCGCGATCACACCGAAAACCAAAATGTTCGTCATCAACAGCCCGAGCAATCCGTCGGGGGCCGTGTACACGCTGGATGAACTGAAAGCGTTGGGGGCGGTGTTACGCAAGCATCCACATATTTTGATCGCAACCGATGACATGTATGAACACATCCTATTATCGGGCCAGAAATTCAACAATATCGTCAATGCGTGCCCGGAATTGTTTCCGCAAACAGTCGTTCTGAACGGTGTTTCCAAAGCGTATTCGATGACCGGTTGGCGCATCGGCTACTGCGGCGGCCCTGCCCATATCATTACTGCGATGGAAAACATACAATCGCAGAGCACATCCAACCCCAGTTCGATTTCACAAGCGGCGGCCGAAATGGCACTGAATGGCGATCAATCTTGCATGGAACCAATGATTGCGGCGTTCAAAGCGCGCAATATTTTTGTCACGGAACAGTTGAACCAGATCAACGGCGTGCGTTGTTTATCTTCAGATGGCGCATTTTATGCATTCGCCGATGTCCGTCAATCGATTCGCGATTTGCATAAAAGCAATTTGCTAAGTACACCAACCGATATCGCGTTCAGCGAATATCTGCTGGAAAATGCGGGTGTAGCGGTAGTCCCCGGCTCCGCATTCGGCTGTGAAGGTTATATGCGTTTATCCTTCGCAACCTCAATGGACAACTTGAAACAGGCATTGAGCCGTATTCAGAATTTGCTGAAGTAATTCCACCTAGCATCAGCAAACTAAGGGTAATGGTGCTGATGCCTGCTTAATGAAAGTTTGCCAGCGCTGCTTTCTTGGTTTTCCCGGCGCGCGATGGAATGTTACACAGACCACAAACGTGGTTGGAATGGATTTCCAGCGAATGCACCACAAAATTGCCGTGGCAATTCACGCAGGGTGTTATGCACAATACACCGCTATCCACAAAACGCACCAGAGTCCACGCGCGGGTCAGACTCAGTACTTTCTCGAGTTGATAGACTTGAATGTGCTCGATATAAAGCCGGTAGCTCTTAATCAGCGCATCGATACCTTCAACGCCGGTATTTTTCATTACGTAGTTATAGATGTTAATAAACAATGATGAATGCATATTCGGTTGCCAGCTCATGAACCAGTCTTCCGAATAAGGCAGCATGCCTTTGGGAGGTGACACGCCCCGGATTTCTTTATACAGTTTCACCAATCGCTCACGGCTCAAATCGGTATTCATTTCGAGAACTTGCAGCCGGGCGCCTAATTCGATTAATTCTGTCGCCAGATGAATTTGCTTCGCTTCAGTGATGATGCTTCGATTGCGCATGATATTTTTTCTCCTACTGACGTTTAATTAAGCTTAGGCAATGGCTTCCGCCGGTTTTCCCGCCATTAAAATAGCGGCGTGAGATTTGGTAACGGATTGATCGCGATTATCGCTCGACAACATGTCAGCTATCAGCCGATCGTCAAAACGAAAACGGCAAAGTAGCATATTGGAAGCCGCCATTTTAATTAACTGTGCGGAACTCAACCTGTCTAAAATATCAGCTATATCTTGGTTAATCCCTAATCGGTACATGGCCGATACCCTGTCGTCGCGCAACATTTGTTTGGCCAGTAATAAGTAACTTAAATTGATGTTTCTGATTTCATCCAACAGCTGATTAGTTTCCATTTCATCACCCCTTTCATTAAAAATTTGAATTAAAACACCGTAACACACAGGTGAAATTTTCAATTATGGAGCAGTGGAAGTAAATGGAAGTTGATCTTAAAGAGGGCTAGGTAATCTTCTTATCGCAGTGTAGGAATTTTTCCTACGCGGCAAGTGCTTTATTTTATGCGGATTGGAGAGGGGATGGCGGTTTGAGTAGCTCTGATAGCGGCCAAATTTTGTACAACTTTAGCAAGTAATAAAAATTTTTTACCTATTCATTTACTAGCTGCCAGCTATCGTATCATGCGGCAAGAAATGATCAATCTCACGAGTATTGCGGAAATAAGACTCTAAATATCGTAATTGAGAATACGTGGTTTGTCCGGTAATATCATTTGCCGATTGATCGTGCGCGATCGATCGGTACTTACAACATCGCTCCGTTCCCGGCGGACTGGTTGGCTGACCGGCTATACGGTTCCTTCATATGACAATATTTACCGCTCTTACTTTTGGCCGATGGTTCCGATGAAAAGCTCCAGAGTCTCCATAAAAGCTTCTCACTGACTGACATGATCGTTGCTGTTAGCACACACATCAGCTTGTTATCAACCTGCGGTATTAACTATTAAAGTACTAATGAAGAAAAAATTAGATAGCTTGGAGCTCGGTCAATTCATTCCGCTGCATTACCATCACAATATGCTGAATGACGACGCTCGCATGAATAGCTTTAAAGAAGCTATCGATTTAGTAGTCAAGCCCGGCGTCAAGGTATTGGAACTCGGCGGCGGCACCGGTGTGCAATCTTTCTTTGCCGCACAAAAAGCAAATAAAGTTTATTGTGTGGAGCTTAATCCGGAATTGGTAGAAACTGCACGCAACTTGCTCGCAAAAAACGTCAATGGAGACAAGGTCGAGGTCATTCAGGCGGATGCCATGCACTACCTCCCGCCGGAGCCCATTGATGTGGTGATTTGTGAAATGCTGCACACCGGCTTATTGCGCGAGAAGCAGATGCCGGTTATCGATTCGTTCAAACAACGCTACCTTAAAAAATTCGGCGGCCCGCTGCCAGTTTTTGTGCCGGAAGCGAGCATTCAAGCGATTCAACCGCTGCAACAAAACTTCCATTTCGAGGATTTTTACGCACCGGCAGTTTTGTTTCAGAATCCCTACAGCATCCAGGAAAGAAGTAAAATTCTTGGCGATCCCGAAGTATTTCAATTGCTGTCTTATGAAGAACCATTCAATCAGACGTGCGCTTACGACGGAGAAATTCTTATAACCGGAAACGGTCACCTCAACGCTTTGCGTCTCATCACCAAAAATATCCTGGTCATTAATATGGCGGCAGGCAGCACTATCGATTGGTACACGCAATATATCGTTTTCCCGCTCACCGGACCATTCCAGGTATGCAAAGGCGATCAAATCTCGGTACGTTTCAGCTACCAAGGCGGAGCTCCCCTCAGAGCGCTATCGGATTCCCTGGAAGTTCGCCACACCCCATTGACGCGGCTGGATTAATCCCGGTCATCCCCTTGCAAACCGGCTACAATGCTAGAAAACATATCGTACTAAGCCGGTGAAATCATAGCCAATCAGCACATGCCGATCCCCTTCGAATTTTGGTTGCATCACGCGATTTTCTACGCATTACTATTTCTAATTCACTATCTTTGCGGGCTACTGGTCATCCATCGAAACGTTAAAGTTAACTACACGCGCAAAGTAAACCATTTCGCCTTCTTCTTTCTTCCTTCGTTATTGTCATTAATCATCGAATACCCGTACAGCCCGGCAACCTTTTTCGCCGACCTCATCTGCGCATTCGTTTTTCTGACATTCTTCATCGCACCGCTGCGAAATAAGTTCAGGGTGTTTTTCGTGATGTTCAGCTCGTTCGATCGGCCGGAAGACCGGCCGTGGACGCTGACTTGGCTTTATACCCAATTTATCGCCAGCTATCTGGTGCTCATTCCCCTGCTGACGTACTTTGAAAGCCGCGAAATGCTGCCACTCATTATGATCATCATGATCGCCAACGGTGTTGGTGACGGTCTGGCGGAACCTGTTGGCATCAGATTCGGCACAAGAAAATACACCACCTATGCGCTTTTCACCCGGCAAAAATACGTGCGCAGCTATGCCGGTAGCGCATGTGTATGGATAACGACGGTCATCGCCATTTTGGCATTTCACCCCTATTTCAGCGTCACCCAGCTTATCGCCGCGCTGCTTCTCATGCCACTTCTGATTACCTTAGCCGAAGCTTTCTCCCCGCACACCTGGGACAGCCCGCTTATTTATGCTACCGGAGGCGCATCACTGATAGGGATTTTTCATTATTTGTGATTCGATAATCGTTGAACCGTTACCCGTACCGGTGAAGGCGCGATACGTATATTTTTTCGGCTGCTTGTTTCAGCTTCGTAGGATGGGTGCCAAAAGGGCGATCCGTTAAATTGAAACCAGCACCAACCGATCATCCAATGCCGCCATCATTCTCATTCGGCGGGATCACACGGCGAAAATGTTTTCATCCGGCGAAACATTTTCAGCTCCCGTCATGCGCGGCTTGAATAAGTTCAGACTACTCGCAACTCAACCGCGAAACGCCGCTTCGATTGCGGCAATGTCGATTTTCCTCATCGTCAGCATCGCATCAAATGCGCGTTTGGCGGCTGCGCGATCGGAACTGGTGAATGCTTTCGTCAAGGCAACCGGCGTAATCTGCCAAGAAATACCCCACTTATCCTTGCACCAGCCGCATTCGCTT
>JAFEEI010000119.1:7315-21428 GCA_018241205.1 Pseudomonadota bacterium
GCACGGGATGCCCATGACGGTGAACTCGACAGTCAATACGTCCCCTTCCTTGCCCGATGGATAATCCCCCGGTGCGCGATGCACCGCGCCGGCTGACGAATCGGGAAATGTTTGGGCGTAAAATCGCGCAGCACCCTCGGCGTCGTTTTCATACCAGAGGCAGATCGTGTTCTTTGTAATCTTGGTCATGACATATCTCCTTTGGGTTTAGCGTTTAGCGGTTACACGGTTTCGCAGGGCTTCGATGTGTCCACATTGCGGTCTAACGCAAAGCTAAGGGGCGGGTGCGATAGCGACCGTCCCGCTTGAGCGCCATGTTATGCCTTTGTCGCTTCGAACCGTAAACGCACATAATCTGCAACCCATCCGCTTTGTTCTGTAAAAAGATTAGAAAGAAGCTTGTCTTTCACTGAGCCTAAAAAAGTAGTTTTTTGTTCTTGGCTCAGATGGTTTGTAATACCATCTGCGAATATTTCCAGCCATTTTTCAACACCACTTTTTAGAGGTGTTGGTCTTGGAATAAGCTCAATATATTTAACATGGAATCCAGCCTGCTCAAGTAGCTCTTGATATTCTTTGACAGATGGAAAGTACCAAGGCATATGAAATTGGCCAAAATCGGCATTTTCTTCAAATACTTCTTGCATTGCTTCCAATAAAGTCGCGATATTACCTTTGCCGCCGAATTCCGCGACAAAGCGTCCATTCTCCTTCAGCGCTAAATATGCGCCCCTAATTGCTTTTTCTGGCTGAGTTAACCAGTGAAGTGCGGCATTGCTAAACACGGCATCAAACTTGTTTTGATATGGTATGTTATGTCCATCAATAACATAAGCCTCTATTCCACGGTTTTTTGCTGTCTCAATCATACTTGCACTAGAGTCAATTCCTATGACCGAACAACCTTTTTCCTGAATTTTTTGAGTAAGCTCGCCATCGCCACAGCCGATATCCAGAATAACCTCACCCTCTTTAGGAGCCAATAAACCCACAACATCATTTGCCATTGTTGACACAAATGAAGCGTGTTTTTTATATTCTGATGCGTTCCAATTTTGTTGCGACATTCTCTATCCTCGTGGAACATAACTACAATTAGACGTCCGAAATGACTTGATAGCTTACGTCAAGCGTAACAACTGATCCTGTAGCCATTCATTCTATCTCCTTATTTTTATAAGACTGTCGCCACTTTAAGTTTCATTGCAAGAAGGTATTAAACCCACACTCCAAAATTCCTTGCCCGCAAAGCATACCCCCCAACCGCCGTTCCGTGCAACGAATCGTCGAATCTGTGGATAAATGTTCACCATAACCCAGCAAACCCCTTGAAAAACGTTTAGAATGTGCGCCCCTTTCTAGTAACCACCATCCGTAGGTACCGCTTTGATTACAACCGCCAATATCACCATGCAATTCGGCGTCAAGCCGTTGTTTGAAAATGTTTCCGTTAAATTCGGCGGAGGTAACCGCTATGGGTTGATCGGCGCGAACGGTTGCGGTAAGTCGACGTTCATGAAGATTCTCGGCGGCGACCTGGAGCCGACGGCCGGTAATGTCTCAGTAGATAGCGGCGAGCGGGTCGGCAAATTGCGCCAGGATCAGTTCGCATTTGAAGATTGTTTGGTGATCGACACGGTGATGATGGGGCACGCGGAGTTATGGCGCATCAAGCAGGAGCGCGACGCGATTTACGCCAATCCGGATGCCTCTGAGGACGATTATATGCACGCTGCGGAATTGGAATCTCAGTTTGCCGAGCTGGACGGTTATTCGGCCGAAGCGCGCGCCGGGGAGCTGCTGCTGGGCGTCGGCATCCCCACGGCCCAGCATCAGGGATTGATGAGCGCCATCGCGCCGGGTTACAAATTGCGCGTGCTGCTAGCGCAGGCGTTGTTCTCCAATCCGGATATTTTGCTGCTGGATGAACCGACCAATAACCTCGATATCAACACCATCCGCTGGTTGGAGGATGTCATCAACGACAGCAAGAACACCATTATCATCATCTCCCACGACCGGCATTTTCTGAACAGTGTCTGCACGCACATGGCCGATCTGGATTACGGCGAGCTGCGCATTTACCCCGGCAATTACGACGACTACATGACCGCCTCGACCCAGGTGCGCGAACGCATGCTGGCCGATAACGCCAAGAAGAAAGCGCAGATCGCCGATTTGCAGTCGTTTGTCAGCCGTTTCTCCGCCAACGCGTCGAAAGCCCGCCAGGCTACCAGCCGTGCGCGGCAAATCGAAAAAATCAAGCTGGAAGATGTCAAACCATCCAGCCGCCAGTATCCATTCATCCGCTTCGAATTTCACGACAAGGAAAAATTGCATCGCCTGGCGGTTTCCATCCAGGCCATCGGCAAGGGTTTCCCCGGTATGGAGAAACCATTGTTCGAGGATTTCAGCCTGAATATCGAAGCCGGTGAGAAAGTCGCCATCATCGGTCCGAACGGCATCGGCAAAACCACGCTGCTGCGTTGCCTGGCCGGTGATCTGGCGCCGGATTGCGGCGAGATCAAATGGACCGAGAAAGCAAACCCCGGTTACTTCCCGCAAGACCACGCGGCGGACTTTGCGCAAGAGTCGTCGCTGACCGAATGGATGGATCAGTGGCGGAAAGGCAGCGACGACGATCAAACCATCCGCGGCACGCTGGGCCGGTTACTGTTCTCCGGCGACGACGTGAAAAAATCCACACGCGTGATTTCCGGTGGAGAACAAGGCCGCATGCTGTTCGGCAAACTGATCCTGCAAAAACCAAATGTGCTGCTGATGGATGAACCGACCAATCACCTGGACATGGAATCGATCGAATCGCTGAATAGCGCGCTGGAACGATATACCGGCACGCTGATTTTCATCTCCCACGACCGCGAATTCGTCTCTTCGCTGGCCACGCGCATCCTCGAAATGACGCCAGACGGCATCAAAGACTTCAAGGGCAATTATGAGGATTATTTACGTTCGCAGGGGATTGAATGAGTGAAGGCAATCGGCAGCCGTACTCTGGATTCGTTTCACTCCTCCGGCTACTACAAAAATTGGTATACATTTCTATCATATACACAATATCGGCAGCGGAGGCACTCGGCGAAAAATATCACATCAAGCGTGGATGACACAATGCGCGCAAAGACGGCGACGGCTTGAATGAAGGTAGGTTTGCCGTATTCAGAAAATTTGAGTTTCGCGAATTAATCGGATTACACGACCCTGTCACTGTGAATCGAAGATTACCTCAAACTAAAAACATCGTTCAGCTCTTCATCACTCAGATTCCCAATCCATTGTTCCCCGCTACCCACGGTCATATCAGCCAGATTACGCTTGGCATGAATCATGTCGTTGATGCGCTCTTCGAAGGTGGCGCGAGTAATCAGGCGATGCACCTGTACGTTATGTTGCTGGCCGATGCGGTATGCCCGGTCGGTTGCTTGCGCTTCGACAGCCGGATTCCACCACAGATCAAAATGGATTACATGAGCGGCGGCAGTCAGGTTGAGGCCGGTGCCGCCTGCTTTTAACGACAACAGAAATACGCGCTCGGTACGGTCATGCTGGAAACGCTCGACCATGCGATCGCGAGCTTTGCGCGCGACACCGCCGTGCAGAAATTGCGGTTCCCGTCCGAACCGCTCCTTGATCCAGACTGAAAGTGACTCACCTGCCTCGCGAAATTGCGTAAACACCAGCACTTTCTCATGCGCAGCAAAAATGGGCTCCAGTAAATCAAGAAATAATGCGGCTTTGCCAGACCCATCGGCGCCGGTATCCCCCTTCTTCAGGTATTGCACCGGATGATTGCAAATTTGTTTCAACACCATGATCATTTGCAGCACCAACCCCTGGCGTTTGAATGTGTCGGATTCCCCGCTGATCACCCGCAAGGCTTCACGCACAACCGATTCATACAATGCCGCTTGCTTTTCCACCAGATCGCAGTATTGATCCTGTTCAATTTTATCGGGCAAGTCACAAATAATGTTTTTGTCCGATTTGAGCCGCCGCAGCAAAAACGGACTGATGATACGCTTAAAACGATTCAGTGCGTATTGATCGTGTCGGCTTTGTATCGGCACGGCAAAACCCTTCATAAAACCGGTCAAGTTACCGAGAAAACCGCGATTGGCAAAATCCATGATGCTCCAAAATTCGGATAACCGGTTTTCAACCGGGGTACCGGTCAAGGCAACGAAGCTCTCCGCCGAGATGGCTTTGACAGCCTTGGTCTGCCCGGCAGTCGGGTTTTTAATGTTTTGCGCTTCGTCCGCGACGACGATGCGCCAGGACAATTTCTTAAGCTTGGATAAATCCGACCGCACAACGCCGTAGGTCGTCAACAGCACATCCGGACGTTCTTCCTCCAACAACCGTTCCGTACCGTGAAAAATTCCCGCCTTAAGCGCTGGTGCAAAACGTGCGATTTCCTTTTTCCAGTTGGTTAACAAGCTGGTCGGCACGATCACAAGCGCCTTTCCCGCTGCCAACTTTCCTTCTTCCTTGAGTTTCAGCAGCGTCGCAATCACTTGGAGGGTTTTGCCCAGCCCCATATCATCCGCGATCACGCTGCCAAATCCGATACGGATATTGCGATATAACCAGGCGTAGCCGCGCTCCTGATAGGGTCTCAGGATCGCATTGAGCGCACCGGGCAGCGGCATACTGCTCACTTCGGTAAACTCACGAATCACGTCACGCGCCTGAGCATCCAGCACTACCGGCGCACCCAGATATTCCTCAGCCAAGGCAATGCGCAATAGCTCGGCTTGCGTAGTGCGCGGTGGTTTTTCTAGCTGCAAACGCAGCCGCTCAATTTCAGCAGGATCCAGATAGACATATTCGCCCCTGAAACGCACAATCCCGCGGGCGGTTTTGACCAATTCCTCAAACTCCGCTGGCGTGAGTTGGTTATACCCAATGGCGACAGTCCAGTCGAAACCAAAAATATCATCCGCATTAAGATAACCGGAGCTGCCGGTATCCTTGCCGGATAATTTCATCGACAACCGTGGCCGCAACACACGATCCAACGCTTTGGGCAGCAATGCGCGTATCCCAAGCAGCCGGATGACCGGCAGCACATCAAATAAAAATCCCGGCAGCGCTTCAGGACTCAGGGCTATCGGTGTTGTTGCACTGGTATTGATATAATCGTTGAAATCCGGGAAGAGCTCCGCCAGCAAGGCGACTGTTTTCAACACACTATAGCGATTCTCCTGCCATGCCGCATCGGTCAGCAGCGTGGCAAACGAGACCGGTTCCTGCAGCAGGTCATTACGTGCCACCACGCCCAGCGACAGACTGAATCCAATATTTTCTTCTTCCAGCCGTAACACCGGTACATGGGCTTGATGGCCGATATGAAAGCGTGCCAGCCATAACTGGATTCCACTACCTACTTCACCTTCCCCAGGTCCATCGAATTGCGCGTAGCCATGACCGAAAAATAGATTGATCAGTTTGCTGCCTTGCGGCTTTTCTGAATGGGCATCACTCCAACGGTATATAAATACTCTCAAAAACAAACTGCAAAGTGCTACGGCCTGCACTTCTCCCGAAAGATTCACTGCCTGCCTGTCAGCGTGAAAAACCAATAATCCGGATGGCAGGCAAGCCGCCAATTGACCGATCAAAGCACTCACGGTCTCATCCAGCAGCGCCGGTAACCAGCGCAGCCCCACGCCCAATTTACCTGCATTAAAAACCTGCGGCAAGACCGCACCTTGTGCCAGCAAATGCAAACTGGTCATACGGACATGAGCCATCGCCGACACTTCAGGCTGGAGGTCCGGCAAATCAGCTTCAACAATCTGTTGCAGACAAGATACCCAATCCGGCCAGGATAATGATGCAGTCAGCCCGGTCAGTATGGATTGATAGTGCGTATCAAGAAAAAGTTGCGGTTTGTCGGCAGGCGTGATTACAGGCTCTGTCCGTTCCGTTTCCACTGCGGTATTGAGTGCAAGCCGGGCCTGCTTGATCACTCGTTTCATCACTTTTTCATAAATCACACGAAAATCACCCGGCTGGAAAAAAGCGGGGTTTGCAGGCAGCACACTCGCCAGAGCAGCCGAAAGATCCGGCAAAGTGGAGTAATCCAACACACTGTATTCCGGTGTATCCGCACCGTCCTGTGCCGCTGCCGAATTTTGCTGTGATCGATCCAGCAGATCACCGGCTACCGGTAGCGTTGCCTCGGCTTCGTTTTCAATCGAGATATGGCGGGTTTTCAGCTCCTCGATGAGATCAATTCCCTTCAACGAAAACACCAAAAAAGGATTGCCGTCGATTTCCCGGCTGATCAGATAAATCACCGCCGCCAGATGCTTGCACGGTACAGCCCAATCCGGGCAGGAGCATTGCATAGCAAGATCCGACCAGCGCGCCGGAAAAATATCGATCTTCAATGTTTTGGCTTGTTCCAGCACAACGGGATCGAGCTCACGGTTGAGCATTTTCGAAATCACCGCCGGATTGAGCGCCAACGCATCGAGTAAGGCCTTGGCTTGTTGTTGCGGCATAGCCGGAACCTCGATTCTCACTCTGTAAGGCTGTGGGCGGGAGCCTTTCACCTTGGCGTGAATGTTTCCGCGCTGAATTTCAATTTTCGCCACCGCACCTTTGCCGGCATAACTGCGCCCGCGCGGTATGCGATTGTCATAATCGATTTGCGACAGCGAATTAAGCCATTGCGCGCCCCACCACGTTTGCCCGTAACCTTTATGCGCTGACATGATTTAAGAATTTTAGGGAAAATCAATCCGGGGTCACAAGTGAATAATGTACGCGCATCACGAATGTAAACGATCTCGGTAGAAATTGATGGTGAATGAGGAGCCTATGGTTATGACGGAGATACTACACTTATCCATGCTACCTTGTTGGGAGCGCAGCACCAGTGTGATCAGCCGGTTGGCCGCGAGCTGTTCACCTCCATCAGTTGATAGTCACGCCTCCCTTGGTAACCCCGACACCCTGGGTGAGGATATCATCGACTGTCGTTTTGGAAACCGCAGCCATGCTCCCTGGCACCGTAGATCCAGCGTATCGCGCAAGCTCCTTCACGGCAGCAACAGACAAGTCGGTACCCGCAGCCACCGGACCGTTAGCAACATAGTGGCCATTGGTGATCGTGATCGGTTGATAGAGGCGCATATCGCGCTGCCCTCCAGTAGGACGGCTGGTTCCTGGGCTCTTATTTTCTGCTTTACTCAACATCCGCGCATTATCGAGATCGTTGGCGCCACCGTCCTTCTTAGGCACGATATGATCCACTTCGGGAGCAACCACACGCGAATCCAGGCGATCAAGGAGAGCATTTCCCGATTCATCCGATGCCGATGTAGGATAGTTCGTCGCTGGCAGCGGTGGATTTCCCGCATTTGTTTGGTTGCTATTCTCGATAAGAGTCAAGTCGCTGCTGTTGAAGCTCCCTCCCCCAAAAGTACCGCCGCCATAACCAGTGGCCGTAGTATAAGTCCGGAAATTACCCGGATTCGAGGGAACGAGTCCAACGCGAATGAGCTGAGCTACCGGCAACATCCTCGTCGCGGTAAGCTGCGCGGGAAATTTGCGCGACACATGCCGGTTTAATGGGATCTGCAGATTATTGAGAGAATTTTCCGGATTCTTCGATCCAAAATTGAGGTCGCCCGGTAAACCGGAGCTGGGTATTGCGGCAGGCGGCTGCTCTCGTTGCACTACTTCGAACTTGCCTTGCAACGGCCCTTTCTCAGGTACCAACTGCAATTGCTCATATGGTTTTTTCAGCGAGCGATCCGACTCCTTTTGGGTGAGCATACGTGGACTGTTATGAATCAATCCCGCCAGTTTACGCTGAGCAACTATCCGGGGACCGGCATGGATATCATTGGCTAATTGACGTTGCGCGATGGTTTCCGGACGATTATCCACGAAGTTCTGTGTTTTGCTTGTCACCAATCGATTGCCCATAGCGGTTTTTGATTGATGAACTTGCTGTTGTTCTGATTGAGCCGATAATGATTGCTTCTTCATGTGCCCCTCCGTTTATAGGATACGAATCAAGCTTTATACCAGCAACCAGCTATATCCACTGCATTCCGATCAATCTGCACCGCAAAATCGTATTCCAGATAACTCGCTAAGCAGTCTACCTGGATTATAACGGGCTAGGGTTACGGTCAGGAGCAAATTATCCTTACGTCATCACTCAACCATCACCTTCTGAACCAACATCGGCCAAATCCCTTTTTCAATCGCCTGCCGGCCATCAAACACTAGATAACTTTGCCGCCCATAATGCGGCAGCGGGCGGATCAGTGCTTCGAGCGAGGCGGCGTCTTGCGCGGAAACGATGGCAAGTGATGCGCCGCCGCTACGTGCCATTGTCCAGACTTGCGCGCTGCCTTTTTTGCTGGTTTCATCCGGCCGGGCAGGTAGTTTTTTTGCGGTGAGCCAGGCATTGACTTCCGTTTGCAGACCGATCACGAGCGCCGGGGTGGAAGTCAGCGGATCGTCCGGCGCGATTATTTCAAGTTTGCGATCCTGTAGCTTGGCGGCGAGGGTTTCGGCAATTTTGCGGATTTCTGGTTGAGCGGATAATAAAACCGTTTGCGTCGCCGAGTTAACTATCACTTCGCGCAGAATCGGCGGCGCTTCGCCGGGTGCCAGTTGGCGAAATAAGCGCAGATCGGGATCCAGCGAAACGGCTAACGGTTTGTCCGTTAGCTTCAGTGTGAACGTCTGCTGCGCTTGCTGCAGATCCAGCCGGTGAACGGTGCTGCCTTGTTGCGTTTCGACGGCAATCGGCACTTGCAGTTGATACGCCGGTTCGGTTTGTTTCAGCGTAATCGACAAGCTGTAGCCGGAATCCGCTGCGGCATTTTTTACTTCGGTAATTTCGAGCGCGGGGGCGCCGCTGCGAGTGAGCCATTGCGCAAAAAAGGATTCCAGCAATTGCCCGGAAACCAATTCAAACATTTTTTGCACGTCCTGCCATGAGGTAATCTGGAAACGCCGGGTGGCCCACAATCCCTGCAACGCGCGTTGAAAAAGCGCTTCGCCCAGATGATCGCGCAGCATGAAGAAAACCATCGCGGCTTTGTTGTAACCGACGATTTTCGATGCGCCGTGCGTGCGTGAGGTGAATGCCGTCAGCGGCACATCCTGTCCCGGTTGCAACGCAGCGAAGTCACGCAACCAACCCAGGCGCATTTCGCGCGCGGCCACATCGCTTTCCTGTTCTTTATAGGCGTAATCGGCCATGAACGTAGTCAGTCCTTCCGACCAGTTGCCGCTGCGGTAATCTGGATACACGCCGTTGCCCCACCAGTTGTGCAGCACTTCGTGACCGAGCGACGTGCTGCGGATGAACGGCAGTTGCAGCACATCGATACCGAGATAAGTCAGCGTCGGCATGCCGAAACCGGTCGGCGTCGGACTCGACACTACGCTGAACTCGCTGTACGGATATTCGCCGATTTCGGATTCGTATCGATCCAAATAACCTTTCACGGCATTGAGATAATCCTTCGATAATTTGCTGATCTGCGGATGAAAATAAGTGCGCAGTTGCACCGGTTTCTGTTTAATGTTGTGATGCATCAGCGTGTCGATCGCATACGGCCCGGCCATCAAATCAATGCCCTCAGCCGGATGGGAAAATTCAAACGTGGCCCGGTAACCTTGTTCCGAATCGTTTTCTTCGATGAGCCGGCCTGCCACCAGCCCTTTCTGCCCGGGTGGCAGCTCGATGTTGACTTTATAGCGCGCAAACTGCCCGGCAATGCGCGGATACCAGTCCGAACTATCCGGCAGGAAAGTGCCATCCACGCCGCTCACTGCGACCGGTCTAGCCAGCGTCTGGCGATGATCGAGCGCGGTATCCAACGGTGCCAGCACGCCTTTCCACTGAATCAAAAACTGGATTTGCTGGCGGAAATGAAACGGAATGTTCCAGACATGCGGCTGATTGGCTTGTTCACGGCCAATACCCAACGCTCCATCGTTGAATTCCGCTTGCGTCACTTCATACCCGGCTCCGAGCAACAACTGCAACTCGCGCGGCCTATGAACGGTAATGAGGCTTTTTCCCTCCAGCGTGCGACTCATCGGATCGATTTTAACCATGATGTCATATTCGACCTCGTTCATCTTGAACGGCACGGGCGCGGATATTGCGGGTGCTGCGACAAAACAAGCGGAAAAAACAAAAATACAACTGCGGATAAACGGGGCAATGGTCATGATTCAATACACAGTATCTATTAATGCTTCGCCGCAGGGAATTTAGCGACAATCAACATTTCCTGCTCATCGCGTTTGATTTTGAGCGGCAGCCAGGTTCCCGGCGCTTGACGCTTCACAATGGTGGTCACGTCTTCCAGCGTTTTAACCGGCACACCGGCCATTTCGAGAATCACATCGGAATCCTGCAACTTGGCGGTCTCGGCGATGCTGTTTTTCTCCACTTGCAAAATGACCGCGCCGCCTCTGCCCATTTCGTAGCGGATACCGAGGCGTTGAAACTGCGGACGGACTGAATCGGAAACATGCGGCAGCACACCGAATACTGCATCGGCCACACCGGCAACCAAGTTCTTGCAAGACTTATCGCTATCCCACGGCAGCAATGCAGCGACCGACTTGACGCCTAAGTCATGCAACTGGTGCGTGACACCGAAGCCATGCAGCACATGCCCCGTGCCCATCACACCGACCACCAGCGGTTTTTCCTTACCCGCCGGATGCGTTAGCGCTTGCTGCAGAATGTGCGCCATGGCGCGATCCCACAGTTGCTGTCCGCCAATAAAGCGGCGGAAATCCGGATCATCCTGGGTGGTTTCATCCTCTTTTTTAGGTTTGCGGTCGTGCTGCTTATAAATCGGCAGCAAATAATCGATGTACGCCTGATTGGGATCCGCCGGGCGTGTCAAGCCTTCGCGTTCCTCCACCGGCACACCGTAAAACCCCTTCTCCGCTACCTGGCGGCGCAAGCTCGTTTCGATATTCAGCGCCAGCATCGGAATGCGATTCATGCGGGCAAAATGAAACAACGGCAAATATAGATTGGCGTCGGTATTCCACACGTGATCCCAATCGGCCGCGCGCAGAAATTCCTTTTCACTCAATTCACCGGCAATCCACTTATCCAGTGCGGGTTGCACACGGCGCGGGAACATCTCGAAACCGATCACCATGTCCGGGCGCTGCGCATGCAAAGCCACAAGTGTTTGCAACTGCCAGCGGTGATGATCGGCGTTGATGTGCGTTTCGCCGAGCAGCACCACCGACGCTTTGGCTGCGCGCGCGATCACTTCCTGCTGCGATGCCTTGCCGGAACCGGGAACAATCCAATCCCCCAGCGGCACGCAATTATTCGGAGTTGGTTTTTTCGCCGGGGTAATCACTGCACTAGCAGGACTCGTTGCCAAGCTCATGAGCACAGCGATCAGACACATCAAGTTACTGCACCGGGCTATTTTGCCATTTGTCATGTTATTCATTCTTCTCATTATGTAGTTGATTACGACGAACGTTATCCCACCCACTTGCGTGCGTTGCGGAATAGCCGCATCCATGGACCGTCTTCCGCTTTGTCCGAACGCGTATCCGGATGCCACGAGTGTTGCGCCACGCGAAATACCCGTTCCGGATGCGGCATCAACACGTTGAAACGCCCGTCCGGTGTCGTCAATCCCGTTATCCCCTGGATCGATCCGTTGGGATTGTACGGATAATTTTCAGTGACTTGGCCGTGATTATCGACATAACGCAGGGTTACCAGGCTGTCGGCTTCTTCCGCATGACCGGTAGAAAACTCCACTTTGCCCTCCCCGTGCGCCACTGTGATCGGCATCCGGCTGCCCGTCATGCCGGCAAAAAGCAACGACGGAGTTGGCTGCACTTCCACCATGACAAAGCGCGCCTCGAATTGTTCCGACACATTGCGTTTGAATAGCGGCCAGTGCTCGGCACCCGGGATAATTTCGTGCAGGTTGCTCATCATCTGGCAACCGTTGCAAACGCCCAGCGCAAACGTGTCGCCGCGCTGGAAAAATGCCTCGAATTCATCGCGCGCGCGCGGATTGTACAGGATCGATTTAGCCCAGCCTTCACCGGCACCCAACACGTCACCATATGAAAATCCGCCACACGCAACGAATCCTTTAAAATCTCTTAAGGAAACACGTCCCGCAATAATATCGCTCATATGCACATCCATCGCGCGAAACCCGGCGCGATCGAACGCCGCGGCCATTTCCACATGACCATTGACACCTTGCTCGCGCAAAACCGCCAGGCGCGGGCGCACACCGGTTTGTATAAATGGCGCGGCGATATCGTCGCCAGCGTCGTAACTGAGCACGAGTTGCAAACCGGGGTCGGCGGTATCGAGCAGCCGGTCGAATTCCTGCTGCGCGCAGGCCGGATTGTCGCGCAGCTTCTGCATGTGATACGTGGTTTCCGACCAGGCGCACTGCAGATCGACACGGTTTTCCGCCAGTATCGGCTTGTTGTTGCGCATCACGCGGATTTCACCGGATTGATTCGGATAACCGATGATAAAACTGCAATCGCGCAACCCAGCGTCCGCCAGCACTTGCATGACCTTCCCGCGCTGTGCGGTGGCAATTTGTATCACCGCACCGAGTTCTTCGTTGAACAACACGGCGAGAATGCGTTCGAGAAAACGCCCGCCCAGCCGCTCCGGTTGCAATTCCGATCC
Source organism: Pseudomonadota bacterium (assembly GCA_018241205.1). Lineage (GTDB taxonomy): Bacteria > Pseudomonadota > Gammaproteobacteria > Burkholderiales > Nitrosomonadaceae > Nitrosomonas. The sequence goes on from JAFEEI010000119.1 coordinate 20,034, forward strand.
GTCGATATCGCTGCACTGCGCATCGAAACATAATTGATCCAGATTGACCGTCAAGCCGGTATGCCCGGCAAACGCCATTTCGCACAATGTCACGAACAAACCGCCATCGGATCGGTCATGATACGCGAGCAATCGATCCGCTGCGTTGAGCTGCTGAATTGCATCGAAGAATCGGCGCAACAATTGCGCGCCGGTTTCGCCGTCGATGTCCGGCGCGGTATTGCCGACTTGTTTGTATACCTGCGCCAGCGCCGAACCGCCCAAGCGGTTGCGTCCTTGCCCCAGGTCGATCAGAATCAATTCGCTATCCCCGCAGTCGGTGCGCAACTGCGGCGTCAAAGTTTTGCGCACGTTGGTTACGGTAGCGAACGATGAAATGATCAGTGATAACGGTGCTGTGACCTCCTTGCATTTTCCCGCGTCTTCCCACGCGGTTTTCATCGACATCGAGTCTTTGCCGACTGGGATACTGATGCCGAGTTGCGGGCATAACTCCATACCGACGGCATGCACCGCATCGTACAATCCTGCATCTTCACCCGGATGACCGGCCGCCGCCATCCAGTTGGCGGATAGTTTGATTTTTTCGATGCTGCCGATCGCCGCTGCGGCGATATTCGTGATCGCCTCACCCACCGCCATGCGTGCCGCGGCTTTAGGATCGATCAATGCCAGCGGCGTGCGTTCGCCGATGGCAAACGCTTCGCCCAGCACCGTCTGATATCCCATGCTGGTCACCGCGACATCGGCCACCGGAATCTGCCACGGCCCGACCATTTGATCGCGTGCTGACAGGCCGCCGACGCTGCGATCGCCGATGGCGATCAGGAAAGTTTTGTCGGCCACTGCGGGTAGCCGTAAAACCCGGTAGGCTGCTTCGATTAAACCGGTATCCGTCCAATCGAGCGGTGGCAAAATCCGGTTTCCATGCGCAACGTCACGCGTCATCTTGGGCGGTTTGCCGAGCAGCACCGGCAGCGGCATATCGACCGGCGGTACCGGCGATTGCGCATCGGTGACCAGCAATTGTTCATCGCCGGTCGCCTCGCCGACCACGGCAAACGGACAGCGCTCACGCTCGCAAATGCTGCGGAACAACGCCAGCGAATCGGGTTTGATCGCCAGCACGTAGCGCTCCTGCGCCTCGTTGCTCCAGATCTGCATCGGCGACATGCTGGTTTCTTCGGACGGCACTGCACGCAAATCAAAACGCCCGCCGCGTCCGGAATCGTGCACCAATTCCGGAAAGGCATTGGACAAACCGCCCGCGCCGACGTCATGAATGAACAAAATCGGATTGTCCTCGCCGCTGCATTGCAACTGCCAGCAACGGTCGATCACTTCCTGCGCGCGCCGCTGCATTTCCGGATTGCCGCGCTGCACCGAGTCGAAATC
>JAFEEI010000011.1 GCA_018241205.1 Pseudomonadota bacterium
GAAGATGACCGAGCCGTACTCGCCGATGGCGCGCGCGAAGGCCAGCGCGAAGCCCGTGAGCAGCGCCGGCGCGATCGACGGCAGGATCACGCGCGCAAAGGTCTGCCAGCGCGTGGCGCCCAGGCACAGGGCCGCCTCCTCCAGCTCCTTCTCGGTGTCTTCCAGCACCGGCTGCACGGTGCGCACCACGAACGGCAGGCCGATGAAGGTCAAGGCCACGACCACGCCGAGCGGGGTATAGGCGACCTTCCACCCCAGCGGCTTGGCCAGCGCCCCGATCCAGCCGGTCTCAGCGTAGAGGGCGGTGAGCGCGATGCCGGCCACGGCGGTCGGCAGGGCGAACGGAAGATCGACCAAGGCATCGATAATTTTCTTCCCGGGAAAATCGTAGCGCACCAGTACCCACGCTACCAGAAGACCGCATGCCGCATTCACCAGCGCAGCCGCGAACGATGCACCGAAGGTCAGCCGGTAGGAAGCTAAAACGCGCGGCGTGGTGACAATCGTCCAAAATTCCGACCAGGTTAATTCGGCAGTGCGGATAAACGCCGCCGATAGCGGAATCAGGACGATCAGGCTGAGATACAGCAAGGTGAATCCCAGCGCCAGATTGAAGCCGGGCAAGATGCTGTATTGCTTGAATGTACTCACTTGAAAATTCCTTGTGGTGGTTTGCATCCAGTCATGATCAGAAACTCGCCCGTCCGCCTTGGATGCGGTGCAGCGCAGCGATGAGAAAATCGACATCCGCGCAGGTGTTGTAGAACGCCAGCGATGGCCGTACCGTGGTTTCCAGACCGAAGCGGCGCAAAATCGGCTGGGCGCAATGATGCCCGGCGCGCACGGCGATACCTTCGCGGTTGAGCGCTGTGCCGACTTCTTCGGAACTGAATCCCTGCAGCACGAACGACAGCACCCCGGCTTTTTCCGCTGCGGTGCCGATCAAGCGTAATCCGGGAATCGAGCTGAGGCCGCGTGTGGCGTAAACCAACAGTTGATGCTCGTAACGGCTGATGTTGTCGATACCGATGCGCTGCACGTAATCGATTGCCGCACCCAACCCAACCGCATCGGCAATGTTGCCGGTGCCCGCTTCAAAGCGTGCCGGAGCCGCATGAAACGTGGTTTTTTCGAAGGTGACATCCTGAATCATATTGCCGCCTCCTTGCCAGGGCTGCATCGCATTCAGCAAATCGGCTTTGCCGAACAGCGCGCCGATGCCGGTCGGTGCGAATACTTTATGACCGGAAAAAACAAACCAATCGCAATCCAGTTGTTGCACATCGACGCGCATGTGCGAAACAGATTGCGCGCCATCCACCAGCACGCGCGCGCCAACGCGATGCGCCATCGCGATCATTTCCTGCGCGGGTGTGATGGTACCGAGCGCATTCGATACTTGTGAAAATGCCACCAGCTTGGTGTGCGAATTGAGCAGTTTTTGATATTCATCCAGCAAGATCTGACCCTGATCGTCGACCGGAGCGACCCGCAATATGGCACCTTTTTCGTTGCACAATTGCTGCCACGGCACGATATTGGCATGATGCTCCAGCCAGGAGATCACGATTTCATCACCGGCGCTGATATGCTGCCGCCCCCAGCTTTGCGCGACGAGATTGATGCCCTCGGTCGTGCCGCGCACGAAGACGATTTCGTCTGCCGATGGCGCATTGAGGAAACGGCCGGCTTTTTTGCGCGCCTCCTCGTAAGCGTCGGTCGCACGCGCCGCCAGTTCATGCGCCGCGCGGTGGATGTTGGAGTTCTCGTGTTGATAGAAGTAGGAGAGGCGATCGATGACCGATTGCGGTTTTTGCGTAGTGGCGGCGTTATCCAGCCAAATCAACGGACGGCCGTTGACCAGTTCTTTCAGAATCGGAAAGTCGCGCCGGATGGCATTGACGTCAAAAGCGGGATGGGCGGATGCGAATTCCGCAACCGGTCCGTCCGCTGCGGGTGATGTGACGCTGTCGAGAAAATAAAATGACGATCCCGGATTTGGCGCGACGGGCAGACCGGCATACGGAAGCGGAACTTCTTGCACCGGCGGCAGAAGGGTGCGTAACTCGTCTTCGAACGGCAAAGGGATGGTGGACGGATAAGGAAAAACTCCCGCAGTCGAAGGGAAGGGGAGCAATGCGGGAGTTTGCCGCGGCGCTGTGATCGCTGCCAGTGCAGAGGAGGTATTTGCGACCGTGTTTGTCACACCGGATAAAGACAGGGGAATGTCTTTACCCGGTACAAACAAAGCATTCAGTTCACTTTCGAACCGGAGCGGGATGTCCGGTTGCGCTGCGGAATTTTCCACATTCGGATGATCCGCCGGAAATGCGGGAATTTCCAGTGCTGGTGCAGCCGCCATTGACGGCGGCGCGCTGGTGTTTGGTAACGCGGAAAAGAATTCGTTAGCCAGGCGTGTCAGCAGCTCGACGTCCGGCAGGTGGCCGGATGCCGCTTGCAAGCCTTCGCCCGCCAGCCGGTCGAGATTATTTGTACTCATGATAATGACCTACTTCGACATTTTCGAGCACGCCGAGCGCATCTTCGGTCAATACCGCCAGCGAGCAATAGAGGGAAACCAGGTAGGAAGCGATCGCTTTGTGATTGATGCCCATGAAACGCACCGACAATCCCATGCCTTGCTGGCCCGGCAAGTTGGGTTGATAAAGCCCGACCACACCTTGCCGGCTTTCTCCGGTACGCAGCAACAGAATATTGGTTTTGCCACCGGTAATATTGAGCTTGCTGCTTGGAATCAATGGAATCCCACGCCAGGTTAAAAATTGTGAACCAAACAGCGAAACGGTCGGAGGGGGAACGCCGCGGAAGGTACATTCACGGCCGAATGCGGCAATCGCCTGCGGATGGGCAAGAAAGAAGCCCGGTTCTTTCCACACGCGCGCGATCAGTTCGTCCAGATCGTCGGGAGTGGGTGCACCGGTACGTGTTTTCACCTTCATCGATTTTGCCACGTTGTTCAGCAGACCGTACTCCTTGTTGTTGATCAACTCGCTTTCCTGACGTTCTTTGGCCGTTTCGATGGTGAGGCGCAATTGCTCGCGGATTTGATTGTGCGGGCTGCTGTACAGATCGGACACGCGGGTATGGACATCCAGCACGGTATTCACCGCGCTCAAGACATACTCTCGTCCCCATTCTTCGTAATCCACAAATGTCGCCGGTAATTCGCGCTCATCCTTGGCGGAGCAGTCGACTTCAACTTGTTCGGGGTCTTTTACTTTGTTCACGCGGTAAATACCCGCCTCGACCGGCACCCAGTGCAGCAAGTGGGTGAGCCAGCGCGGCGTGATGGTGCCCATCATCGGCACGGTTTTGGTGGCGTTGGCAAGCGTCCGGGCAGCAACGTCGCTTAATGCGGTATGGGCTTGATGGATATCGGTCATTGCATTTTCTCCTTGGATTAATGAGTGCTGTGATTGTGTTACTCTTTTCCGGGTGTGCGGGAAACACCCGGATCGGTTGATGCTTCCTTCTTTATTGCTTCACGGGTCTTGCTACTTCCGGTAACTCGATGGTTTCAATCATCGATACCGCTTTACCGAGTAAATTGCCTTGCAAGTAATCGATGTCGCTGCGTCTGGCGATAACCAGCTGTTCGGGTGTTTCAATGTCCCGCACCAATAAGCTGGAACCGAAGCTGTGGACGGTATCCGCCAGCGTTGAAATGGCTTCGTGGCGCAGCAGATCGCTGGCCGCTATGCGTACGACATCCGGATACAAACTGCCCAGTTCCGCCATCCAGTCGCTGCGGGTGCCGGTGTAGTTGGCGGCGATCCGGTAACCGCGCGAACGGTAATTGCCGATGACATGCTGCAGCAATTTCCAGTTGCGGTTGACGATGGCGGGAATTTCGATGACCACGCGTGAAGTCTTCACGCCGATCAGATCAAGAAAGTTTTCAAATGCGCGGCCGTGATCGTCTTTGACGCTTTCCAGCAAACGCGGATGGACTTCGACAAACAGATTGTCCGATTGGGAATGATGGTTGAAATAATAATTCAACGCATGAATCGCCCGGCACAAGCGGTCGAGTTCGATCAATTGATCGTCTTTGGATGCCATGGCGAAAACTTGCCATGGCCAAAGCGCGATTTCTTCATCTGCTTTGGAACGTATATAGGCGGCATGGCCGATGGTTTTACCGTGATCAATGTTGAAAATGGGCTGAAAAACGCTGGTCAATTCGCATTGATAGAAATAACCGCTGATCCAGCCGTTTTTGGCTCTTTTCAAGGTGTAGTCGGTGGCTGAATTGATGAGTTCGAATTCATCCAACGCGGTATGCGTATTGTTTGCTGTTGTATTCATGGAATAATCTCCATAGAAATGAATGCTGCTGTAAGCGGATTACTGAGTAACAGATGTTTCAGGTATTTGTTCGTCGCCCGTCGGATTTCTTAATGTAATCTGCGCGACTGATTGCCGTGACTGCAACAACTTTCACCACAACCGTTTTTATCCGCCGGATAAACATCCATTAATTTGCGCTTCAGCTCATTGACGGAGCGATGGCAATAAACCAGCGGAATGCCGCTGCGGTTGGCTTGTTCCTTGATCGAATTGGCGAGGTTGTGATTAATGAAATCGCAAATCACGATCACCAATTGCGTTTCGCTGGGCAGTTGCCGTTTATTGAACCCTTTCGCGCGGCCGCTCCAGTGCTCGATGCGGGCATTGCGCTGCGCGGCGATGAAATGTTTGAACGAGGTGATGTAATCTCCACCGACAATCAGCACGGTCATGTTGAATCCTCCTGGTCTGACAGCGCGCCGTAGCGCGCTGCGTTGTCGTTACTTCAGATAAATCTGATCAAAGGTGCCGCCGTCGGCGAAGTGGGCTTTATGGGCATTTTTCCAGCCACCGAATGCCTCGTCGATCTTGAAAAGTTCAATTTTGGGAAACTGACCGGCATACTTTTCCGCCACTTTGCCGAGGGTCGGGCGGTAAAAATGCTTGGCGGCGATTTCCTGCCCTTCTTCGGAATAGAGATACTCAAGATAAGCTTGCGCCACTTGGCGGGTGCCGCGTTTGTCGACGACTTTATCGACTACCGCGACCGGCGGTTCCGCCAGAATGCTCACCGATGGAATGACGATTTCAAATTTATCCGCGCCATATTCCTTGAGCGCCAGAAATGCTTCGTTTTCCCAGGAAATGAACACGTCTCCGACACCGCGCTCGACAAACGTCGTGGTCGATCCGCGCGCGCCGGAATCCAGCACCGGTACGTTTTTATAAATGTTACCGACGAATTCTTTGACTTTGTCTTCGTCACCGAATTTGCGTTTGCCGTATTGCCATGCCGCTAAATAATTCCATTGCGCGCCGCCGGAGGTTTTCGGGTTGGGTGTGATCACCGCCACACCGGGGCGGGCCAGGTCGTCCCAGTCTTTAATTTCTTTGGGATTACCTTTGCGCACCAGGAAAATGATGGTCGAGTTGTACGGTGTGCTATTGAGAGGCAGCCGCGCCTGCCAATTTTCCGGCAGCAACTTGGCTTTTTCGGCGATGGCGTTGATGTCGTTGGCCAACGCCAATGTCACCACGTCGGCTTCCAGACCGTCGATGACGGAACGCGCCTGCTTGCTGGAGCCGCCATGGGATTGACGGACAGTGACTTTTTCGTTGTTTTTTGCTTGCCAGTGTTTGGCAAAAGCCGCATTGAATTCCTGATACAACTCGCGCGTCGGATCGTAGGAGACATTCAGCAAGGTTTTTTCCGCCAGTGCATTGTTGCCGATGAGCAAAGCCGTGGCCAGGAAACTTGCCGTTAGCCATGATTTGATGTTCATAATTTTTCTCCGTGAAAATTTGTGAGGATTTACAACAGACTGATGAGCACTTCAAAGTACAGGAAGTCTGTATTGCCTGAGCGCTGGTCGGTGCAAGGTTCTTTATGCAGCACTGCGCAAGAAGTGGCTGCAATGCGATTCTTCACAAACTCACCGGCGGTGAAGTGGGTATAACCGAGAATGGTGCTGATACGCGATGTAGCTTGATATCGGATGCGTCCTTCAAATGAATGGCCGGCGAAATCGCCGCTTTTACCCGTTTTGTCGCGATTGAATCCAGGATCCTTGATGGTATTGCTGATATTGCCATTCAGAAAATCGAACATGCGATCGGTGCTGCTGGCCAGCCAGTATCCGCCGTAACCCATTTCAAAGCCGAGTTTCTGCGTCGGGCTGAACTCGAACCGGATTTTTGGTGCTTTCAAGTTTTCATAAATTACATAGTGATCCGCCGACCAAGGCCGCGCAAATCCGAAGAAGCGGTCAAAACGGTTGTCGACATTATCATTGGGATTTTTGTCACCGCTGGCATAACCATAGAAAAGCCCTAAGCGCGGCCTCCAGGGGTGATTGAAGGTTTTGCCAAGCTCAACAGTGTAACCCTGCGCCTCAATACGGTTTGGACCGGATTGACCAAGTTGCCGGTTGTAGCTGACATCGAAATCAAACCAGCTGCCCACATTACCGTAAGCGCGGAAGCCTGGCATATGAATTTCCCGGTCCAACCGGTTGGTCGCAGTGAAACCATCGGGATCGGCCGATTGCATTTGCCCCATGTAATACGGTTGTATCGTGACAATGTCGGACCAGCGGCGCCACGTGCCGATGGCGCCAAAAGTCCATAGATGATTGTTCGCCACGTCAAATTGGGTTTGTAAACGCCGCACCGGCTGCATGCCGAACAGATCGACTTCCCAGTCGTTAGCTTCACGACCTAAATTGATACGGAAACCTTCAAATGCATTGGTAGTATTGCGCCACTCGTTGCGAGCGATAAAGCGCCGGTCGGTTGCTTCATAAGCCATACGGCCTACGCGAAAACGAATCGGGCGATCATTACCCCGGTCGTCAGCGCCGAGTGCTTTTTTAAAGTACAACTCTCCGTAGGCATTGATCAAATCGTATTCGTCTCTTTCTTGGTCGGTCGATACAAACCGGTTGTTATAAACCCGGGAATCCTGGAATTCGACCGCAAAGCGGAATGGATCGAGAATGTCTTTAATCCCGATCCAGGCGCGATTGCGCAGAAAAAAAGGATCGTCGTTGCCGCCTTCAATGCGGCGGATGTCGTTATGGCGGTGTTCGTAGCGCATGCGTGACTCAAGACCTATTTCCAGCCAGGTAATATCCTTGAACGCCTCGACACCGATGTCGCTTAACCGGCGCACATAACGCGGCGGATCGGAATCGGGATTGGTGGCATAGCTGTTGGAACGCCGGTGATAACTGGCCGATGGCGCGCTTGGTTTAGGCACGATCGCTGGTAGCGATTTTTCCAGATCGGATGGTTGGGCTTGTACCGGTGATTGATTGACCGCTGGTTTTGCGGTCTCGTCCGACATTTGTTGCACTAACCGCAGAATATTCTGTTGCGCTGACTGGAAATCAACCGTTGCTTTTTGTTCGGAAGATGCACTGACGGAACCGATCGCAAGCGCGCTCAACGCCACCAGATGTAAAAAATACCAAAGAAACTTCACTGTTATTCTCCTCGGGAACTCTCCGGGAATCCGGTTGAGTCACTAATGTTGTTTGCTTGCTAACCTCCAGTTCTACTGGTCGGTGTGATTATTTTTCGATCTGCCGTGTGTGCCGGTCAGATCGGAAAGCTGCTAAGGTGATTAGGATTTCAACGCCTTGCGGCTCGGTCCGCTTTGATTGACGCGAATTTTTTCCCGACACTCGATTTGCACCACTCGATTGTCATGGATGACGATTTCGATCGATCCGTATTCGATGCTCGCAACAGCACGCAGAATTTCCTGCGCAACCTCGGCGGGAATTTTCTGGGCATGATCGTTGGTTGCGGCAATTTTGCGTTCCAAACCGGAATCAGTAGTCATTTGCAGTAATCAGAAAAGTGTTGAAAATTAATGGAAGCGAACAATAGCAATTTTTCTATATAAATAGAAATAATATTTTCTAATTTCTATATAACTTAAATTTATTATGAGACTCTGTGCTCATATTTTGAGAGAGCTGAGCATTCGGCACAAAAAAGAATAAAGCTGCGCGGATTTGAAGAATGAATCAATAATCCAATGAAATGATCAAGATAAGGAATCGCTGAACAAATTCCGGAGTTTGGAATATAGTGTTACCTGATAATGCAGCCCAGAGTCTGGCAAGCAGAAACACGTGAAAAAGCTTATATGAAGCATTTGATCGCTGTATCGCGCGTCTCAATCCGAAATATCTAAAAGCCATGGAATGCTTGGCCAAAGATAAAGCTTCCATGCCGGCTTTCTACGATTATCCTGCCGGGAACTGGCAGCACATCAGAACAACTAATCCGGTTGAATCTGTGTTTGCCACTGTCAGATTGAGAACAACCAAAACCAAAAACTGCGGCAGCCGGACAACAACGCTGACCATGGCGTTCAAGCTTATGGAAACGGCGCAGAAAAAATAGTTACGGCTGAGGAGCAACAATCTGCTGACTGATGTCATCTCCGGTATTAAACTCGTTAACGGTATAAAAGAAACAGGCCACTGCTTGATTCTCCGTCCACTAGATTTGACTATAGCGCGTGCGCCAGATCATAAGAATCACGCTGTTTGTTGATACCGGTTTAAAATTGA
>JAFEEI010000120.1:0-280 GCA_018241205.1 Pseudomonadota bacterium
AGCCAATTGTATGAGCGTACCTCACTCATCATAACCACCAACTTAAAATTCAGTGAATGGGTTCAGGTTTTTGGTGATGCAAAAATGACCACCGCGCTGTTAGATCGAATTACCCATCATTGTGACATCATCGAAACAGGGAATGATTCTTATCGATTTAAGCATCGTAAAAAATGTGTAAAAACCGATTAATCAACTATACCGGGTGGAAACTTTTCGATGCCGATACCTGGAAAGTTTTCAATGCCGATTGACAGGCGATGCCGCCTCATTGCCCGCT
>JAFEEI010000120.1:379-12486 GCA_018241205.1 Pseudomonadota bacterium
ACATCTTGTGACGACACTGTATAGTGTTTGTTGATGTTTTGCGATAAGTATTCCGGGAGTAAAAGCGAGCCCGTAATGCATTCCGGGTACTGGAATTCTATCTACAACAGATTCATTGCGTAGTCTCTAAGTAAAAAAACAGATAAGGATTTTCAAGGTATTACTCAATGATTCAGATTGGGAATTGGAATTTATTGGTAATAACTACTTTAAAGCATATTTGCATAGTGTTTGAGTGGTAAGTCAACCAGGCTATTGATAGAAGCCTTGCAAGTAACATTACAAAGATTCATTTGGTGTTGATGGCTTGATTTGCCAGTTGGTTTCAAATCCCTGGTGTGAGAATCAATGAATGTTCTGCCGCGCTTGGATTGCAGGTTACTTCACGTGAAAGCGATTTTTGCTAACAAGAGTATATGAGAATGGATAATAAAGAAGATAGAGGGTGCTCAGGTTGCGATGCCGAGAAAATACAATTCGTTGAAGGGTATGTAGATATGGATTAAGGTTTCTATAGATACCGGTGTTTTGTGGAGAATATTTTTGCTCGATTGGGTATTAGCGAAATGATGTGTCAGACTGAAGAAATTTTAAGAGTATGGTAGTCATGGCATGTGGATGTTCATGGTTAATTATATGAAATATCGACACGCCCTATAAAAGATCTTGACCGTATGATTCTAGCAATTTGTGACATGATCGCTCTATTTCAGTAAATTAAAGATATTTTCTGTCATGCCGTTAACCAACTGAGTAAGAATGACTTTGTGATGAAATGTGAGTCTTTGTATAGGATTAACGTGATCAGTCTTTATAGCTTTTGTTCGCAGAATAAATGAGTGATCAGAGCGTTATGAGCAGTAGTTTTGCTAAGTTAAATAACTGATTTGAGGCTCTGGTCAAGAAAAATGATGGGAGACAGTTATGGCTGAAATACAAGCAGCTGAAGGTGAAAGTGGTGATTACGCTGCGCATCATCCGGAGGCTATAAAACACGATGAGGCATTGTGTACTTCAGGAGCTGACGAGTACTTTCTGAACATTAAGAGAGAATTAAGTCAAGTCGACCGGCTTGTAAGTGATGCGGTAAATAATTTAGTTATCAGTTTTAAATATATCAGAAAGTTAACCAGCTCTCATCATGATGTGGTTTTAGCAATTGAGAAAATGTCTGTTCCAGAAGGGAGTAAATCTATACTGGAATTGTTAGAGAAACAAATGATTATTGCTGACAAGATTGAACATGAACTAGAAATGACTATTACATCTTTACAGTTTGGTGATCTAGTGACGCAATTACTTGCACATACTGCTAACCAAGTAGAGGCGTTAAATCTAGAACTACAGCGTATCGACCGGAAAAGAAACTGGAAAGAAAATATAGATAAGAATGCATTTGATGCAATACAGGATGGAATTTCTAAAGCGGTTAAGATAGCAAAAAGTAAAAGTAAAAGTAAAAGGAAGCCGGTTGTGCAGCAAGGGATGCAAATGGGTGATATTGAGCTATTTTAGTACACTGATTATACGCATAAATCTATCAAACAAATAATGTTGGCAAGAGGAGTAAGGTAAATGGCTAAGACGATACTTGCAGTGGATGATTCTGCTTCCATCCGGCAAATGGTTGCTTTTACGCTGAAAGGAGCTGGATATGAGGTCATTCAGGCAGTGGACGGACAAGATGCTTTAGATAAAGCTAGCTATCATCAGGTTAATTTGGTATTGACTGATATCAATATGCCCCACATGGACGGGCTGAAGTTACTTGAGTTACTCCGTGAGCTGGCACACTACAAAAATATTCCTATTTTGATTCTAACGACTGAGTCCGGTGATGAAATTAAAGCAAAGGGCAGAGCAGCTGGTGCCACCGGTTGGCTGGTAAAGCCATTTGATCCCAAGAGATTACTAGAAGTAATTAGTAAGGTTATTGATTAGATATTAATGTGACCAGCTAAGAGAATGAAGCCTGGATGATTTATTTTATTTAAAAGTGTGAATCTATTCCCGTCATTTTTTGCTCATTTCTTAAGGGTGTTGGCCTAATAACTTAATGTAAAACAAGGTTACCTATGAGTACAGATCTTGAACAGTTTTATGAAATATTTTTTGAAGAATCCTCAGAATTACTTGCGGACATGGAAGCATGTTTGCTGAGGCTCGATGTAAATTCGCCAGATTTGGAAGATTTGAACGCTATATTCCGTGCGGCACATTCTATCAAGGGTGGGGCGGGCACTTTTGGTTTTACAGATATGACGGAGATGACGCATATGTTGGAGACGTTGCTGGATAGATTGCGTAAAGGGGAGCTCACAGTTCGTAGCGAGATGGTCGATGCATTTCTAAAAGCGAGTGATGTCATTAAGGCGCAACTGGCAGGTCATCGAGGAGAAAACGAAGCAGATCCCAAAGTCGCAAAGGAAGTGTGCGAAGAGTTAAAGAGGTTGAGCGATGAAATACAAGATCGGCTACCTAATGAAGCGATAGCTGATGCAGATATTGAGATGGGTGCTGCAACAGTAGAAATCGATATTAGTAATGTTCCTGAAGTTACCGTAAATGTACCTCAGTCAAAAAATGCTTCACTGAAAAAAACTTATTGTATTGAGTTCTCCAGCGCAAGTATGGGTGATGCTGCCATAGAAAACTTATTTGCTAATCTGAAGCGTTTGGGGGATCTTGAAGAGCTATCATCAGCAGATAAAAGAGATCAATTTAAGTTAAGACTCTCAACTGAAAGCAGTGAAGAAGATGTTTGGGAAACATTAGCATTTGTTGTTGATCCAGCAAACCTGAAAATTGAATTAGAAGCAAATGATGTTTCGAGAAATGCTGGAAACGTACAAAATTTCTCAAGTAATATTAGCAATGCACCAGATCTATGTACCAATGAAGACGAGCTTTCATCGGAAAAAATGCCTCCAATGCAAGGTTACGGTTTCTTTCCTGGGGCACCCGCTGTACCAAAAGAACTCACTAACTCAGATTTGCAATCAAATTCTATGCAACAACAAAGTGCTCATGTCAGCAAGAATGAGACACAGAATAAAGTGAACAAACCTTCGAGCAAGGTCAGCGCTCCTATTTCTCCTGCTACTAGCGAGACTTCATCAATACGTGTCAGCATAGAAAAAGTCGATCAAATAATTAATCTCGTTGGTGAATTAGTTATTACACAAGCGATGCTGGCTCAGACTACTTCTCAGCTTGACCCGGTAATTTTTGAGAAGTTGTTGAGCGGAATGAGTCAATTGGAGAGGAATACGCGAGATTTACAAGAATCTGTAATGTCGATCCGAATGATGCCGATTAGTTTTGTGTTTAGTCGTTATCCGCGAGTCGTGCGTGATTTGGCAGCGAAATTAAATAAACGCGTTGAACTGAAAACTGTCGGTGAGAATACTGAGCTCGATAAAGGTCTGATTGAGAAAATTGCCGATCCATTGACACACTTGGTTAGAAATAGTCTTGATCATGGCATAGAGGTAGCAGAGAAACGTATTGCAGCGGGTAAGCCAGCGCAAGGGACAATTACATTACGCGCTTTTCATCAAGGCGGTAACCTAGTTATTGAGGTTAGTGACGATGGTGCTGGTTTGAATCGTGGAAAAATTCTTGTTAAAGCTAAGGAGCGCGGTCTGCCGGTAAATGACGGAATGTCCGATCAAGAAGTATGGTCACTGATATTCGAAGCCGGCTTCTCTACTGCAGAGACTGTAACTGATGTCTCTGGCCGCGGTGTAGGGATGGATGTGGTAAAACGTAATATTCAAGGTATGGGGGGTCGTATTGATATTGAGTCGGCACTCGGTGTAGGTACGCGTATATCGATTCGATTGCCATTAACGTTGGCGATTCTAGATGGATTGTCAGTGGCGGTTGGCGATCAAATGTTTATTGTACCTCTTAATTACATTATCGAATCAATGCAGCCATCGGCTGCAGATATTAAAACGATAAGCGGTCATGGACGGGTAGTGCAAGTGCGTGGTGAGTATTTACCCGTGATTGCGTTGCATGAGGTTTTTAACTTGCATTCTAATGTGACTGCGGTGCACGAAGGGATTTTGGTTATTCTTGAGGACGAGGGTCACAAGGCAGCATTGTTTGTAGATGACTTAATTGGGCAGCATCAAGTGGTAATTAAGAGTCTAGAGAGTAATTATCGCAGAGTGCAGGGTGTATCAGGTGCAACGATTATGGGTGACGGTAAAGTTGCGCTTATTCTCGATACAGCCGCGCTTGTTTTAGCAAGTCAGCAAGAAATGGTATAAGTCAACCGAATTGGATATTTTTAAACTCTTTTGCCATCTCTTATATGGATCTATTTAATCAGGAGCATATACCATGTCTCAATTGCAAACTGCGATTACAACCTCCAATTCAAACAATTCACGAGCTATTCAAATGCCGAATGAATTTCTGACTTTTCGTTTGGGTGACGAGGAGTATGGCATAGAAATCCTTAAAGTGCAGGAAATTCGTGGTTATGATGCCATTACACAAATAGCTAATGCGCCTGAATTTATAAAAGGGGTTGTTAATTTGCGTGGAATTATCGTTCCAATCATTGATATGAGAGTTAAATTCAGATTGGGAAATGCTACATACGATCAATTTACCGTTGTAATAATTTTGAATGTAGCTGGACGCGTTGTCGGAATAGTGGTGGATGGAGTCTCGGATGTGATTTCGCTGGGTTTGGAACAAATGCGGCCTGCGCCCGGTCTGGGTTCGATAATTGATACCGAATATATCATGGGACTGGGGACTGTTGATGAACGTATGTTGATATTAATCGATATCGAGAGATTGATGAGTAGTAGTGATATGGGGCTACTTGACCACACTATTAATTAAACTAGTGAGTGATTGTTTTTAATCCATAGCTTAAAAATAACTTATAGAATCAGCAATTGTTGATTTGTCGAATTACGAAAAGATATCAAATAGGTTGTAAAGAACCTAATAAAGAATTCGCTGCTGAATAAGGGCGGGGTATCTTAAGTACTGCTTCTTATTAACAATTTTTTTAAGCTCACGGTTTATAGATCATTATCTTAGTAATGCAGCGATAGGCTCAAGACTCTAATATTGTAAGAGATGCATAGAAATGCAGTGTCTCTTGAGATTCAAATGGATATATTATGAAGCTGATCTTAAGTAATGAAAATATTGATAATAAAACACGTGAGTATGCTTTTACCGAGGCTGATTTTGAGCGCATTAGGAAGCTAATATATTCGTATGCGGGTATTTCCCTTTCCAAGGGAAAACAAAATATGGTTTACAGCAGGCTTGCCCGGCGTTTGCGTGCTAATGGTATGACAACTTTTCATGAATATCTAAATTTTCTAGAACGTGGAAATTCCGAGGAGTGGGAGGCATTCACAAACGCACTAACAACAAATCTAACATCTTTTTTTCGAGAACAACACCATTTTTCCATCCTTGAGAAGCATATAGAAAAACGCAAGAATCAGAGCAAAATTCAGCTTTGGTGTAGTGCTTCATCAACTGGTGAAGAACCGTATTCGATGGCTATGGCGATGGTGCACGCATTTAAGTCATTTTCACCGCCTGTACATATCTTAGCAACGGACTTGGATACCAATGTACTTGCAAAAGCACAGTTAGGTATTTACTCAATAGACAAGTTAGAGAAAATACCCAAGGAGAAACTTAAGCAATTTTTTCTTAAGGGAAAAGGGGTTCATGCCGGATCAGCAAGAGTACGTCCTGAGTTGCGGAATATGATTACATTCCGGCAATTGAATCTACTCGATGAAAGCTGGCCAATTCGTGGTCCATTTGATGCGATATTCTGTCGTAACGTTATGATCTATTTTGATAAACAAACGCAATATAAGATTCTGAAGAAATTTGTGCCATTGCTTGCGCCAGATGGATTGCTGTTTGCTGGACATTCGGAGAGTTTTCAGCATGCAGTTGATTTGTTTAAATTGCGTGAGAAAACCGTCTATGAGTTAGCTAATAAACCGAGGTGATCATATGACCGAGATCATTGATGATCAGGTTGCAACTAATTTATATTTTGACAAGAATTTCAATAGTCAAGCTGTTAAATTGCTGCCAGGTGAATACTATGTAACTGATAAGGATTTACTTCTGGTAACAGTGCTGGGTTCATGCGTTGCAGCTTGCATTCGAGATTGTTACAGCGGTATTGGCGGCATGAATCATTTTATGCTGCCTGATGGCGGAGGAGATGTTGGTAGTCCGCTGAATGCTTCAGCTCGTTATGGTACTTATGCTATGGAAATACTGATTAACCAGTTATTGAAACTAGGTGCTCGCCGATCTAATCTTGAGGCCAAAGTTTTCGGTGGGGGTAATGTTCTGGATGGACTTACCGTGGCAAATGTTGGTCAACGGAATGCAGATTTTGTATTGAAATTTTTACAAACCGAGAAAATAAGAGTTGTTGCACAGGACTTAGTTGATATATTCCCACGTAAAGTGTACTTTTTTCCCAAAAGCAGCAAAGTTATGGTGAAAAAATTACGTAATATACACAATACAACGATTTCCGAGCGTGAAAAGGATTATAGGCAACGTTTGCATCAAGTTGATAGCGGTGGTGAGGTAGAGTTATTTTCCTGAGTTGTTGTATTTGGTTTTTATTGAGCTTTTGCCATGAAAAAAATAACAGTTATCGTTGTTGACGACTCGGCGTTAATTCGTAAGTTATTGAGCGAGATTATTAATAGCCAGTCCGATATGGAAGTTATTGGGGCAGCCGCTGATCCACTGGCAGCGAGGGAGATGATCCGGGAATTGAATCCTGATGTGCTGACATTGGATGTTGAGATGCCTAAGATGGATGGGCTTGATTTCTTAGAGAAGCTGATGCGATTGAGACCCATGCCAGTAGTTATGGTTTCAACACTAACTGAAAGGGGGTCAGATGTTACGTTTCGTGCACTTGAACTAGGTGCGGTGGATTTCGTATCCAAGCCGAAAATCGATATTTCGGCTGGATTAAAAGAATATGGTAGCGAAATTACCAATAAAATCCGCATTGCCAAGTCGGCGAGACTCAAACGAGCTGCGCCTTTGCCGGTTACTAAAAGCGCGACGGCCGATGCCGTGTTGCCGTCAATTTCAAATCGTATTGCTTCAACAGAAAAGTTAATTATTGTCGGTGCTTCTACGGGGGGTACGGAGGCAATCAAAGAATTTTTAATTCGTATGCCGTCTGACTCGCCAGGAATTCTGGTTACTCAGCATATGCCGGAAGGATTCACAAAATCATTTGCTAATCGATTAAATAGTTTATGTAAGATATCTGTGGTTGAGGCGCAAGGTGGTGAGAGGGTGTTGCCGGGACATGCATTTATTGCACCTGGGCACTCACATTTATTGCTGAAACGCAGCGGTGCAAACTATATGACTGAATTAAACCAAGGAGAACTCGTAAGTCGACATCGCCCATCGGTTGATGTACTATTTCGTTCAGCTGCAAACTGTGCAGGTAAAAATGCGATTGGTGTGATTTTAACGGGTATGGGTAAAGATGGAGCTGCCGGTATGCTGGAAATGCAGAAATCTGGAGCTTATAATTTTGCTCAAGATGAAGCCAGTTGTGTTGTTTTTGGGATGCCTAAAGAAGCGATAGCGGCGGGTGGAGTGAATGAGGTTGTTTCATTAAAAGATATGGCGAAAAGCGTCTTGGCAAAAATTTCCAGTATGGGATCATACGGTAATCGCGTATAGCCCGCATTAATGCTTACTTTTTACTTCGGGATAAAAAAGTACATTGTCAATGAAAAGTAACATCTCTCAATTTGTTATATTAATTGGCATCAGTTTCTTGCTAGTGAGTTGTGGATCACTTCAAGAAAAATCTTTACTAAAACAAGAATCGCGTCCTGGCACCAATAAATCAACAGACGCCAGCCATATTAAAAGAGCGCTTTACTCCCAATTTAGTGAGTGGCAGGGGGTGCGATATCAGCGTGGTGGACTTAGTCAGCGTGGTATAGATTGCTCCGGTTTCGTGCATTTGACATTTAAATCAAAACTTGGAATGCATCTACCGAGAACAACCATTATGCAATCCATGGCCGGAAGGGAAATTGGGAAAAACGATTTAAGGGCGGGCGATCTGATTTTCTTCAAAACCGGTTCAGCTTCAAAGCATGTCGGAATTTATCTGGAAAAGAATAAGTTTCTGCATGCCTCGGAGAAAAAAGGTGTCACAATATCCCGGCTTGATCATGTTTACTGGCAATCCAATTATTGGAAAGCTGTTCGTATTTAAGCACTAGACTTGCGTATCCGCAAATAAACCCAGTGTGTAGCACTTTCCATGACCGTGCTGGCGAGTGATAGTATCGCCGCATTGTGATTTTTTTTGCGTATCAGCTAGTGAGAAATATGACTGTATTTGATCGAGAGGAAATGGAATGAACGAAGAAATTAAACAAAGGTTGCAAACAAAGGAAATCTGGCAACGCGGCCTTTTTATGCTTTTTTTCATGTTTGTCTACGGTTTTTCTAACTCTCTAATCATAGGCGTCACGTTTTTTCAGTTTGTGACTTTGATAGTAACCGGAAAAACGAACGAATTTTTGCTTGGATTTAGCCAGAGTTTAAGCATCTATATCCATCAGATCATTAGCTTCCTGACTTTTAACAGCGAGCAATGTCCGTTCCCGTTCAGTACATGGCCAAGCGGCAACGATACCGCGGTGATTAAAGATATCAGCAAAAACGATTAACTCACTGTCCACGTCTCTATCTAATTTTTCCTTTGCTGATTTAAACAAATTCCAGTCCCGTAGAGGCTAATCCGACAAGATTGATATGGTCGGCATTAGCCGTTGAATCTGCCGCCAGTACGCCAAGACTGGCTTCGTTGTACGAACCGTTTTGTAATAATCCGGTGTAGTAATTCAAATCGCTGACTGCCGGTGCAGTGCCGACAATGTTGATATAAAGCAAGTTTACGATCGCCGCATCGTCAGCATTGGCGCCAAGTCTGGTATTGATCGCCAACTCCATGAGATCGCTGTAACTCATACCGCCGTCCAGCAGTTTTAGTCCGATACCTACATATTCTTTGTTAGCTAATGTGTCCTTGCCGAATACAGCACCCAGTATTTTTGCGGTGATACCAGCATTGCCATCGATATCTAGGGCGAGGTGGTCATCGCTGAAGCTGATCCGCTCGATACCATTGAGTGTGTCAGTTCCTTCAGTATGCGTATTGTCGTTGATCGTAAAGCTGTGATCGGTGTTGCGGGTGATTATAAAAGCGCTGCGGCTGCCAACATAAACTGCGGTATCGATACCGTCTTGTCCATTGAGAATATCATCTCCACCGCCACCGTTTAAACTGTCGTTGCCGCTGCCGCCGGAGAGTGTGTCGTTACCGTCTTTGCCCTCAATCACATTGTCGAGTGAGTTACCGGTGATTTGGTCGGCCGCTGCCGAACCGGTGGCATTCTCGTATTCTCCATAGAACCAGCGCAGATTGGCAGGGTCTTTGCCTAGTGCAATCATATTCTGCGCATCGGAAGTGCTCATTGACACTCCAACCAAATGAGCGGCGCCTGTGATGGTAACACCCATATTAAAGTAAGCGCCGCTGGTGTATTCCGATAGATCGACGGTATCGATCCCACCGGTGTCAAAATAAGTGCGATACCCTGCGATTCCCGGTGTAATGGTGTCGTTGCCCGATCCACTCGTGCCACTTCCTTCGCCGTAGGCTTGTTGCAGTGCGATCACGTCCAGAATCATCGGCGTATAAGCCTGATACACGACATTTGATCCGGGTAATAAGGAGTTCTGATCATCGTACGACATGATCGTAAAATACTCCTTGTACATGTCGGTTGCGGTATTGGTGCGAAAACCCAGTTGGGAAAACCCCAGATCCTTGGTGGCGGCGTAATCAGCGGTGATGGTGGGTATGCCGGTATTGGCGTTATACGCGCTATGCGGATGGGAAAGACCGAGCGAGTGCCCCAATTCATGCATCAGGGTTTGCCGGGCACGCGTATTCAGGTCAAGTGATAGATCATCGTTGAATTTTGGCGCATAGGCATTGAGAAAAATGTCATTGGCCGCGCCGGTATAGTTGAACAGAAAATCATCGGAACTGCCGCCCGAGATTCCGGCAAAATTGACATCGGAACGATAAATCCAGTTGATATTGATATCGGAAACACCGGCTCTGCCGACGTCTTCGGGGTTGGGTGTGGTATCGGTGCTGCTTGAAAACGTGTCATAGTCTCCCACCCATTGAAACGTGATGTTTGCGAATTGCGAATATGTTTGCAGAATGTCTTGAATGTTATTTGTCATCTGGGGAGTCCAAGCGACCTCGTTTGCCCCCGCGGTATAAAGAATCGAATTGAAACGCGAATAACTGGGATTTATGTAATCGTCATAGCTAAAGTCATCGGAAACCGAGACGCGGATGGTGCCGCTGAGTTTGTAATCGACTAAGCCGAATGCGTCGAAGTTGAACATGGCTTTAGTGATAATGGTATTGGGTGTGTAGGTAATATCCGTCGCCATATTTTCTCCTCGGCAGGTAGGTTAATCAGATCTCGATCCGTGTGCCCAATTCGAGCACGCGATTGGCCGGTAAATTGAAGTACTCGGCTGCGTTGCCGGCGTTTCTCGCCATCGCGGCGAAAATGCGTTCCCGCCACTGCGCCATGCCTCCACCGGGACTGGGCACAATAGTCTCGCGGCTAATAAAATAGGATGTCTTAAGCGGTTCGAATTCCAGTCCTGGTTGTTCGCACATTTTGAGCGCGGCGGGTATGTCGGGTTCATCTTTGTAACCGTAGCGGACGATGATTTGATAGCAGTTGCCAGTCAGCGCTTTTATCGTTATCCGTTCACTTTCCGGGATGCTTGGAATTTTGCGGTAACTGACTCTTAGGAACACCACGCATTCGTGTAGAACCTGATTATGTGCAAGATTATGCAGCAGCGCATGCGGCACACCGTTGATACTCGAGGTTAAGAAAACCGCCGTTCCGGTAACCCGGACTGGCGGTTGCGCCAGGAGCGACGCTAAGAACGGCTCCAGTGGAATATCATCACTCTGCAAATGTTCCAGCAACAGGTCGCGCCCGTTGTACCACGTCGTCATGATGAAAAAAATCAACGCGCCGATGAGCAATGGAAACCAGCCACCCTGGAATATTTTCAATATCGTGGCAGCAAAGAATGAAGCGTCGATGGCAAGAAAAAATCCGGTGGCTGTGATGCTCGCAAGCAGAGGGTAATTCCAAGCGAAACGCAGCACGAAAAAGGTTAGCAGGGTTTCAATCACCATTGTTGCGGTGACAGCCACACCGTACGCCGAGGCAAGGCTGGCGGAAGAACCGAATCCGGCTACTGCCAGCACTACGGCAACGAGCAGAATCCAGTTAACGAATGGAATATAGATCTGGCCGATTTTTTGATCGGAGGTATGCAGAATTTGCATGCGCGGCAGGAATCCGAGCTGAATGGCTTGCCGGGTTACCGAGAAAACACCGGAAATGACCGCTTGGGATGCGATGACCGTGGCAGCGGTCGCCAAGGTTACGGCCGGATAAAGTGCCCAAGCAGGAAACAACAAGAAGAACGGATTGGAAATAGCCGTAGGGTCAGTCAGTAGCAGTGCGCCTTGTCCCAGATAGTTTAAGATCAGCGCGGGCAAAACGCAGCCGTACCAGGCAAAGCGGATCGGTTTAACGCCAAAATGCCCCATGTCGGCGTAGAGCGCCTCGCCCCCGGTGAGCGCCAATACGACGGCGCCGAATGCGATAAAAGCGAGCAAGCCATTATCTAGACAAAAATTAACCGCTAACAGCGGGTTAAAGGCTTGCAAAATCTCAGGCGCGGATGTGATGTTAACCACGCCGCTGAATGCGAGGGTGGCAAACCATAACAACATCACCGGTCCGAACAGTGTACCGATGCCACCGGTACCGCGTTGCTGGATCAAAAAAAGTGAAATCAGCACACCGATGGTAATCGGTAGCACATAAGGCTGCAGCAGCGGTGTCGCCACTTCCAATCCTTCTACTGCGCTTAACACGGATATGGCGGGCGTGATCACGCCATCG